>DHVO01000072.1:0-17887 GCA_002412705.1 Bacteroidales bacterium UBA5206 | reverse complement strand
ATTTACTATATTTGGTGTGATTAATGCACCTTTAGTGTATAGATAAGTGAGTTAGCGCACATGCAAAAAAATGACTACTATGATAATTGAATACGAAGGATTGGATGGTAAGATTTATTCTGAGGACTTGAAAGAAATCAAGGTTACAGGAGTATTACTACATTCGACACCTGATGAAAATGTTGACAGCATTAAAGCAAATGGATTAAAAACAAAAATGCCAAGGACTAAATTGATGGTTGATGTTAATGCCATTTTTTGCACAATTCCTTCTGAGACTCCAAACACTTCTGACTTGTTTCGGTATTATGATGATTGGAGTATAGTTGTCATTGACACAGACGAGATACCGAAACACAAATGGTATATTGACTTTTTAGCGGAGGAAGACCCAAGCAACAATGGACACAACAAACATGTGATGACTTTTGAAGATATTCCATCCGCAGCAATAAAGAAAACAATAAAATAAAAATGCACGATGCGCTAACAAGCGGTTCAAACTACTGGGGTTGATGATGCTGATGCCGAATTTTCACTACCTTTCACTAATTTTTTAACGGCGGATACCAACGCTGGCGGTTTACTCCCCAGCAGTTTAAACCGCCGACCGTTGTACGGCAATTAACCAAGATGACCCATAATTATAAATTAGAAAGATGATATTGAATTTCAGAAATAAAGTATTTATATGGTTGATAATACCAATATTACTGTTTAGTTGCACAAAGACTGATAAAAAAGTTGATTTAACTCCTATTAAAAGTATTCTTCCGAGGGTGGATTCAATAAAAGTTTACGAATTTGACGGATACAATGAACTGTTTGTCTATGAAACAGAATTCCGAATAGATTCTAATATGTATATAAATAAGAGTAGATTCCTGTCATATAAATATTTTGATTTATTTGGAGACAAAGATTCTATAATGATAAAATACATAAGTTCACTTCCAGATACCTTTTCTTATTCGATTTCACAATTAGAAATGAAGGAATATCAATCTAGATTGATCAATAATCCACTTTACTGTAAGTTAGTAGAATATACAATCTCAGTATTCGATGAACAGGACTATTATAATATTAGAAATGGTGCATATTGGATGAACAGAATTGATTCTCGTTTTAAATCAGCAGATTTTTTCTATTATTTATGGCTAGTTTCAGATAGTTCATCGTATACTCCAGAAGAGATTTATGATAATAAGAGAAAAATAAGAGCAATTTTTCTTTTAGCTCATTCTTCAGGATATGAATGTATGTGGCCAAGTTGTGACAAGGTTGAGAAGGATAAAGAGTTTTTAAAAAGATATAATCGATTAGCAGGGTTTTATGGTGGAGATTTAATGATGGAAACAGATTCAATGCAGTTCGACAATGGGAAAATTATATATTAACTACCCCCGCTGCCGCACGAACCGAGCGTGTTGTGTGAGTTCAGCGAAGCCAATCCCCTTGTGTAGAGCTTTGCGTCAGCAAAGCATTACCTAGCCCAAATAGTTTCTATGGTTATTTTGCAAAAGCAACCAAATTCTTTGCTTGGTTACCACACGTGGTAGCAGGGATATTATGTACTTATGGTGTACAATATTTACNNTATTTGGTGTGATTAATGCACCTTTGGTGTATAGATAAGTGAGTTGGGCGTCATACATCTACGATTCTGCAAATGGAGATGAAATTACCACTATATAATCCAGAAAAGGCAGGTAAGCCAAAGACAATTGAAGAGATTGATAGCTTATTTGAGAAGATTTTGTCAGTTGATTTGGAAAATCCTGATTATAATAAAGTTAAAAATGCATTCTTTGAGAATGTTGATTTCTTACCATTTGTAAATGCTCCTTTTGATAGAAAAACCCTAAAAGAATTACCATTATATCGCACAAGGCCAGCTTGGCAGATAAAGGATAAAGAGTTAGGAAATGCTACAACTTTTGGCGCACCTCCGATAGACAAAGATGTGGGAATACAAAGAGCTAGTTGGAAATGCAGAAACGTATTTTATGGTGGTGATTCTTTTGAGACTGCATTGCTCGAATCTAAACGAATGGATGAAGGGAACGAATTCTATGTTTCTAAGTGGTTATTTGATTTAGATAGGTTAAAAGATGAAACATATGACTTTAGAGTCCTTTTTGATTCGGAGTTACCATCTAATAACCCATGGATAAATTTCACCAATGGATTTACAGGATTACTGGAATCTCATAAGGAGCGATATGGAGAGGAAGCTACGGTAGAACTAGCATATCTACATAAAAAGTTTTGTGACTTATTCTTAATTGAAGATAAGAAATACTATCCATTAACTGCGTTTCTGACAGATTATCAGATTTATAGCAAATATAACACTCAGAATGTTGTCTTTTTTCCATTTGTAATATATCCTAGTGTTGAGAATAATCGCATGAGCTGTAACTTTGCAATACACCCTTTATTTGTTAGAAATTATATGTATCTGGATACAGTGTCACATGTAAAAGTACTTAAGTCAAAAGGAGATAAACCAGAATTAGAATTTATAAAATTTGGTAAGTGTGATGATAGAACAAAAGTAAATTGGTATACGAGTGATTTGGACTTGGACAAAGCTAATTGGTATATTGAATATGTTGCTTGTACCAATTGTGGGAGAATTATATGGAATAAGGATTTTAAAAACTGCAAATTCATGCTAAGGGATACTAACGTTGATATTCATAAGAAAGTTGGTATTATAATTAGGCAAGAACTTGATAAAATATTGGATAATATAAAAATTCGTGAGTGGGACTTTAAAGAGATGATTATTCTAACACGTTTTTTCAATCTTGAGGATTATAAATTAATTGATGATGAAACACATGATAAAATATTTGTGAAAATTAAAATAGGTATTCCTTTGATATATAATGAAGTTTAAAAAGTACGAACGCCCAACAACGGGTATAGTTCATTGGCGGGATAGTGGTTTGCAAGGGTTTGTTTTTCAAATTTGCTTATCTTGTAACTTGATAAGTAAGAGCTATGAAATCGCCAACGAAACCATACCCAAACCGTTAGCGGTCAGCTAAAAGAGAGACAGACAATAATTTCAAATGAGAAACAAAGGACTTCTAATTACGACATTGATATTCTTTCTACTAATTAACACGACTTTCTTTTGGGAAGGGAAAGTTGGATTAATTGCTTTTCCTGCATTCTTAATTTTGGTTATTGTTTATATCGGTCTTGTTGTTGGATTTTTAAGACAACTTTATCTAGCAATCAGAGGAAAATTTAAAGACAAACAACGACTTGTAATTTTAACAATATTAGTAATTGTAATAACTCTAACATTTCTAAGACCTCATGGATTTATTGACTTCGACAAACTTCAAGGAGCAGACTTGCTTGTTGCATCAAGAGAAGGTGGCGGAAATTGTACCACAACATTAAAACTTAAAGAATCAAATAGATTCATAGAACGGAGTGTTTGTTTTGGAGTAAAAGAAATAAAAGGAACATACAGGCTTCAAAATGACACGATTTATTTTGAAAACGTAGAACTTGGATGGGTTGAAAATGAATTCTATAAATATGCTGTGATAAAGAAATCACGTTTAAGCAAAGATTCGACATCTTTAGAATTAGTAAGGTATAGAAACTTGAACGACACTATTGGGCTTGAACTTTGGATTACAAAAAATGAACTTGATAAATTGAAATAAAGAAAAAGCCGAACCGCTAACAAGCAGTTGCTTTCACTGGGGCTGATGATGCAGATGCAGAAATTCTACTACCTTTAACTAACTTTTTAACGGCGGATAACGCCGCTGGCGGTTAACTCCCCAGCGTAAGCAACAGCCGACCTTTATGTATATCACAACACTCGTCTTGCATCTAACATCTAACATCTTAAGTCTGTCTTTTATTCTGTTTGGTGTATCTCATAACACTTTTCATCTCGCCTAAGGGCGAGACAAGCTGTTTAACGTTTAACGATTCACCATTTAATGCTATCTTTATGCTTTGTTCTGTGTGGCATGTAAATGCTTTTAGTTCAGAGTTTCATGTATTTGTTGCAGATTAAATTACCCTACAATGGCGCTAGATACAATTATATCAATTAGTGATGCCTCAATTTTTCAGGCCGATAACCTTATTCTTTCCGAAGTAAACCTTACTGTGGAGAAGGGAGAGTTTATTTACGTTATAGGTAAAGTGGGTAGCGGTAAAACTAGCCTAATTAAAACCATAACAGCCGAGATTCCGCTGGCAATAGGAGAGGGAACGGTTGCCGGATACGACCTAAAGAAGCTTAAACGTAAGCAGGTTCCCTTTTTACGCCGCAAAATTGGCATTGTATTTCAGGACTTTCAGCTGCTATCGGATCGTTCCGTTTACGATAACCTGCTGTTTGTGCTAAAATCAACAGGATGGAAGAATAAGCAGGATATTAAGCAGCGCATTAACGATGTGCTCGATAAGGTTGGCCTTAAGTATAAGGACTTTAAAATGCCTCATCAGCTATCGGGTGGCGAGCAGCAGCGCGTGGTAATTGCCCGTGCCCTGCTAAACGACCCCGAGATAATACTTGCCGATGAGCCCACGGGAAATCTGGACCCCGAAACATCCGAGGATATTGTAAGGCTACTCTGGGATATATCAGCTTCGGGACGCGCTGTGATAATGGCAACGCACAACTACGGGTTGCTAAAGAAATTCCCATCGCGTACGCTTCGTTGCGAGAAGGGTAAGCTAAACGAAACCCAACAAATGTCTGAAATAGATTTTCAGAGTTTGATGGAGATGTAAGTTTTAGTCTTTTTGTACATGATTTACCACACCATATTGTGTTTGCTTTAGCAAATAGCAGCAAAACAAAAGCCCTGCAGTTCTCATTGCAGGGCTTTTCCTTATAGTAGTATTTGCTGATTACATCATGCTCTCAATAATTCTGCGGGCGTGTGCCACCTTTTGGTCTAGCATATCGCGAGATTTGGCCTCGGCAATAAAGCGTAGGTAAGGCTCTGTGTTAGATGGGCGAATATTGAACCACCAGTCGGGGAACTCAACGCGGTAACCATCAAAATCGAACGAAGCAGTTGGCTTCTCCTCGTTAATAAAGAACTCCCTAACGGCATCCATTGCGCCCTTTTTGTTCTCTATCTTAAAGTTTATCTCACCAGAGTTGGCGTAGGTCTCTATTTTGCCAATTAGCTCCGATAGGCTAATGCCCTTTGCTTTCATCTTGCTTACTACGTTAAGTAGAATTAGACAGGCAAGTATTCCTGAATCGGAGTAGAAGAAATCCCTAAAGTAGTAGTGACCAGCTAGTTCTCCGCCAAAAATGCCATCAATTTCACGTAGCTTGTGTGCGGCAAAGGCACGGCCTACGCGCCATGTGTGCATTTGAGCACCCATTGGGCTAAGGTATTCGCCAACAGCTTTAGAGGTTCTGATATCTTGTAGAACATTGCCTTTTAGCCCTTTCTCCTCAAGGAAGTAGTGGCCAAGTACAGCAATCATAAGGTCGGGCGAGATAAAACGAGAGTTCTCATCAACAAACATAACACGGTCGCCATCGCCATCAAATATAATACCCACATCGCAGGCATTCTTTTGCACAAGAGCCTGTAGGTCGCGTACGTTATCAAGTACTAGCGGGTTAGCCTCGTGGTTAGGGAAGGTGCCATCTAGCTCATCGTAAATGTATAGTGGGGTGTTGCCAAGCACATCCTTAATAAGTAGTGCAGCCATACCATTTGAGCAATCGATACCTATTTTTAGGTTAGAGTAGTCTCCTTTGAATGAGTTTAGGAATGCAGTGTACTCAGCCCTAACATCAAGGTCTATAATTTTACCTTTTTGCGCAGCGGCAGGAGTTGGCGCATTCTCCTTTATTTTGGCCTCAATATCGTTAAGTCCAGTATCGTAACCAACAGGTAGCGCGTTCTCACGCGAAACCTTCATCCCGTTATACTCACGTGGATTGTGCGAAGCGGTAATTTGCACCGATGCGTTAAACCCATTCTTTGCCGTTGCGTAGTAAACCATTGGCGTTGTGGCAATACCAACGTTGTACACATCGGCTCCAGCATCGGTTATACCTGCGGTTAGGTAGTTGTATATTTCGTCCGACGATGTTCTTACATCGCGTCCAACTAGTACTTTATTGGTGTTTAGTACCGAAACGAGGTGATATCCAATTTTGTAAGCATCGTGCTTATCGAAATCCTTATTGTATATCCCTCTAATGTCGTATGCATGAAATGCTCCCATATGAAAAAATTTTGGCTAAAGTAAGAAAAAGATAGGAATGTTCAGTTAGTGATATATCCAGTTAGGCAATATTGGATCTAACAATGGGCGCCAAGAGCTATATCGCTTTGCGGAAACAAACAGAGAATAGAACCAACCTGATGGTTTAAATGGTGTTGTGATGATTTTGAGGCCAGCTAAATATACTTCTGTATTAAACCTAGGAGTTCGCTCTCTTTGAATGGCTTTGCAATGTAATCGTTGCAACCTGAGCTAATAGCCCTGTCCCGGTCGTCGGCCATAGCATTAGCGGTTTGGGCTATAACAGGGAGCTCTGGTCTTATGGATTTAATCATACTTGTGGCTCTGTAACCATCAATAAGGGGTAGCTGCAGATCTATCAGTACTAGATTAATATTGGGAACATCGTGGCAGTAATCAATGGCTTCCTGTCCGTTTATTGCGGTGTAAATTTTTGCGTTGGTGGGTTTAAGTATCTCTAGAATAAGGGACATGGAAACCTCGTTATCCTCAACTACCAGAATGTTTTTCCCATTAAGGTTTATTTCCCTTTCTGGTGCAATGGGTTTTGGCGCCTCGTGGCTGGACTTATTAATAGCAATGGGATTATACGGGATTTTAAACCAGAATGTAGATCCTTCGTTCTCTACCGATTCAACGCCAATTTCGCCCTTTAGTCGTTCAACAATACCTTTACAAATGGCCAAGCCTAGTCCAGAACCGCCATATTTGCGCGAGGTTGACTCATCAATTTGTCGGAATCGCTCAAAAACAAGTTGCTGCTGGGCTTTGGGTATCCCTATTCCCGTATCGGAAACGTAAACGTACATCTTGTTGTGGTTAATCTCATAGCCAAACTTTATGTTTCCCGTATCGGTAAACTTAAAGGCGTTATTCAGCAAGTTAATAAGAACCTGTCTAAGCCTGTCGCCATCGGATAGTATGGCCTTATTATCCATCTCGTGAGGTGTTGATAGCTCCAGTTTGATGTTGGGTTTACCCAATCTAATGCGCTCCGAGCTGAACATTATGTAAAGCTCCAGCATGAGTTGGTTTAAATCAACCGCATCCTCCTTTATACTTATTTGGTTAGCCTCAATTTTAGAAATGTCTATAATATCATTAATCAGGTTAAGCAGTATGCTGGAGTTGGTGTTAATGATATCTATGTACTGCGTAATCTTTTCCTGGTTAAGCTTATTGTCATCGCGGAGTAGCCTTGCGAAACCCACAATACCGTTCATGGGTGTTCTAATCTCGTGGCTCATGTTGGCAAGGAATGCCGATTTGAGTCTGTTTGCCTCTTCGGCCTTTTCCTTGGCCTCTTCAATTTGAGCCTGTTGTTCGGTTAGAACATCCATGTGCTCTCGGCTAAGCTGTAGCAGCTTATGCCTGTTCCTAAGCACTGTGAGCAACAGTACTATGATTAGGATGAGTAAAAAAACTGTTAAAATGATTATTTGGAATAGCCCCTTGTGCTTTTTGTAGAGGGAGAAAGGAGTGTTTATTACTGTTGAATGCTCAGGAAGCTGCCGTTGCTTTATGCCAAAGCGCTTCATTTCGTCGAAGTTAAACGCGTATTGGGTAGGGCCATGTGCTGGTTTTATTAGCTCAACGGGATACCCCTTTAAAATCTCAATGGCGATATTGGCTGCAAGTTTACCGTGTTCGGCACCGTGGATAATGCGTCCCCCAACAATCCCGTGGCGTAGGTAAAAGTCCCAGGTGCCATAGATTGGAGCCTTTGATGCCGATCGAATCTCAATAAGAGCCTCCTCGTAGGCTAAATACTTCCCGTTCCTATCAACATTGAATAGCAGGAACAGTATTGCGCTGTTGGCATCAATATGCCGGGTTTTCTCCTTAAGCTCCTCAAGGCTGTAATCTATAAGGAATTCGGTTTTGAATGGCCATTTTTTTTGTATTATATCCTCCGCTTTTTCGGTAAGTAGGGCTCCTGTGGTGGTTCTATCCAAAACAATGTACAGCGTTTTAAGGTTGGGCTGTAGCTTCTCAATGAGCTTCATGTTGGACTCAATGTCAACCTCTTCTAAAACTCCTGTGTAGTTAGATTTGAAACGGGTAATGTAGTTAATGCCACAAAAAACAACGGGCTTGTTAGGGAAAAGTAAATCGCCCGTTTTTTCCATGAATAGTAGGGCATCGTTGTCGGTTACAAATATCAGGTCGATATTAATATCTGCGTATTTTGCGGCAATAAAGGATTGCAGCTCATTAAACGTTTTGCTTAGTGGTTGCCTTTTGGCATCTAGGTTTTCGGTGTAAATTTCAAAATCAATACCCTCACGTTGTAGCTCTTTGGATATTCCCTTGTTTAGGCTATCGCTCCAGCTTAGGTACGGATGGTAGGAGTTGATTATGAGTACGCTCTTTTTTGTTCTTTGTTGTGTACGGGGCTGTGCGTCAACACTTGTAGCAATGAGTGTTAAAAAAAGAAATGAGCAAAAAAGCGCAAAGCCTCTTGTTTTATACATAATGATTATACATTTGTTGAGGTTCAACCTTACAGCAAGATAATAATATTTGGGGAGTTTTTATTTTTCCCCGTTAGATAATTGTTAAAAAGATACGTGATGTCGAGTTTTATAAAGCAAGAGCATTTAGACCTAATTTCGGCTGAGCTTAGCATAAAGAATTGGCAGGTTTCCAATGTGGCTCGTTTGATTGATGAGGGGGCTACCATCCCTTTTATTAGCCGCTATCGTAAGGAGCAAACGGGCAGCTTAGACGAGGTTGCAGTGGCTTCCGTTAAGGAGAAACTGGCCAAGTTTGAGGAGCTGGAGAAGCGGAAGCAAACCGTGCTTACCACTATTGAGGAGCAGGGAAAGCTTACTCCCGATCTTAAGCAGCGCATTGAGCGTTGTTTCGATAGTACCGAGCTGGAGGATATTTACTTGCCCTACAAGCCCAAGCGCCGTACCAAAGCAACCATTGCTAAGGAGCGAGGGTTGGAACCATTGGCAACTCTTATTATACGACAGGTTGATAAGGATATTGAGTCTAAGGCCGAGCGCTTTTTAACCGATGATGTACCAACTGTAGCCGATGCGCTTCAGGGTGCTCGCGATATTATTGCGGAGTGGGTTAGCGAGAGCGAAAAGGCTCGTAATGTTGTGCGTAGGCATTTTAGCCGCTTTGCCATTATTAAATCGAAGGTGGTTAAAGGCAAGGAGACCGATGGCGTTAAGTATTCCGATTACTTTGCCTGGGAAGAGGAGGTAAGGCGCTGCGCATCGCATCGTTTTTTGGCTATGCGCCGCGGACAGGAGGAGGGTTTCCTCAAGGTTTCTATAGTGCCGCCTTCGGAACCCGTGGTTGAGGATATTGAGAAAGCATTTGTTAAGGGAAAAGGCGAGGCTGCCCTACAGGTAGAGCTTGCCGTTGCCGATAGCTATAAGCGTCTGTTGGAGCCTTCCATTGAGAATGAGTTTACCGCATCGCTAAAGGAAAAAGCCGACGAGGAGGCAATTCGGGTTTTTGCAGAGAACCTTAGGCAGCTGCTGCTTGCAGCTCCATTAGGACAAAAAACGGTGCTTGCCATAGACCCAGGCTATCGTACAGGCTGTAAAGTGGTTTGTTTGGATGCTCAGGGAAACTTAATCCATAACGAAACAATATACCCTCATCCGCCGCAAAGCGAGCAGGGAAAGGCCATGAGCAAAATATCGGCTCTGGTTGATACCTATAAAATTGATGCTATAGCCATTGGTAATGGTACTGCTAGCCGCGAAACGGAGAACCTAATTAAACACACCCGCTTTAACCGCGAGGTTCGCGTTTTTGTGGTAAGTGAGGATGGTGCTTCGGTTTACTCTGCATCGTCGGTAGCGCGGGAGGAGTTTCCCGAGTACGATGTTACAGTTCGTGGTTCCGTGTCAATAGGTCGTAGGCTTATGGATCCGTTGGCAGAGCTGGTTAAGATAGACCCAAAGGCAATTGGAGTAGGACAGTACCAACACGATGTAGATCAGGGTAAGCTTAAGGCTGGCCTAGACCAAGTGGTGGAGAGCTGCGTTAACCATGTGGGCGTTAACCTTAATACCGCTAGTAAGCACTTGTTAACCTATGTGTCGGGATTGGGGCCACAGCTTGCAAAGAATATTGTGGAATTCCGTAAGGAGAATGGTGCGTTTGCCAGTAGGAGCCAGCTTAAAAAGGTTCCCCGCTTAGGCGATAAGGCGTTTGAGCAGTGCGCAGGGTTCCTTCGTATTCCCGATGCAAAAAATCCGTTAGATAATAGTGCTGTTCACCCAGAGAGCTATGGCATTGTGGAGCAAATGGCTAAGGATGCGGGATGTTCCGTATCCGACTTGCTAAGCAACGAGTCGCTTCGCAAAAGTATCAACCTAAATAAGTATGTAACCAATACCATAGGGTTACCAACCCTTAGCGATATAATGAACGAACTGGCAAAGCCAGGTCGCGATCCTCGTCAGGGTATTAAGGTGTTTGAATTTGCCGAAGGTATATACTCTATAAACGATTTAGTGGTTGGGATGGTACTGCCTGGTATTGTTACCAATATCACCAATTTTGGTGCTTTTGTTGATGTTGGGGTTAAGCAGGATGGACTGGTACACATTTCACAGATGGCCAATAAGTATGTTTCTAACCCCGCCGATGTGGTTAAGCTGCATCAACATGTAAAAGTTAAGGTTGTAGAGGTTGATGTGGCCCGCAAGCGTATCCAGCTATCCCTTAAGGATGTGGAACAGTAAAATTAGATTCTATTCTTACTTGATATGGCCTAGGCGAAAAACCTAGGCCTTTTTTTTTCAAAAATAGCAACGTTGTAGCAGCGTTTTTCGATCTTTTGGCGTAATGAGTAGTATATGCACGGCTAGCTGGAGTGCTTAATGGTGATATTATAATCAAATAAGTGTAAATAAAACTCATTTGCAATGAAAAGGATAATAACGTACTGTGCTTTAGGTTTACTAGGTTCTTTGTTTTTGAACGGTTGTGAGCTAGATGATAGTAACTATGTTGAAACCTATATTCTAGACACAGAGGTCATATCTATGAGCGACTGCAAGGTGCACATTCTGGAGAAAACGGCATCAACAGATTTTAAAGCGGATGCAAAGGTTTACTACCAGTACAACGAGGATACTAAGGAGCTAACCCTTACTCACGAGAACGCTGCGTTTAACTGCTGCCCAGGCGAAGTGGAGTCAAGGGCAATTTTGCGCGGAAGTAACATTGTAGTGGCCGAAGTGGAGCAGACGCAAGGTTGTAACTGCACTTGCCTATACGATATTACAATTGTGATTAATGATATTGAAAAGAAGGGCTATGTAGTGAAGTTTAACGAGCCCTACCTGGGTAATCAAGTGCAAATATCATTTGTGATTAACCTAGCTGAGGCTACTTCGGGCTCAGTTACGTTTGCTAGAGAACTCTATCCTTGGGTTGGGTAGATAGACTCTTGTTAAATTGGGAGAAGGGGCTGTCCGTTTGGATAGCCCCTTATTCATTTCTTCCCTTTCAAATATCCAAAGGTTATGCAACAAATGGTATGAATTTACCAATAATGGTAAACACAATTGATTTAGGTGTTGCATATAATTTTGGATTTGCCATGTTTAGAATGTTGACTTTGGGGTTGTTTTTTCTACTCCTGCTTTTTGTTGGGCTATTTGTGTACGTTAAATCGGTGAGTCAAATTAGTACCAATGGGTTTGTTTGGAAAAAGGTAGATATTCCTAATGTTCTTTTAACCAAACAACCTGCATTCGATGTATTGGTGGAGGTTAACGAATGGGCAAATGGCAAGGAACTGCTAGATTATCAGAGTAAGAAATTATTTGCAGAGCAATGCGCAAAACCCGAGAGTGAGATCTCCTTTGCTCTGAAGTTGAAATATGCATTGCTGGAAGCTAAAATAGCGAAGCAAAATAAGGAGCATGATATGCAAATGGGGGCAATTTGCGATAGAATAGCATTGGTGTATGCTGAGTTAAAGGAGGAGGAACGTTACGTTTTTATTCTAACGCTAGAACAAATTGACTATTGTTTTGACCAGAAGTACTCTCTTTGTTCAACGTTAATTAGCAACAATAAGCAGTAGGTTAGTAATTCGAAAAATAAATTGTAAAGTGCTGATAATATTATATAGTTAGAAAGATGTTGTGTTAAAAAAAAACGGGCTGCAATTTGCAACCCGTTTTTTTTGGTTTAGTTGTTCTGCCCAATCTTGCAGCCTACCGCATTCTCAAGTTTTGTAATATTGTTTGAGATGTGTTTCTGGTAATTAGCGTACTCTGTTGCCGTATTTTTAAGTTTATCAACCTCGCTGTTTAGCACATTATATGTGTCCTTCATCTTATCTAGCTCGTTAGAAAGATGGTCAAGGCCAGGGATTGATGGAATCTTAATGTCGAATTTTTTAAGTACAGGCTTAACTACTCCCATTGCAAGCTCAGAGAATTTGCCCATAATTGCTTTAACCTCACTAGGTAGTCCTGTTAATATTTTTTTCACGCTGAATGTGTATTTTTTTACCAAGATGTTTAGTGTAAAGCTCTTGTCAAGTACTTGGTTTAGCTCTTTTACAATGGGCTGAATTTTACCAATAACACTATTAACATCCTTAATGCCATCGGTTACTTTGCCCACAACCCCAGAAAGATTTGCAATTTGCTTAGTGCCACTCTCTATTTTAGCAAAACCGTTATTTATATCAATCAGCGCATTGTTTGTGTTAACAAGACCTTTGTTTATTTCGTCAATAGCCTGCTCTGCTTCCTTAAAGTTGGCCTCTTCGGTAACATGTGCAATGCATTCCTTTAGCTTTAATGTGTACTCCCGCGTTGTAGAAATAATGTTGGCTGTGGTTTCCATCTTACCCTTAACATTGTCCACAATCTCTTTCGATTTTCCCACAACATTTTTTGTTGGTGTAATAACTGGCTGTTCTATCATGGTGAACTTGTGCGCAACTTTTCCAACGGGCTCCTGAACCAAGTCAACCGATCGGGCAAGCATTCCTGTTGCTGTTCCCACTGTAGGTATAACGTTGAAAACCTTTAGTGTAGTTGATGTGTTTTTCATGGTTTCGTTTATAGAGCGGGTTTTGTCGGAGATGTAAGTTACCTTGTCCATCACATCCACACTCTTATCAACCACCGAGGAAACTCCGCCTATGCGATTTTGCAACTTACCAAACTCAGCAGTTGTAACATCAAGGTTTTTAGCCAGCAGAACCAACTTGTCGGATATTTTAATGTTGTAGATTCTTTGCACGCAGTCCTTATAGTTGGGAATCCATTTACGCGCTTCCTCGAACATCGATATTGCAAGCTCATTGCTGTTTTTTGCATCCTGAGCTTTAAGTCCCTTTTGGTAGTAAAGCTCTGCAAGCTTTTCCTTGGTTGCGGACAGGTTGTTTTGGGCTTCGGTGTTGGTGCTATCCCACTCAAGAGCTTTGTTGTACAGCTCAACAGCGGCAATGTAATCTTCGGCAGTTCCCTTCTTTTCCTGCTTTTGTCCTTGGTTATTGTAGAGGGCCGATATGTGCTTGGCCATTTTTTCTACACCGCTTTGAGCCTGCTGGTCGCCTTTGATAAAGGTTAGCGCCGATTTGAATGCAGAATGCCCAATAATTGCATCCTCTATGTTTTGGGTTGTTGAGAGGGAATTTCCTAGTGAGCAGAACTTGTTAAAAACTACCTTTTTTGTTGAATCCTGCTGCTCGTTACTTTGCAAGTAGTTGCTTATGGCGTTGTGGTACTTTTGTTGAGCCTCGGTAATGCTCTTTTTATCAAGAGCCTCTTGTCCTTCACGCATTAAAGAGTTAAAGGCCATTAGCCTTGCGTCGGCAAGCTGTTTGGTGTAGTCTCTAATCTCAGTAGTCCAGCTCCACTTGCCCTTGGGGTGCGATATGGGTAGCTTAATCTTTGAAAGGTTTGCGTATATTTTTACAAGGTTGTTATAGATTTGGTATTGCTCCTCGGCGCTGCTGGAGTTGGTTTGACCTTTGAGTTCTGCTAGGCGTTTCTCTGCATTGCTTATTGCGGTGTCAAAACGATCTTTTAAGAAGTTTTTCCCCTGAATAAACTCGGGGTCAATAATTGCTGCGTTTGTTGCATAAGCAAGAGCCTCTAGTTGTTGTCCTCTATCCCAGCAGCTTTCTGCCTTTTTTAAATCGTCTTGTCCTTTGGAAAACATTCCCTTGAACGATGAACATCCAGAAACAATGAATCCAAGGAGAATGCTTAATAAAATGACTTGCTTAATCTTTACACTTTTCATGTTAAGTTTTGTTTTTAGGTTTATCATTCTGTTTGTTGCAACCCATGGATTGTTTTGAAGTGTTTTCTGGATATACTTGTTTGTTTTGTTGATAAACGCGTTTATACAAGCGATTAAGCAATTCGGGAGAGTACTAGCAGCTCAAGAACGCATTGTTATGCGCTGCGCTGTTTTACACTAATGTGCATTGATGAATGGTTGGTGTAACGAGGATAATTGTTAGTAAGCTTATTTCAGGACGAGGCAGGAATATTAAAAAACGAGGCTGCCCTAAAGCAGCCTCGTTTTACTATTGCAAATAAGCAAATTGCCGATTTGGTTCTAGGGCTTCTTATAATTCAGTAATCTCTAGAGCCCCATTCTGCTCTCTAATCACAAGGAAGCTACCTGAGCTTGATGACCATGTAGGGTTACCGTATTTGCCATGAATCATCGCACCGTTAAGGATCATCCTTTTGGGTATATGTAGCATGACATTCTCTGTGTCAGCCCCTGCACCTGTAATGTCCGATTCGGTTACTAGCATTGCATATTGCTCACCATCATCGGACATGCAAAAGCTTGTTGTTGATGTCCATTTTTTATCATCGGTGGGTTTCCCGTTTTTGCAAAGCAAAAAACGCCAGTTGTTGGAGGTTGTAATGTCTCGGTGTACAGAGTAGAATACCTTTCCCTTTTTAGCAAAATGCACGTTACTTGCCCATGTATCTCCGTATAGATCAAAGACGCTATTCCCTTTTAGCAATCGCCTTTGCTTAGCTCCCACAGGGGCATCAACTGCAATAACAATGTTATCCTCGTTTGTGGAGGGGTTGTAGGAAATATCCTCCACCCATGATATTTTAGTCCCAGCTAGAGGGAATGGTGCCCCATCCTTTCTGATTTTGTAAGGTGAAGAGTAATTCGTCTGGTAATAGGTGTACACGGCTCCCGATGGGCTTACCTTAAAAAACGCAACACCCTCTTTCCCCATATCTGCTCTACCCACTTTATCGAGAATAGCACCTCCTTCCATTACCACAATGGCATCTGAATTTGAGTTATAGGTTGTGTAGAAAAAGGTGTTGCCAACAATTGTTGTTTGTAGTGTTAGTGCGTACCCCTCGTGTTGAATAATCTCGTCGGTAAGGTAATTGTACTCGTAAACCTTTATTTTGTCTCGTTTGAACGGATCGTTGCCCTTATACGCTTTGTTGTGATCGGTAACCGTAAAGCTCACTTTGCTGTTGGTAAAGTGGAAGTTACCTACACTATGTCCATCGGGAATTATTACTCGCTTATGGCCAATGGCAACGTATTCATAGTTATACTCAACTGTGTTGTCAATTATTTTTTCTTGAAAACCTGAGTAGTAAACGATGTTGGTATTGGGAATAAATCCAGCTTGGCTAACAATATAGTATGGTCCTGCAATCTTTTTATGGTTTAAGTATATGTTCTGCTCGTGTTTACTATCCTTTGCTCCAACGTACACAAGGTTCTCACCATTATCGGAGTACGATACCTTGCTTAGCTGCTTCCAGTCGGCTGAAACTTGTACACCCTTTTCGTAAAACTTGTAGTTATCATTGCTCCACAAAAAGGCGAAGGAGTTGATTCCCGATAGGGGATCGAAGATTGGAGCTTGAATGGCATTCCAAAAGGATATTGCCTTATTGTTGGCGATAATTGCTTCGTACATTTGCCCTTTAACTCCGGCAAAGCTTATACGCTGTCCATCCTTTGAGACCCACGTGTCTATGTTGGCATTATCTTGGTGCATCTCAACAATTCTATCATAGGGACCAAACTTATGCCCATTAAAAATTACCCAGAAATCGTACCTGTCAAACTCCTGTGGATTTTGATCAAGTTTCATTTTTCCTCCACCCATTATAGGCCTAGGTCCGTATGGATCAAATTCCCTAGCGTATATTGTTTTGTTAGGGTTTGGCTTTCGAACAATTGCAAACGAGTAGTTAAAATCTCCGTCGCTTTTTAGTCCTATCTTTCCGTAAACAAATTCTTCTCCGCTTTCCAATCGGTATATTTCAACGCCACTTGCAGCTAAGGCTCCAGTGTAGGTTGTTGAATGTGTGTTATCTAGCCTTTTTGCTTTAGCTCCATTGCAAACTATTGGAAGAATGGCGCTAAGTATTACCACTGCAATAAGACTAAGAATTTGCTGTTTTCTTTTTACCATACCATTGTAAAATTAAACCTGTAAGTCTTACACTTAAAATGAAAGCCCATGTTATTGGGCTTTCATTATCTTTATTTTGACTTGTTTACAGCGCATTGAAAGTATGAGGAGCCTACTTAACTATTTTTTCTTGTAATGCGGTAACGAGATTGGTTAGTGAAGGATCTTTTTCCTGATACTTTCCAAAGTATGTATTCATCATCGCTTTGTATAGAAAGGCCATTTTCTTATACTCTACCTGTAGCAGTTGATTGTACGAAGCACTACGTACTGCGCTGTTTTGGTTTGAGCGCAAACCGTTTAGTATAAATGTGGTGTGCGATGCCTGCTCTGGTGCAGCAAGAGAGTTAAGCACCTCTACTATTGCCCCGCTTTCGCTTCCTGTTATTGCATCAATAGACACCTTGCTAAAGAAGCTCTCAATAGAGGGTTGGTTGCCACTCCTTAGTATTTCGGAAAGCTTACGGGTGTCGGTGTTTGATGTGGGTCTGTTATTTGCAGGGGCAGGTCTTTCTGCAGGTTGAGACGCTACGTTTCCGCTACCAGGGATATAAGCTTGCTTGGTAGCGGGATCAACTAGGTACCATTCGCAGTGAATGCCATCATGATCATTCCAAAGTTGAACTTTATTGCCGTTTTTATTATCGGTATTTTTTAGGTTGATAATCTTACCGCTCTTGTGGTAAATTTTAAACCTGCCATTACCTAAATGTTTTAAGTAAAAATCCTGATTTGGGTTACCGTCAATGGCTTTCCATATCTGCATCACATTACCGTTGTCAGTTTTTCCACCAGGTAAATCAACAACACCATCCGATGTTTTTCCTGCATAAATCTGATAGAACTCGCTGTTGCGCTTCTTCTCGAAACGGAAGAACCGGTCTGTACCGTTATCTATAGTCCAAATCTGAATATTAGCATTTTGGGCAGTTCCATTATCGCCAGGTAGATCCCAGCAACCATCTGGTGTTCGGCCGTAGCTCATGGCTGATTGAATCCAGTAATTTTTTCCTTGTGGTACAGCATCACCTCTTAAAGGAGCTTCTGATACCTGTTGGGTTTGGCTTGGGATAAAGGCTGTTTTTGTTTGCGCATCTATAAGGTACCATTCCATCCATACACCATCGTGGTCGCCCCAAATATGTACGTTGGTTCCATTGCTATTTGATCTACCTGCTAGGC
>DHVO01000147.1 GCA_002412705.1 Bacteroidales bacterium UBA5206 | reverse complement strand
CCGGCTTGCAGGATGCCAAGCGCCCCATTGGTTCATTCATCTTTCTTGGAACCACGGGTGTGGGTAAAACGGAACTGGCTCGTGCCTTAGCCGAGTTGCTCTTTAACGATGAAAACCTCATGACCCGTATCGATATGAGCGAGTACCAGGAGCGGCACTCTGTATCGCGACTTATTGGTGCTCCTCCGGGTTATGTTGGGTATGATGAGGGCGGTCAGCTAACCGAGGCCGTACGCCGCAAGCCATACTCCGTGGTGCTTCTCGATGAGATTGAGAAGGCGCATCCCGATGTGTTCAACATTCTCCTACAGGTGCTTGATGATGGTAGGCTAACCGACAATAAGGGGCGTACTGTTGATTTCCGTAATACCATAATCATTATGACCTCTAACCTTGGCTCTAATATCATTCAGGAGGGACTAATTGGTACCTCTGCGTCTAACTACCAGCAGGCATTTGAGCGCACTAAGCATGGGGTGTTTGAGCTGTTAAGGCAAACCATTCGTCCCGAGTTTCTTAATAGGATTGATGAGGTTATAATGTTTACACCGCTGTCGCTTGATAATGTTAAGCAAATTGTGGACTTACAGTTTGGTATTGTTAAGCGGATGCTTGGTGAGCAGGGGGTTGAGATTTCAATTACACCTAGTGCTACCGAGTGGATTTCTCAGCAAGGCTTCGATCCCGCCTTTGGGGCTCGTCCTGTTAAGCGACTTATCCAACGATTGGTTATTAACGAGCTGTCCAAGCAGATTCTTGCAGGAAAGGTATCAAAGGAAAAACCCATTACGGTTGATTACTTTGGGGGCAACGAGCTTAGTTTTATTGCTGCTAAGTAGGTTAATGCAGATGCAAAGCAAAAAGGGTCGGAACTTAATCCGACCCTTTTGTATTTGTATAATCGAATTGAACTACTTTAAGTGTTGAGCAAAAAATCCCAGCATGTACTGGTATAGTTCAAGGCTATTCTCTTCGCGGTGGAAACCATGGCCTTCGTTGTACTTAACCATGTAGGGTATCTCGTAGCCCTTGGCGCGTAGTGCGGTAACAATCTGATCCGACTCGTTTATGTTTACCCTAGGATCGTTCGCTCCTTGTACCACAAATAGTGGCTTAGTAATTTTATCTATTTGGAAGAAAGGAGATACTTCTTTGGCAATCTTAGCCTCTTCTGGGTTATCTAGGTCGTACCAAATCTCCTTAACTAGCTCTTTGTAGGGCTTCCAGTATTCAGGGAACGAATCGAAAAAGGTGAAGATGTTAGATACGCCCACGTAGTCAACACCGCAACAGTATAGGTCTGGAGTTTTTACAAGACCCATAAGGGTAGCATATCCACCGTGGCTTGCACCGTAAATGGCAACCTTGGTGGGATCAACCCAGCCTTGTTCTATAACGTACTTAACGCCATCCTCTACATCGTCCATTAGCTTGCGGCCAATCTGTTTAAATCCGGCTCTTAGGAACTCCTTACCATATCCTCCCGAAATGCGGAAGTTTACCTGTAGAGTTGCATAGCCACGGCTAGCAAACAGCTGGGTTTCTGGGTTGAATCCCCATGAATCTCTAATACCTTGTGGGCCGCCGTGAGGGTTAACAATTAGAGGAACCTTTTTACCTTCTAGTGCCTCTTTTGGTAGTGTGATATAACCATAAATGGTTAGCCCATCGCGACTGGTGAACTTAATGGGGCGCATCTCGGCCATATCTGCCTCCTTAAGCTGTGGCATTAGGTCGTAAAGCAACTTGAACTTTTTTGTTTGGGCATCAAACTCATAGTACGTTCCGTAGAGCTTATCACTTTGAACTATGATTAGATACTTGGTTTCGTTGTCGTCAACACCTGTAATGTAGAACTCTTTACCCTTAAACTCATTCTGCATTAGGTTATGTAGCGCTTTGTAGGTCTCGCTTACAGGGATAATGTTGTATTTCTCGCCTTCGTAAGAGAAGTAGTCCACTTCGTAGTTACGTTTGCGCGATAGGCTAATTCCCGATACATCGAACGAAGGATTAGAGAAAACCTCCTTAATAATTTTGTTCGCTTTTAAGTCGTAAAGCACAATTCTGGCCTTGTCGCTATCCAGATTTGTCATTACGTAAGCCTCATCCTTGTTGCTCGATGCGTAGTTAAAGCTGATCACGTTGAAGCTATCGTCCCAGCGCATCTTCTTAAGAAGATTGAATTCGCCAGTTGTTAAATCCTTATAGTATAGGTGGCTCTCAACACCGTTAACCATTTTAGAGTAGCCTCTTAGCTCACCATTCTTATCGAACTCATAGCCTTGAATAGGCTCTGCTAGATCCTTGTTCTCGAAAAGCAGAACCATTTCGCCGGTAACAACGTTTAGCTTGTAGGGCTCAAAAATCTGCCTGTTATTCTTATTCATCTGAATAATAACATGATCTTTATCCTCTTTAAGCCCATTAATAATTTGTGCTTGTACACCTTCGAATGGGGTTAAATCCTTAGTGTTGCTTCCATCCAGATTTGTTGCATAGAGATGGTAGTTCTCATTACCACCCTGATCCATCATGAAAACAAGGCGCTCATCGTTTATCCATCCGTAGCCTTTAATTAGCTCGTCCTTTTCCTCAATGGCGCGTTTAACATCGCCAGTAGCAATGTCCTTAACGTAAACGTGGTTCTTTCCGTTGGCATCCTTCTCCTTGTACGACATGTACTTACCGTTAGGCGATAGTTGGAACGATGAGGCTTTAGGCTTGGCAAAGTAGTCGGCCACTTTGTATTTGTAATCGCCTTTATCGTATGCTGCGAGTTTTGCTAGCTCCTCTTGTGTTGAAACAAGTGAGGGGTTGCCCGGAAGCTTATTCTCAAACTTGTTAAGGGTTAGCGGCATGGCGTTACCCATTTGTGTAAAGGTACCCTCAATGGTTTCCCCTTTTACTTCGCCCTCAAAGGCCATTTGCATTTGAGAGGAGGTAATCTTTATTTTTCCTTCGGCAAATTCTGTTTTTTCCATGGGTAAGCCGGCAGCGCCTTGCATGGGCACATCAAGTGTGGTGGTTAGCGCTCCACCTTCGTTTTGTACATGAAATATTAGTTCCAGCTTATTGCCCTGTACGTCGAGGTGTCCTTTCCAGTCGCCTACGGCGGTTTGAGCAATTGTAACCAGACTAGAAAGCAATACTGCAGCCATTGTTACTATTCTTTTCATAGGTTTATAATTTTCTACAGATGAAATTGGTTAATACCTTGGGTGAATTGTATATGCAAGTAACAAAAAATACCGAAACTAAGTGTTGTTGTTTTGGAGGTTAGCTATTCTTAACAGTTTTGTAATGAGAAGAACGAGGTGAGCATGTACAAAAAGAAAAGGGTGCTCAAATGAACACCCTTGTGGATTTATCTGTGTAAGCAGTATTTACTTTGCTCTAACCCTTACCTCGCTGTACTGGAACTTAGCGTATATAAGGTAGCTAACTATTATTAGGTTAAATATGTAGTTAAAGTATAGCGGAAAGTGATAGTTCTCTTTTTGTATATCGGTGTAAACAATATAAATAAGCGTTAATATCTCGCCCAAAAACCAAAACCATAAAAACATGTGACTTAAATCGTCTGCACGTTTTGTTTTGAACGTTTTAATAACCTGAGGCACACCGCAAATGCTAAAAAGGATGCTACCCATCCAGCCAATAACTTCAACACTAGTATCCATTTCCTGAAAATTTCAGGCAAAGGTAAAGTTTTTACCGACAAATAATGCTAGTTGGCTAAACTTGCTAAGCACTCATTTACCGATCCTTTTATATCGAATACCGTTTGGAGCTGCAGCAGCTTAACAACCTCCATTATCTCGCTGTTGATATTGCATAAACGAAGCTGGCTATTGTTGCTTTTGCATATTCTCAGAATTGAGAGTAGCACACCAAATCCCGAACTGTCTATATATTTTAGTGCGCCTAGGTTAAGTATAACCTTTATGTTAGGCTCGCTAACAAGTGCATTGGCTTCACTTTTAATGGATTGGGCAACTACAACGTTTAGCTTATCAATTTGATAGAATGAGATAACCAGAACATCTCCTATTTTTTCTACATTCAGCATAATCCTTTACACTTTAAGTTGTTAAGTACTTGGGTTAGTTCTGTAACGGCTTCAGCCGATACCCTGTTGAACTTATTTATGAGGATAGGGTACTTCTCTACTTCAACTTCTTGTTTCGCTGTATCCTCAAGTGTTTTCATGTCGGTAGCAAGTTCTGTAATACCCATCATGGCAACCGATCCCTTTATTTTGTGGGCCAGTTTACCTAATGCAACGTACTCCTTTTGATCATAGAGCATTTTAAGCTGCTCTTGGAACAATGGAACTTGCTTTAAAAACATACTAATAAGCTCAACCATTAGCTCTTCACTACCTTCCGACATCTCTGTAAGATAGTTAAGATCAATCACCTTATGGCTAATCATACACCAGTGGTAAAACTCTTTATCGTTATTAAATAATGCAGCAGTTTACATGGCACAAGTTAGAAAAAATATCCAAACCATGAATTGTATCTTTAAGATTAGATTGAGAACAGATGATAGATGTTAGATGTTAGATGAGAGATGTAAAAGGTTAAAAGTTAAAAGAGAAAGATGTAAGACGTTAGACTAACTAAACAGGATACCTCCAGACACAACCCACCTTCCAAGGGAACTAGTAACTCGTCACATGTAACTCTAAAAAAACTAACAAAGATGCCGCACCTACAGCGCTTTAAAATCAGCACATCCAATGTTTCTACAAAGATGTCGCACCTAGGGTGCTTAAGAGAGATACTCGATGCTAAACATTGGATGTTAGGCTAACTAAACACTAATCACAAATCACCTGTATTTAAATAGCTCCAGCGGAGCGACATCTTTGTAGCAAAAAATTCTACATTGACTTTTAAGCCCCAGCGGGGCGACATCTCAAAGTTTAAAGAGAAAGATGCTAGACGTTAGATTTAAGACCAACTAAACACCAAACACCAAACACTCTTCCACGGTTACTAGTAACCTGTTACATTTAACCAATCCACTAAACTCAGCCTTGTTTCCTGTTCTGCTAAATAACAGATAGG
>DHVO01000017.1 GCA_002412705.1 Bacteroidales bacterium UBA5206 | reverse complement strand
CAGCTATCGGGCGGACAGCAGCAACGTGTTGCCATTGCCCGCGCCTTGGTTAACGACCCCGTAATGGTACTTGCCGATGAGGCTACTGGTAACCTTGATACGCGAACCTCATACGAGATTATGAGTCTGTTTCAGGACCTAAATCAGAAGGGCAAAACCATTGTGTTTGTAACGCATGAGCCCGATATAGCCGCTTTTAGCAAGCGCACCATAACCCTTCGCGATGGGCATATTATAAGGGATAACGTTCTGGAGGAGCAGCGCTCGGCTCGTCTTTTCCTTGAGAACCTTCCCGTAACCGATGAAATTTAGAGAGCTATGCATCCACTTAATCTTATAAAGATTGCTTTAAAAGCAATGGCCCGTAACAAAATGCGGTCGTTCCTAACCATGCTGGGGATGATTATTGGCGTGGCATCGGTAATAGCCATGCTGGCCATAGGGCAGGGTTCTAAGCAAAGCATTCAGGACCAAATATCAAGCATGGGTACTAACATGATTTTTGTTCGCCCAGAAAGCGGACAGCAAGGGGGCGTGAGGCTGGAGAGCAGCACCATGCAGAGCCTTACCGTTGATGATGTGGAGGCCATAAGGGCAAGCAGCCCACATGTTTCGCACGTGTCGCCGCAGGTTCAGGGGCGCGGACAGGCAATTAGCGGAGCCAACAACTGGCCCACATCCATACAGGGTGTTAGCCCCGATTTTCTGGAGATACGTAAGCTGGAAGTTGCCGATGGGGTAATGTTTACCGAGCGCGATATTCAGTCTGCGGCCAAGTACTGCATTCTGGGGCCAACCGTTGTGGAGAACCTATTCCCCGGTGGCGAATCGCCCATTGGGAAAACCATCCGCTTTAAGAATATCCCCTTTAAGGTGATTGGCGTACTTGCCGAAAAGGGCGAGAACACCTTTGGGCAGGATCAGGACGATATTATCCTTGCGCCCTACACTACCATTCAAAAAAGGGTTCTAGCCATAACCTACTTGCACACCATTTACGCATCGGCAGTATCGGAGGAGCAGAGCGATGAGGCTATACAGGAGGTTACACTTGCGCTAAGGACAAGCCATAAGCTAAAAGAATCGCAGAGCGATGATTTTGAAATACGCTCGCAGGCCGATCTTATCAAAACCTTTAGCTCCATATCGGAGATGCTAACCGCGCTGCTTGCCGCAATAGCATCAATATCGCTTCTTGTTGGCGGTATTGGGATTATGAATATCATGTTTGTTTCCGTTACCGAGCGAACCCGTGAAATTGGCCTGCGTATGGCCATTGGTGGTCGCGAAATCGATATCATGTTCCAGTTCCTTATTGAGTCCATAATGATTAGCGTATCGGGCGGAATTATTGGCGTTCTGGTTGGAGTGGGCGCATCCGTTGGTGTGGGCGCTCTAGCGGGATGGCCCATAGCCGTTACAACCTACTCCATAGTGCTATCGTTCCTAGTTTGTGCGTTTACCGGCGTATTCTTTGGTTGGTACCCTGCACGCAAGGCGTCGTACTTGGACCCAATAGAGGCGTTACGATATGAGTAGCCAAAAATATCAACCCACAAAAAAATATAGCTATGAAACGAATTGTTACGCTATTTGCACTGCTGATGCTAGCTAGCACTTGGCTGCAAGCACAAAGACCCAACGGACCAAAGCCAGAACCAAAGGAGATGGCGCAGCAGATTGCCAGTGAATTAAGCGAGGAGCTACAGCTATCGTTTGTCGTTCAGGATAGCATTGCTGCTACGTTTACATCTTTTTATACCGGTATGAGGCAGCAGCAGGGGAGTAGAGACAGGAAGGTAGTTCTGGCTCTGGTGTCGGATCGCGATGCTAAGGTGAAAACCTTTCTTACCGATGAGCAGTACAAAAAATATGTTAAGTTTATGGAGAAAAAACGCTCCGAGATGCGTTCACCTAAAGGTAGAAATGGCGGACGGGGACAGGGCGGCCAGAGATTAAACGGGTTCTAAATAAAGGTTACTATGGATAATGGAGCTATTGTTAGGCGGAAGTATTTTCAGGTGTTGCTACATGTGCTAATCTGGTTAACGTGGTTTGTAGCTCCGCTGCTGTTTCTTCCCAGCGATTTTCAGCGTTCAACACTAATGGTGGTTCGCATGTGGATCCCTATGGTTATGTTTGCCATACTGTTTTACGTGAACTACTTTGTACTTATAGATAAGCTGCTGTTCTACAGAAAATTCTGGGCCTACTTTGGTATTAATTTGCTCATAATAGTAGTGTTCATGTTTTTCTCGGAGCTAACAAAGGATCTATTTCGCGATAACATGCTACCACCAGTTAAGGGGATGGAGGGCAGGCCTAAACCCCCTCAGTTTGTGTTTTACATAACGCACTCCTTCTCGTTTCTTTTTGTAATTAGCATAAGCATTGCCATTCGTACCACTGGGCGATGGCTTAAAACCGAAAATGAGCGTAAGGTGCTTGAGAACGAGAACCTCCGGTCGGAGCTAAGCAACCTCCGAATGCAGCTTAACCCGCACTTCTTTTTCAACACGCTAAACAATATCTACTCCCTAATACAAATTTCGCCCGTAAAGGCACAGGATGCGGTTCACGGTTTGGGCAAGCTAATGCGCTACCACCTTTACGATACCGATGCCGAGCGTGTACCCATTGGAGGCGAAATAGATTTTTTAAAGAGCTACATAAGCCTAATGGCACTTAGATTGGGTGCAAACGTTACGCTCACAACCAAGTTTGATATCGCCAATCCGCAGCAGCCCATTGCGCCGCTACTGCTAATACCCATTGTGGAGAATGCCTTTAAGCATGGGGTGCATCCAACCGATTCTTGCACCATTAGTTTTACTCTAAGCGAGAGTAACGGGCTCCTTAGGTTTTGTGCCGAGAATAGCAATCATCCGCAAAGCGATCTGAAATCGGGAATTGGCATTGAGAATCTGCGAAAGCGGTTAGATCTAATTTATCCGCAGCGGCACCAGTTCTCGACTCAAGTAAATAGTAGTATGTTTTATGTTGATGTGGAGATTGACCTATGAGCAAAATATCCTGCTTAGTTGTTGATGATGAGCCGCTAGCGCTAGACCTAATAGAGAGATACGTTGCGCAAACCCCTTTTCTGGAGCTGAAGGGACGCTGTAGCTCTCCATTCCAAGCAATGGAGATAATGCAGGAGCAGCCCATACAGCTCCTCTTCCTCGATATCCAGATGCCAGGCCTAACGGGGCTCGATTTTACCAAAAGTTTAACCAATGGCCCTCGTGTTATCTTTACCACGGCCTACGGGCAGTATGCCCTAGAAGGATTTAAGGTTAATGCCATAGATTACTTGCTAAAGCCCTTTAACTACTCCGAGTTTCTGAAAGCCGCAAGTAAGGCCAAGGAGTGGTTCGATTTGCTGGAGAACACATCATCAAAGCATGATAAGGAGGAGGCTGTGGTGGATTCAATATTTGTAAAGTCGGAGTATAAACTGGTACGGGTTGAGCTCAGTTCCATTCTTTACGTTGAGGGGCTTAAGGATTACGTTAAGATATACACGACTACCGATTCAAAGCCCATAATGAGCTTAATGAGCCTTAAGTCGTTAGAGGAACGACTGCCCGTTGCTGATTTTATGCGGGTTCACAGGTCGTACATAGTTAACCTAAAAAAGGTAACCACCATAGAGCGGAGTAGGATTGTGTTTGGTAAGGAGTACATTCCCATTGCCGATGGGTACAAAGAACGATTCCAACAATTTTTAGATAAGCGCTTATAACCCTTTGCTTGTAAGCAACTGGCAACCAGTAGTGCTTTTTTGGGCATTACGTTTACCTTTAAAAAAACACCAATTTTCTTTACTTTTTGCGAGTTCTGCGCTTGCATATTTGCCAAAAGCGCTTACTTTTGCATCCGCATTGGAGAGATGGCAGAGTGGTCGAATGCGGCGGTCTTGAAAACCGTTGAGGTGAGAGCCTCCGGGGGTTCGAATCCCTCTCTCTCCGCCAAAAGCCTGTAGGTTACGCCTACAGGCTTTTTTGTTTGTGCAAAGTGATGCACAAAATGCATTTTAAGGCACTTTTTGGGTGGACTTTCTGGTGGACTAAATTTTGAATTTTTTAGTCCACCAGCAGGGGGTTAAGTTCACTCAAATGCAATGAATTATAGATTTTTCGTTAAATATTGTAACTAGTTAAAGTGCAGATAAAGTGCAATATACAACATTGATTTTCTTTGGCTTTTTGTTGAGTGCTTTATAAGCAGCGCTTAGTGCTGAGAGTGTTGTCCTATGGATAGCAATATCTGTTTGTAGAATAGGGCTGGTTCAGTGTTATTGTAAATCTTAAAATCGAGTTTCTTTTGAAATAAGTTCCGGGTATAGAATAGTCCCTTGATTTATAGTCTGTTTAAAATAGAATCTATATGAAACGAAAAGTTGTGGGATGAAAATAGGAGTTGCTGATTTCAATGTAATTTAAGAACGATTCTCAGTTCATTAATTTTTTGTTCATGCTTCTTTGGCTTATCTTTCTTTAACTTCTCTATATTAAGCAATTTCCATTGTATTGCAGGTAGATTTTTCAATACAGAGTGCGGAAATAATTTCCAATCTGGTTCTCCCATCTCAAAACTTAGAAAGAACTTCTTTTCATCATTCGTAAGCCTTCTTTGGATTGAATCAATTAATGTGGCTCTTGTTTTTTCATAATCATCATAAGAAAATTCAACAGAAGTCATTCCAGAAAATTGATTGTTAAAGGCAGACTTCTGGTCTTTAAGGATAGGAGACAGCAACTCATTAATGGGTTTGTAATGGCTAATCATGCCAATTTTTACCCCATCCCATATTTCATTGGTTAAGCCTTCGTTTTCAAAAAGTAGTTTTACATCAAAAATATCACGAGGATGCTGCCTGTCAATAGCTGCACATATTTTACCTCCATATAACTCAGCCAAGGAGACCATATTGACAGCAGCAAATTTGCCAAATTCATCCTGAACAGAATCTACCACCTGCATTAATTGTGTGGGGAACACATTGCCCCGTGTAATGGTGTTGACTTCAATTTTTATCTGGGCATTTTTACCCTGACAATTCAACTTAACATCCGTTTCTGCATTCAACGGAACGGTATGAACCTTTACTTCCGGAACGTTTTTTTCAATGTCAACCTTAATTCGGTTAAGTCCATCCTGAATGTTTTGCAAGGCAGTTTCCCTTGAATCCAATGGTAAATAAGTTAGGTCAATGTCCACCGAAAGGCGAGGCATATCCCTAACAAAAAGATTGATAGCTGTACCTCCCTTTAGGGCAAAAATTTTCTCTTTGGCTACATATGGCAAAACCTGTAACAGCAAATCGACCTGAGCT
This sequence comes from Bacteroidales bacterium UBA5206, assembly GCA_002412705.1. Taxonomy (GTDB): domain Bacteria; phylum Bacteroidota; class Bacteroidia; order Bacteroidales; family Tenuifilaceae; genus UBA5206. The sequence continues at coordinate 9,141 of DHVO01000017.1, read as the reverse complement.
TTGTATCTGGCAGAAATCATAATTCGGATAACTCTTTTGGGATTGACAGTAAGTACTTTGGAATGTAAACACCTTTCTCAGCAAGCATCCGGTTACCTTTTCCTAAATCAAATTGTTCGGATTCAAGAAATTGAAACCATTGATGATTTGCCTTTTCTGCCATATAGAGAAACAGGCGTTTTACTTTCACTGAATTACAACTGGACAACAGTTCCTTAAGCAGTTTGGGTTTTAAATTCACCAAACCTTCAAATAAGTGATAACATTCCACCAAGTCCATCTTTTGAGGAGCCAGATACAAGCATTCAATGATAGCCCGCTCTGGGGTGGAAACGATTATTTCGATTTGATTCTGTTCCAACTCCTTGATACCGGAATCCAATGGTAGAAAGGAGCTTAGGTGATGCTGTATTTCGACCTTCCAGTTATAATCGACAAACCATTTGGGCAATTTTGTTTTTAATGGAGAAAATAATTGAAGGGATTCATTGCTCATGCGAAAGTAATGGCTAAAACCCTGCAAAGCCAATGCTGATAATCCACCCACATGAACCTTGGTTTCTGACTGTTTTTGTATGGCATTTATTGCCCCTTGCCATTCTATTGTATCGCCCGGTTTTTTATACGCACCTCGACCAATGGGCTCAAGCCAACCACTTTTTAGATAGTAATTCTGTAAGTTTCGTGATATGCCATGAACTTTCAGCCAATCGACTGTGACTAAACAACCGGGCTGTAATACTTTGAATAATGTTTTTAAAAATGTCTCGTTTGAAGTAGTCATACTACGCTATTTAGGATAAAAATAAAAAAATAATTTAAACTTATGGTAATTATTTTAAATATATCTTCAGTAAGCTAGTTTGACTACATTTTTGGATATAAAATAAAAAAACTCATCATCCTACCAATTGAGACACCTTAATTTATTTCACATCAGAAATATACAAAGACTTTAAAGTGTTAACGAACCTAGTGTTTTAGTTCTTCTCCTTTCAATTTTCCCCGTTTAAACACTCATTGGTAATTTTTAATCTGAGCTTTTCCTTATAAAATACTAGGTTATGCCTACAGGCTTTTTTGTTTTGGGGCGTTGAGAATGATGTATATGTCTAGTGGCTACTTGTCATTATAGAATAAAAAAAGGGAGAATTATTCTCCCTTCCTTGGTTTCATCTTTATTTCTTTTTGCCTTTCCCGTTCCCATTACCTTTTGGAGGTTTATTCCCCTTCCCAGCATGCTTTTTTACCCGTTCTTTTAGCGCATGAAACTCCTTTGAGCCCGGTTTTATTCCCAGTTCCTTTGCAATGGCGCCCCAGCCCTTAGTGCGGTTGGCTTTGTACACGCGTATCACCTCATCAATGGGCTTGGTTGTAATGCGGCTTAGCTCAAGGGCAAAGTAAATTTCACCTGGGCGCATTCTTAATGAGGTGTGTAGCTCATCAATTCTCCTTTCTGATAGGTTGTAGGTTGTGCCCATCTCTAGTCTAAAAGCGCCAAAGTTTGCGCTTGCCTCCACATCAATGCTGCTTAGGTCGGAGTCAAGGTCGCTGTTCCCAGAGTTGTAGGTGCCGCTTTGGCTTAGTGCTGCTGTGCTAAGTAGCGCCAGTAAAAGGAGTGTTAGTGTAGTGGCTTTCATATTATGCAGTTTATGGTTTAACAATGTATTGTAGGTTACGTGTTACTTAAACGGATGGATGGGCAATCGGTTTCACCTGCGGTAATCTTTGAGGTTGTTAGTAGGGGAATTCTTGTTTTTTGCATTTTCCTTTTACCTTTAAGGTTTGTAAAATCAAACCCTAAATTATGATTCGTTTACGCAATATTCTTTTGGTTCTATGGGCTGCCGTGCTTGTTGCATCTTGTGGTGGCAATAAATCCAATGTTAAAATAGAGAGGGAGTACGATAATAATAGGCGGCTAATTCGCGAAACACCATACGTGAATGGGGTTGCGCATGGAATGCGCAAGGAGTACTACACCGATGGCAAGCTACGCTTGGAGGCTCCCTTTGTGAATGGAAAAATTTATGGTACGGTAAAGTTTTACTATCCTAACGGAAAGGTGTTTTCCGAGACACCCCGTACCAATGGGAAGATACACGGAAAGGTTCGCAAGTACTATAAAAATGGGAAGCTGCATAGCGAAACACCCTATGAATGGGGCGTGCTACTTCCCGGTTTGGTGGAGTTTAACCAGCGGGGCGATACGCTGCCACAGCCAACGCTTATTCTAAAGAAAACCAGCGTTAAAAAGGGTGCTCAAAAGATTGTAACCATAACGGCAAGCCTTTCCAACGGATTTGAGGGGGCTAGCTACTCAATGTCGAGCCAAGTGAATGATAAAATGGTGTTTACCGCCATGGATAAGGAGAATGGTAAGGGCGTTCTACGTATTACAATGCCCGCAAATTCAATGGTTCAAAGCGTTATTGGATTTAGGGCGGAGTATGTTACATCGCTAAACAACCGTTGCCTTGTAGAGAACTCAATGGCTGTGAGTGAGACCAATTAGCCGCATTACTTATCTTTGCATCAACAAAAAAGTAAAACTATGAGCCTAGTAATTCTAGCCATTTTCTATGTTTTTGCCCCGATGCTTATTCTTCATCTCGCGCATAAATACCCATTTGTAAATAAGCTGGGTGCCGTTTTTGTTGCCTACTTTTTTGGGTTGATTCTGGGAAACATAGGCATTCTACCAGAGGGTAGCGTAAAAGTTCAGGATTTGATGACAACCATAACCATTCCTTTGGCTATTCCGCTGCTGCTGTTCTCATCAAACTTTAAGCAGTGGGGGAAGGTGGCTAGGGTAACCTTTATATCTCTGTTTATTGGCATATTCTCGGTGGTGCTGGTTGTGGTGCTGGGCTTTTTCCTGTTTAAGGGAAAGGGCATGCCCGAGCTTTGGAAGGTAGCAGGTATGCTTATTGGCGTTTACACTGGTGGTACGCCCAATCTGGCCTCGCTTAAGATGATGCTTAATGTTGATGCCGATACTTATATCCTAACCCATACCTACGACCTTATTATATCATCGGTTTACATAGTGTTCCTTATAACCTTGGGGAAACGCGTTTTTCACTGGTTCCTAAAGCCATTCCCTACGCAACCTTACGCCGAGATTGTTGGCGATACTAACGGCTCCGACCCATTTACTGGCGTTTTGCGCTGGGCTAAGCTAAAGCCCCTTTTTGCTGCGCTTGGGCTGGCTGTGCTAATATTTGGAATAGGTGGTGGCTTAAGCCTTTTAGTACCCAAAAGCCAGCAGATGGTTGTGGTGATACTAACCATAACCACGTTGGGGATTGCCGCATCGTTTGTTCCTGCGGTTAACCGCATAGAGCACACCTTTGAGGCTGGCATGTACCTAATTCTGGTATTCAGCATTGTGGTGGCCTCCATGGCCGATATTAGCAACTTTGCGGGTATCACCCCAGGGCTGTTTGGCTACATAACCTTTGCTGTATTCCTCTCGTTGATTCTTCATGTGCTGCTGGCAAAGCTTACAGGTGTGGATTCCGATACGGTGATGATTACCTCCGTATCCTTAATCTGCTCGCCACCCTTTGTGCCCGTTATTGCTGGTGCCATAGGGAATAAGCAGGTAATAGTATCGGGATTAACTGTTGGTATAATTGGTTATGCCGTAGGTAACTACCTTGGCTACTTTATTGCCGAGGTGCTTAAGAATTTTATGTAGAGTTGTAATTCCATTGCTATGCCCTTTCAGGTACGATATACAACACAGGATATTGATTGGCAACAGGTATCGGCAGTGCTGGCGCAGGTTGGCATGGCTCATTACAGTGCCGATACCCATCAAAAGGCCTTTGAGAATAGCCACACCGTAGTTTTTGTTTGGGATGGCGAATGTTTGGTAGGATTTGGCCGCGCCATATCCGATGGGGCATACCAAGCCGCCATTTACGATGTGGCCGTTGTGCCAAGTTATCAGGGTAAGGGGATAGGCAAGCTGATTGTTGAGAAGATTTTGGAGCGCTTGCCTTCCTGTAATGTGCTGCTTTACGCTTCGCCCGGGAAGGAGGATTTCTACCGCAAGCTGGGCTTTAGCAAGATGACCACAGGGATGGCTCTTTTTCAAAATGCAGAGGGAATGCGGCGTAAGGGGTTTACGGAGTGAGTGTATTTAGTTTTTGGTGTATAGTGTATAGTGTATAGTGTTTGGGCGCATTTGGCAAGTTTGTTACAAAGATGTCGCCCCTACAGGGCTCGAAATCACTTCACCCTATACTACTATAGAGATTCCGCCCCGCTGGGGCTTTTGTTTATTTAAACCGATGCATTTGTAGCACCAGAGGTGCGGTATCTTTGTAGACCGAAGCAATCTAAATGCATTTTAGCACCGTAGGTGCGACATCTCTGTGAGAGAAACGGCCCCCAACTCTTAATCCTTTAACTTTTAACCTTTAACCTTTAACCCTTCCCGCTTTTCTTCCTAAACCGCTTCCACCAGAGCAGGTATCCGCTAATTACCACCATGGCGGCGATTAATCCGCTTAGCGGCACAATCAGGATGTAGAATAACCCCATAATACCTTGGAATATGCGGCCTGTGTGTATCTCAAGCGATAGGTTCCATAGCGACATCTTGGCATCGGTAATCACGTTTTGGGGCATCGATGGGAATGGCTGGTTGTGCCATAGGGGCTTGGTTCCCATTGCGTAATCAACCATAAAATGCTTGCCATTGGGTGCTTTTATTAGTCCGGTAACGGTTTGGTCGCCAACGGGGCGGCCTCCGCTAATGGGTTGGTAGGGCATGCCCGTTGCGTAGTTCACTATTTCTGGGTGCGATGGGTGCCATAGGAATATCCCGCTAAATGAGCCCACAATGTAGGCTCCGCCGCCAAACTTCTCAAAAACGGTTATCCCCATTACGCTAACGGGAGGCTGAATGGCAAAGGGCTTAGGAACGCTGTGCAGGTTCTGTAGCTCAAATATCCCCTCGGATGTGGCTAGTAGGATTGAGCCTCGGTCGCTATCAACTAGTATATCGCGAAGCCTATCGTACCAAGGGTTTGCTTGGTGCAGGTGGGTAAACTTAAGCGGCTTAACCCGTGCGTTGGCAATGGTAATTAGGAATGGCGGGCGTAGGAATATCCCCGTTAGGTAAACCACTATTAGCAGTACAAAGAGCCATGCACCAATCTTGTTATGCCACTTTAACGACCATCGGTTGGTTTTTACCAGCCCCGTAATGGCTTTCTGCTTCTGCTTGCGCCTTCTAATTATTCCCGGGAAAAAGAAGTAGAGTATGCCCGTTACGGAAAGCGCTATGGTTATTATCCCAAGCAAATCGACAAAGAGCTTACCGGGTAAGCCAAATATCTCGCCAGAGTGTATTTGCCACATGGTTTCAAATAGCCCAACCTCCTGTGTGTACCCCTCGGGCTGCTTAATCTCAACCCGCGTGAATTGGGTGTTTACGCCTTCCGATTTGCCGTAGTATGCGTGCGAGCGGTTTATGGCTATCAGCGTATCGCCAATAAAATCGATGCCAACAAAGCGCTCTGTATCTGTATCGATATCAAACTTAACCCATCTTTTTGCCGATGGATTAAAGGCGTAAAGGCCGTATAGCGTGGCTGCGTATAGGTGCCCATTGGGCGATAGCCCCACATCAAAAATCTTGCGGTTATCGCTTCCTTTGGGGAAGCCGTTGTTTAGCGGGGTGTAGTGGGTAAAGGTGGAATCGGTTAGCCAAATGCCCACATTGCCGTACACCAAAATGCTATCGGGCGATAGGTTTACGTTGCCCTTTAGGGCGGCTAGGTTCCAGTTGCTATAGTGGTATTGCGACGGGAGGGCTGTACGACTAATATCAATAGGAGAAAAAAATTGCCTGTGGTTCATTACTATTCCCGTTGTACCAAAGAACAGGAGTAGGATGCCAATAATTAGCCCAGGCCACTTGTGTAGCGTTTTGTATATGCTTCCTTTTTGCTTCATGAATTTACGGGTTGGATGTTACAGAAGGTTTATAACCGCGTTGCCCTCCTCAATTTTTCGGGCTAACGATTGAATGGTCTCCTCTTGGGCCAATTTTAGAAAGGCCTCCTTTATTGGGCCGTACTTATCGTGTAACGGACAGGGTTTCCCATTGCTACAGGTGCTAAGCCCAAACGCGCAGCTGGTAAAGCACGAGTCGCCCTCCATAACCTCCACCACCTTGTAAAGCGATAGCCCAGGCTCTTTTCCCGAGAAAAAGAATCCGCCGCCGCGCCCCTTTACGGAGCTTAGCAGCTTATGCTTGGTTAATATCTGCATAATCTTGGCTGTGTAGGCTTCGGGGGCTTCAATTTCTGTGGCTATTTCGGCTAGTCCAGGGCGTTTTTGCTCATCGTTTTGGAGCTGAATATAAACCAGCGCTCTAATGGCGTATTGTGTGCTTTTTGTTAGCATAGCATTGTGTTTTTGCTCGGCTAATATACAAATCTTCTTTCATAAAAAGACAAATGGGTCTTTATATGTTGTTTTTATTGGAGGTAAATCGAACATAATCAAAGGTTGGTTGCCTGTTTTTGCAAATGGCTTACAATCAGTAATTATAGCCTATTCTTTTTCTGTTGTTTGCTATCGTAAATTTATAACTTTGAGTTATTGTGATGCTTTTCTGGTAATTGGTTTATATTTTTGTTCGGAAAGGTTAAAAAGTATTAGTGGCTATGCCGTTGTAAAACAATAATAGCCTAAATGCGTTTTGTAGTACAACACTGATATTTTGTAAGCATCATACAAAAAAATGGATATCTTACTACTAGTTCTCATTAGTTTTTCGGGGGCATTGCTTTCCCCATTAGTTCATAGGTTAAGTAGGAATAGGGGTGGTGTGTTGCTTGCTGCAATCCCATTCTTTTTGTTTGCGTGGGCATCCGTTAAGATGTGGCACGTTGTTGATGGCGCCACTTTTCAGGAAACCATTCCTTGGATACAATCCCTTGGGCTCGACCTGGTTTTTAGGATTGATGGGCTAAGCATTTTCTTCCTTATGCTGATAACAGGCTTTGGCGTGCTTATACACATCTACGCCAATGCTTACCTCTCGCACGATACCAATAAACCTCGTTTTTTTGTATTCCTATCGCTGTTTATGGGTTCCATGGTGGGGCTGGTGCTCTCGGGCTCGCTGCTGCTGCTGTTTGTGTTTTGGGAGCTAACCAGCCTAAGCTCGTACATGCTGATTGGTTACTACCACGAGCGGGAAAAGTCGCGCGACTCAGCCCTGCAAGCCATGCTGGTTACTGTGCTGGGTGGGCTATTTATGCTGGCCGGAATAGTGCTGCTTGGTGCCGATGCGGGTACCCTTCGCATAGATGAGCTGCTGGCCAATCCACAACTGGTGCTTAATAGTCCTAATATCAATATTATACTGGTGCTGCTGTTGATGGGGGCATTTACCAAATCGGCACAGTTCCCATTTCACTTCTGGCTGCCCAACGCCATGGAGGCACCAGCACCTGTTAGTGCCTACCTGCACTCAACAACAATGGTAAAGGCTGGGGTGTTCCTTTTGGCGCGCATATCGCCAATATTCTCGGAGTTACCACTTTGGACAACCCTACTGCCCGCCGTTGGTGGTTTTACCATGGTTTACGGTGCGGTTATGGCGCTATTTAGCACCGATTTGAAGAAGATTTTGGCCTATACAACCATCAGCGCACTGGGTATTATGGTAATGCTGCTGGGTATTGGAACCGTATTGGCGGTGCAGGCAGCCATGGTTTTTGTGCTGGCTCATGCGCTGTATAAGGGAACGCTGTTTATGGTTGTGGGTAACATTGACCATGAGGCCGGTACCCGCGATGTTAACCAGCTAAGTGGACTTCGCAAAGCGATGCCCTTTACCTTTGTCGCCGCAGCGCTAGCCGCCATGTCTATGGCTGGGGTGCTGCCCTTTTTTGGCTTTGTGGCCAAGGAGATTCTGTACGGCGCAGCTGCCGATTCTCCCGGATGGAGCTACCTAACCTTAGCGGCAGTTTTTGTGGCAGGGGCTATTTTTGCTGCGCTATCCATTGAGATTGGCTATAAAATATTTTTTGGCGATGAGGCCAAGCTTCCCAAGCATCCGCACGAGGCTCCTTTGGGGATGCTCCTTGGACCCCTGGCTGCTTCGGGTTTTGGGTTGATTGGGGGTGTACTGGTTGAGCAGGTTGCCCAGCCGTTGCTGCATCATACGTCAAATGTTGTGCATAACGTTGATAGCGTGCTAAAGCTAACCCTTTGGCATGGCTTTACGCTAATTTTTGGGTTAAGCCTGCTAACGCTAGCTGCCGGATATGGTGTTTACATTATTCGCAGCAGGGTTAGGGCTGTGGCTGTAAGGCTTAACCTATCTAATCTTACTGGTCCCGAGAGCGCATACCTACAGTTTATTCCCTCGCTGCTAAAGGTGGCAAAGGGACAAACACGCTTTTTCCAATCGGGTTTGCTTCGCAACTACATGGTAATTATATCTACCTTCCTTGTGGGTACAATTGCTCTGGTTGCAGCGTTTGGCTCTGGTAGCATCCCTTGGGCAAACCTATTCTCTTCCGATTTTGGATACCGTTGGTACGAGGTGCTTGTTGTTGTGGCAATGCTTGTTGCTCTGGTACTAAGCATATCGTCGCAGTCTAGGCTTACCGTTATTGTATCGCTTGGGGTAATAGGCTATGGAACGGCTATGCTTTTCCTCTTTTTTGGTGCACCCGATGTGGCCATGACCCAGTTCCTGATTGAGACGCTAACTGTGGTGCTTTTTGTGCTAATCCTTTTCAAACTACCCAAGTTTGTTGATGTTCCTTTACGCGTTAGGCTCCGATTAATGGTTCCCGCCATCTTGTTTGGCGCTGTAATGGCCTTTGTGCTGCTATGGCTTCATCAGGGCGAAACCAGCACAGCGCTTAAGGATTACTTTGCGCAGAACAGCTACGTTGCAGCAAAGGGGAAGAACATTGTTAATGTTATCCTTGTTGATTTTAGGGGGCTCGATACTCTTGGTGAAATCACCGTTCTTGGCATTGCTGCCCTTGGCGTTTACTCATTGCTTAAGGTTAGGGATGTGAGAAGAATCGGGAGTTAGCGGGAGAGAGGGAGATGATGGATTTGAGGAAGATGAAGAATTTGAGGAATAAGAGG
>DHVO01000163.1 GCA_002412705.1 Bacteroidales bacterium UBA5206 | reverse complement strand
CACAGATTTAACGAATTAGCACAGAAGGAAAACTTCCTCTACTTCTTCAAATTCTTCACATTCCTCACATTCCTTCTATTTGTGACAGGTTACAGGTTACGAGTTACAAGGAACACGAATAACACAGATTAAACGAATTAGCACAGAAGGAAAACTTCCTCTACTTCTTCATATTCTTCACATTCCTCACATTCCTTCAATTCTTTTATAGCCTTCCGCTAACTTCCGAGTCTTCCGAAAACTCCATCTACTACTCCACTTCCTCATATTCCTTCACTCCTTCCTCTTCTTCCTCCTCCAACTAAAAAAGCTATATTTACACCACGCAAAACCTAGTGAAATGCAAAGAATGAAATGGGAAACTCTACTTTGCCCCAACAGATGGGGTAGCACTCCGCAAAAGGTAGAGTCGTTAGACGAAACAAGAACACACTTTCAGCGCGACTACGACAGGCTTATATTCTCATCGCCATTTAGGCGGTTGCAGAATAAAACGCAGGTATTCCCACTTCCAGGCAGCGTGTTTGTTCACAATAGGCTAACCCATAGCCTAGAAGTAGCAAGCGTTGGCCGTTCGCTAGGCAATAACATAGTAAAGGTTATCCGCGAGAAGGAGGGTAATATCCATAATCACCTTATTGAGGAGATTCCAACCATTGTATCTACCGCTTGTCTTGCACACGATATGGGAAATCCCCCTTTTGGGCATAGCGGCGAGGATGCCATTAGAACCTTTTTTAAGGAGCATGCCCACAAGCTGCAAGCACAGGTTAGCGAAACGGAGTGGACAGACCTTATCCGATTTGAAGGAAACGCCAACGCACTAAGGCTTTTAACCCAAAAACTAGAAGGACGAAGAGAGGGTGGTTTTAGATTAAGCAAAGCCATTCTTGCCACAATTCTTAAGTATCCCTACCCATCAAGCGTAACCGACAGGAAAAAGTTTGGCTATTTCCAATCGGAGCAAGAGACCTTTATTGATATTGCTACCAGCACAGGTTTAGTTGCCACCGATGCAACAAGGAACATATACGCCCGCCATCCGCTTGTTTACCTTGTAGAGGCTGCCGATGACATCTGCTACCAAATAATGGACATTGAGGATGCCCACAAGCTAAGCATCCTGTCGCACGAGTTTGTGATGGAGCTATTCCTTGGATTCTTTGACAAGGAACTGGAAGCGTCTAGAATTAAGCAAATAGAGGAAACGCTTACGGAGGTTACCGATAAGAATGAGCAAATTGCCTTTCTGCGCGCCCTAGTTATTGGAAAACTGGTGGGTGAGTGTACCGAAGCCTTCCGAAATAGCTACGAGGCAATTATGCGCGGAGAGAAAGTTTCTGCACTAGCCGACCAGCTTAGCCCAGTTGCAAGCAAAGCAATGGGTAAAATTGCAAAAACGGCAGTTGCTCAGGTTTACAGCTACCGCTCGGTTGTTGAGATTGAGATTGCGGGCTTTAAGATTATGGGAACACTACTTGATGCGCTAACCGATGCTATAAACAACCCTGAGAAAACTCTTTCCAAAAAGATTTTTAGCATAGTTCCTGCTCAGTACAACCTAAAAGAGGGAAGCTACTACCAGCGGTATATGTCGATGCTTGATTTTGTATCGGGGATGACCGATGTGTACGCCCTAGAATTTTACCGAACCATACAGGGCATTAGTATCCCTGGAATCCCCCATTAATAGGAACAACGCTTCCGCGAGGCGCTTTCCGCTTAAACGATTTCACCAACTGGTGAACCGCTCTGTTATCGGGGCAGGTTGTGAGGCAGTCGTCAATTAACGACATATCGCCCGACACATACGTTGGGTCGAAAAAGCCGTAACCTATAACCTTGCCATGCAGAACCTTTAGCACCGAGCGCTCCTCTGCCGAACGCCCTTTATCCAATAGCAGAAAGCTATCCGACCCTAGGCCAAAGCTATCGAGAGCACGTTGCGCCCTAATGTTATAGGACTCGGGTGGCTCAATGCCAAGGCAAGCACCCTTGCACTGCCTTATCTCGTAATGGAAGCAACCACCCTGACTCTGGTATAGCCCGCACAACTTTTGGCACAACCCAAACTCCTCAAGCGCTTGTTCCATAACCGCTACAGCATCGGCCTTTGCCGTGAATGAGGTTAAAGGCGTATCGTCATCGCCATTTAGCTTATCAACGTTAAAGCAGATATAGCCACGCTTATCAGTAGAGGTGAATATGCCATACCGAGACATGTTGCGCCGCCCCACCCTATTAAACACGGGTTTATGCTCGCCAATCTCCGCCAACTCCTTAACAAGGGCAATTAGCTCGCTGCCTGTTAACTCGTAGCTAATATCAACAACTCGGCTACGCATCTCATCGGCCTTGCGCTTTTTAGCTCCCGTAAAATGCTGCAAAACCCTTTTCCTTATGTTGATACTTTTACCGATGTAAATAATTACGCCGCGCTCATCGTACATGTAGTAAATACCAGTCTCCTCAGGTAAATCGTAGATTTGCTTGGGGTTAAAGTTGGGGTGCAGGCCCTTTGTATCAATATCATCATCAAAAATTGATGGGCTAATCTGGTTTCCAACCGACAGTAGCAGCTGAAACAGCTTAACGGTAGCAAACGCATCGCCCGATGCCCGGTGACGGTCGGTTAGGCTAATGCCCAGCTCCGCACAAAGGTTTCCTAAGCTGTAGGATGCCTTACCGGGAATGAGCCTCCGGCTGAGCTTAACGGTACACAAAGTTTTTCTATCGAAGGTATAGCCAAGCTGCTTAAACTCGCTTTGAATAAATCGGTAGTCGAATGGGGCGTTATGCGCAACAAAAATCATCCCGTCGGTCTTTTCTACCAAGGTTTTTGCAATTTCGTAGAAACAGGGTGCGCCAGCAACCATATCATCAGAAATACCCGTTAGACGAGTAATGTAACTTGGGATGGGGCGCTCGGGATTAACAAGGGTAACCAGCTCATCAACTATTCTTGTGCCATCAAAAACGTAAACGGCTATTTCGGTTATCTTATCGCGTTCGGGATTTCCCCCTGTGGTTTCGATATCAACAATTGCGTACATGAGCTATATAAATGGTGTTGAGAGGGGTAAATGTAAGAAATAAATTAAACCTCTCTAGAATCTGCTATTATACTCTTCTAATTCCATTCCAAAAGAACAACGCGATAGAACCTAAAATACTTGTGCTCCAGAAACAAAAATTAAATGAAGCTGACTAAACAAAATAACACAATAAAGTAAAGGCCGGAGCAATGCTCCGGCCTTTGTCGCTAATTAACTTACCCCTAGTTAACTACCAACCGTTTAGCAACTACTTTATTGTTAAAATACACTTTAACGATATAAAAACCAGA
>DHVO01000129.1 GCA_002412705.1 Bacteroidales bacterium UBA5206 | reverse complement strand
GCAAAAAGGGGCAAGAGAAGGTTCACGTTGCCGATCCCGCAGGAGGATTGGTAACTTTTAATCGCGAGGAGTTTGTTCGCTGCTGGGCATCAACACAGGAGGGAGAAGAGAAACGTGGTGTAGCCCTACTGCTGGAACCATCGCCCGACTTTTATGCCACTGCCGACGAGAAGCCCAACAAGAAGAGCTTTGGATTCCTTTTCAGCTACCTGCGCCCCTACCGTAAGCTTATTGTTCAGCTTTTCCTAGGGTTACTACTGGGCAGCTTGCTGCAACTACTGTTCCCATTCCTAACCCAGAGCATTGTTGACCACGGTATTGGCAACCGCAATATCAGCTTTATTTACCTAGTGCTTATTGCCCAGCTGGTGCTAACGCTAAGCCGCGTAACGGTTGAGTTTATCAGGGGTTGGATTCTGCTTCATCTGGGAACTCGCATTAACATATCGCTTATATCCGACTTCCTAATTAAGCTAATGCGCCTTCCCATGCGCTTCTTCGACACCAAGATGACGGGCGACCTTATGCAGCGCATTGGCGACCACAAGCGCATTGAGAGCTTTCTTACGGGAACCACCCTTACGGTGCTATTCTCGCTGGTTAACCTAGTGATTTTTGGTGCAGTGCTATTCTACTACAACTGGCAAATATTTGCGCTGTTCCTAGTGGGTAGCATTCTATACGCAGCATGGGTTTGGCTCTTCCTTCGTAAGCGCGCCGAGCTGGACCACCGCCGATTTGCCCAAATGGCCGCAAACCAGAGCAGCGTGATACAGCTAATACAGGGAATGCAGGAAATTAAGCTAAACGGCTGCGAGCAGCAGAAGCGCTGGGAATGGGAAGGCATTCAGGCTCGGCTGTTTAGGGTTGGAGTAAAGGGATTGGCACTTAGTCAGTACCAGCAGAGCGGTGCCGTACTAATAAACGAGGTTAAAAATATTCTCATAACCATTATTGCCGCCAAAAGCGTTGTTGATGGCAACATGACTTTGGGTATGATGCTGGCCGTGCAGTACATTATTGGGCAGCTAAATAGCCCCATTGAGCAGCTAATCAACTTTTTCAACCTAACGCAGGATGCCAAAATCAGCCTAGAGCGCCTTGGGGAGATTCACCTCCGCGACGACGAAGAGAACTCCGAAACATCAACCATTACAGATATCCCCAGCAACGCCGACCTTGAAATTGGAAACCTATCGTTCCGATACGAAGGTCCCGACTCCGAACTAGTGCTTAACAACGTAAGCATAAATATCCCCGCAGGGAAGCAAACCGCTATTGTGGGAACATCGGGAAGCGGAAAAACAACGTTGGTAAAGCTGCTGCTTGGGTTTTACCCCGCCACCTCGGGCGAGATACGCTTGGGAGGGACCAGCCTAGATGCTTACAGCCTACGCAGCTGGCGCGAGGATTGCGGCGTAGTAATGCAGGATGGCTTTATATTCTCCGACACCATTGCCCGAAATATAGCGCCCGGCGAGGAGAACATCGATAAGAAACGCCTGCTTGAGGCTGCAAAGGTGGCAAACATTGCCGATTTTATTGCTTCGCTTCCACTTGGCTACAACACCAAAATTGGTGGCGAAGGGCACGGCCTTAGCCAAGGGCAGAAGCAGCGCGTGTTAATAGCGCGTGCTGTATATAAAAATCCTAAATTCATTTTCTTTGATGAGGCCACCAACGCGCTAGACGCCAACAATGAGCGCATAATCATCGAAAACCTAAAGGATTTTTATAAAGGCCGAACCGTTGTAGTAGTTGCCCATCGCCTAAGCACCGTTAAGGATGCCGACCAGATTGTGGTTATTGAGAAAGGGCAAATAGTAGAGGTAGGAACCCACACTGAGCTAAGCAAGCGCAAGGGAGCGTACTGGACGTTGGTGAAGAATCAGCTAGAACTGTAATAGCACACAAATAACACTAACTAAACGAATCATCACAAATAACTCTTATTGATTAGTCCATTACAACTTTTTCTAAAAGAAAAAACAATGAAAGAGTTTATACACAAAGAACTATCGCAAAAAGTTATAGGCGCCTTCTATTCCGTTTACAATGCCCTTGGATATGGCTTTTTAGAGAAAGTCTATGAGAACGCTTTCAAGCACGAATTAGAGCTAATGGGTCTCATTGTGCAATCGCAGGTTCCAATAGAGGTGTTTTACAGAGGGATAAAAGTTGGTCAATACTTTGCAGATTTACTTATTGAGAAAAGTATCATAATAGAGCTAAAGGCTGCTGAATCACTTTGCGAAGAACACGAGCATCAACTTACGAACTACCTTAAAGCCACAAATATTGAACTAGGGTTACTACTAAACTTTGGTAAAGAACCTCAATTTAAAAGAATCATATTTACCAACGACCACAAGAATCTGCATGATTCTAATTCGTGAAATTTTGTTTTATTTGTTATATCAGTGTTCTAACTAAGATGGAAGAAAAAATCGACATACGCTCCGACGAAATAACCGAGATACTTGGCACTCCTCCCAAATGGATAGTACGCTGGGGAATATCGGTAGTATTTATAGTTGTTACCGTAATAATTGTGGGAAGTGCCTTCTTTAGATATCCCGATATTGTTACAGCTCAAGCAATAATAACCACAGAGAATCCACCCTCAACGGTAATTGCCAAAAGCAACGGAAAACCTGCTGCCATACTAAAGAAAGAGGGCATTATGGTACAAAAAGGCGACACCCTAGGTGTTATAGAAAATGCTGCAAACTACGATGACGTATTTACACTAGGCCAATTGGTTGCAGTACTGCAAAGTAGCACCACACAGCAATGCGACAGCATACTTCAGGAATTCAATCAGCAGAATAGAGTTCTAGGCGAAATACAATCAACATACAATGCATTTGTTAATGCTACCAGCGAGCTAAACCTATTTCAGCAACAGCAGTACCATAAACAAAAAATAGATGCTATTGAAGGAGAGTTAAGAGAGTACCGCAACTACTACGATAGGCTCTGGAGCCAGCGTAATTTAACGCTTAAAGACTTAAAATTATCGCAGAAGCAATTCGCACGCGACTCAAGCCTTTTCAAAAAAGGGGTGATATCGGCCAGCGACTATGAAAAGGCGCAATCCTCATTACTTAGCAAAAGACAAGCAATGGAGAATGCCCGCATCAACCTATCAAACGCGGCCATAACCATTGAAAAGCTTAAGCAAGCCATTGCCGATACAAATTTGGAATACGAAAGTCAGCTAAAAAAAAGCAAGCAAACATGGGATAACAGCAAACAGCAATTTGCAAGTAGCCTATCGGCATGGAACCAGAGTTACCTACTAGTTGCACAATCGGCAGGGAAGTTAAGCTACATGAACGTATGGAGCAACCTGCAAGAAGTTAAAGCTGGCGATGCTGTTTTTGCCATTACTCCTAGCGAACAGGGTGCCACCATAGCCCGTTTATCACTTCCGTTTGAAGGAGCGGGAAAGGTAAAGGAGAACCAAAGAGTAACCATTAAGGTAAATGGCTATCCATACATGGAGTTTGGGGTTGTAGAGGGTGTAGTTGCAACCGTTTCGGGAGGATACACAGACAAGGGCTATCCTGCTCTAGCCACCCTGCCGTTTGGTGCGGTTACCAGCTACGGAGAAAAACTCTCATTAGATAGAGAATTAATTGGCACCGCCGAAATCTCAACAGAAGAGCTAACGCTTCTTCAACGTTTGCTAAGCCCCATAAAGCACCTAATAACAAACAACACCGTTAAATCTAAAAAAAATTAGGCTGCATTGTTACACTTGCAGCCTAATGCAATAACAAATAGGGACTAGAATTTCTTTGCTGCCTTTTTAATGATTTTGGGCATACGCTTATTCAAATCCTCAAGAAGTAAATCGGATGCTTCCTGGCACATCGGCAAAATCTCCTTTGTCTCAATAACAGGGAAGCCACCTGCCATACCCACAGTGCTCTTGCTCATTGCCGATTCATGAATTGAAAAGACCTTACCCTCATCCTTTTTCCATAAGCTAATTGACGCATAAGCACTGATACCACAAACACCAACACCGCCAATTGCAAACTTAGGAGCAAAGTTAAAACCAAGCTCAACAAAGAGGAATCCATCAACCTCGTCACCAAAAACCTCAATCATCTTACGCAAATCCTTCTTGTACAATCGTGAAACCACATAAAGATTATAGCCAGGATACAAAAGCGAGTTATAGTAAAGTATAGAAGAAGTATCGGCAGTTACGTAATCTTTGTAACCTTGATTCTGAATAACGTTTGATTCATCAATCACTTTAAAAGGAAAAAGTTTCACATACTCACCAAAAAAGGTATCGTGAAAATTGCTTACGATACCAGTAAGATTAAAATCAGGATCCTTTGCCAGTGCTGCAATAAGACCAGCATTACTTCCGCCCGTTGAAAGTTGGTCGGTACCAACATACTTGTTTGCATAAAAGGTTACAACGGCAACTTTCTTTTCTTGTGCATTAGCAAATGCATTTAAAGCAAAAAGAAACACAAAAAACAAAAAAACTTTTCTCATAATTCAACAATCGGTTTAAGTTAGGTATAGCACTAAGTTAATAAGAATAAACTAGGGATATACCATTTCTGCCCACTCATTTATTGACATGGAGTAACAATAACTATTTTTTTTGAACAACTTAATAGGCTACCTTCGAGGTTATATTTGATTCATCAAAATCATGTCAAAACAAAAACCTGAATGCACTTTGTTTCGTTAAAAACATTATGATTTTACACTAGGCACATCTATTATGATTTACCTATACAGCCATTTATTGTTAACGAAAAAGCAATTTGTTATTTGCTTTTGCTTTTTTATGCTTATAACTCTCAGTCCAAACACAGTAAAGGGGCAAAAAAGCAATAGCACATACGAGCAAAAAGATAGCATTGCAAGGCTTTACAATAACATTGGGGTAGATTATGCGGTTACGGGAGATTTTGACAAAGCCTCACTATACTTAAAGAAATCGTTAGAAATAAAAACCACAATCCCAAATTACGACAAGAACAAACTGGCTGTTGGATACTTAAACCTTTCGAACATAAAAAAGGAACTGGATCAAATTGATTCAACCATTTACTACATTAAAATGGCCGAGCAGTTTATCCTCACTGCAGAGCAACCCAACGAAAAAACAAAAGCAATTATTCTTGTAGAAAAGGGCTCTTTAGCAATGCAGGAAAACGACTACCAAACAGCCATTGCTAATATTAAACAAGGGATATTTTCCTTAGAAAGAATCCCCAGCAAGGATAAAACAACATTAGTTGCAGCAAAAATTAAACTTACTAGTGCATTACGTAAGTCAGGACGGATTGAAGAAGCAATTAGAGAGAGTAAAAAAATACTTCAGTTAGAGAACATTGAGAAAAACACTCTATACTTCAATATACTAAGAAATCTAGGCAATGCATATTTATCAAAAAACAAGAATGACTCCGCTATAGTTTATTACAACCTAGCCCTCGGGAATCCATCAATCGACAAAGAGAATAGAGCAATTCTATACACAAATCTCAGCATTGCTTATGCAAAAGAAAAAGACATAACAAAATCAAAACTGTATAATGAAAAAGCTTTATACATGCTAAGAAGAAGCAACTCCTCTTCAAAACTAGTCTCTTTAAATATACTTAATAATCAATCAAACATCGAACTATACATAAAGAACATAGATTCATCAATAACACATGCAAAAAAATCCCTTAAAGCAAACACTATAGAACATAAGACTTTCAAAGAAAGTTCCTCAATCAGAAGATATTTATCACCTTTAACTGCCTCCCGCTCATACGCACTACTGGGTTCGTGCTACAAGGAGAAAAAGGAGGTTAAGTCGTTTGCCGACTCCTCTATGAGCTATTACCTAAAAGCAATAAGCATACTAAACGAAACAAGGCACAATCTCTTTGTAGAAACAGATAAATTAACAATAACAGAGAACAACTATAAAACCTATGAATCGGCCATTTCTGCTGCGTTTGAGTTTGCTCAATACGACAGCAAATTTGTTGAGTACGCATTCAGGTTTATGTCCCTAAGCAAAGCGGCGGTGCTTCACGAAATGCTGGTTCGAAACAAAAACCTCCAAATTGCAGAGGACAACAAAGATCTTTATCAGCACGAAAAAAGATCGCGGTTACTAATTGGGCATCTCTCTGGAAAGCTCATTGATGAGCAAAGCAAAGACACCCCCAACTTGGATCAGATAAAAAAAATTGAAGCGCAAATAGCATCGGTTCAAACAGATTACGGCAAAATTGTAGAGCGAATAAAAAGCGAAGACCCTCAATACTTCAACCTCCGATTTGATACAACAACCCTCTCTATTGCTCAAGTACAAAAGA
>DHVO01000063.1 GCA_002412705.1 Bacteroidales bacterium UBA5206 | reverse complement strand
TACCAGTCCTTGTAATAAGTTCCATAATAGAAGCTATGTGTATGACCATGAATGGATAGAGATACGCTATTTCTATCCATAATAAAATTGTACAAATGTCCATTCCCTACACTAAACTGTTGATCCCAAGGCTGTATGTGAGCAAACACAAATTTGTGTTTCCATTCACCCTCTGTGGCAAGGGTACCATCTAGCCATGTAAAATCGGGGTCTTTACCATTTCTCTCCCAAATGTTATCGTCAAAGAAAAGCAGCTTACAACCATTATAATCTAGACTAAAGTTAAACTTGCCAAACATTTCCTTGTACATAAACTCCCCATTCGAAAGGCAGTCGTGATTACCAACAAGAGTAACAATTGGGTACCGTAGCGGTTTTATAATGTCCCTGTACCATAAAAACTCCCGATAAATGCCACTAAGCGTAATATCACCCATATGCACAACAAAGTCGATGCTGTCAATCTGGTTTAACGCAGCTATCTGATCCTTAAAATCGTCGTAGTAAGTATGGCTATCGCCAATTACTGCAAAACGAAAGGGCTTAAACGCATTGCTACTCTTAGCCGCAAGAGCCTTAATTGCCTTTCCATTCAAATTCGCCTCACCATCCTTAACCTTTGCCTCGTAAGGGCTATATTCTATCAGGTTTTCGCATCCTGTGTTTAAAACAAAAACAAACAGTATTGCTGTAAATAAAGCATGCCTTCTCATTATAAAATTGGTTCTTCCTAATTTCACATTAATAGCAACAACAAACACTAACATATGCTGCCAGAGCAATTGCGCTGTGTTATTCGAAGAACAAAGGAATGAATAAAATACCCCCATACTATTGTACCAAAAGGTCAATTAACCTTATTTAACAAGGTTTTAGCGCTACAAAGGAGCACTGAATATTAAAAAAATGAAGCGCAAAGCCCCGTTTAATAAATACAAAGAGAAACCACTAATCGGCTAACAATAATTAACTATAAACACTCTTTTTTCTATCTTTGCAAACTATTATTAAACGATGCAAATTCAACGCCTTATGGATTATAATTTCAATGAGATAGAGAAAAAATGGCAACAGTACTGGAGGGATAAAAAAACCTACAAGGTTGATGTTGACAATAATCGCCCAAAGTTCTATGTACTCGATATGTTCCCATACCCATCGGGAGCAGGCCTCCACGTAGGGCATCCACTAGGCTACATTGCTTCCGATATCTATAGCCGCTACAAGCGCCAGCAAGGGTTTAACGTGCTTCACCCAATGGGGTACGATGCTTTTGGCTTACCTGCCGAGCAGTATGCAATACAAACAGGTCAGCACCCTGCTGTAACGACTGAAAAGAATATCACTCGCTACCGCGAGCAGCTAGATAAAATTGGCTTTAGCTACGACTGGGATCGTGAGTTCCGCACCTGCGACCCTGAGTACTACCGCTGGACCCAATGGGCTTTTGTTAAGATGTTTGGGCACTGGTACAACAACCAGTCGCAAAAAGCAGAACCCATTGAGAGCCTTGTTACAGAGTTTAAAACCAACGGAAACAGCAAGGTTAACGCCGCTTGCGGAGAGGTAAACCCCTTCTCTGCTGCACAGTGGAACGCCATGAGCGAAAACCAGCAGCAGGAAATCCTACTAAGCTACCGCTTAGCATACCTTGCCGATACTATGGTTAACTGGTGCCCTGCACTAGGAACCGTACTTGCCAACGACGAGGTTAAGGAGGGATTCTCCGTTCGTGGAGGTCATCCAGTTGAGCAACGCAAAATGAAACAGTGGTGCCTACGCATAAGCGCCTACGCACAGCGCCTGCTCGATGAGCTGGATACGGTTGATTGGACCGACTCACTTAAGGAGATTCAGCGCAACTGGATTGGACGTTCAGAGGGGGCTGAAATCCTCTTCAATGTTGAAGGAAGCAACAACCCAATACTCGTATTCACCACTCGCCCCGACACCATTTATGGAGTAACCTTTATGGTACTAGCTCCAGAAAGCGAGCTGGTTAATGAGCTAACTAAACCAGAACAACGCGCTGCTGTTGATGCATACATTGCTGAGGCCAAGAAGCGCACAGAGCGCGAACGCATGGCCGATGCTAAGCGTGCAACAGGCGTATTTACTGGTAGCTATGCCATTAACCCATTTACCAACGAGCAAATTCCCATTTGGATAAGCGAATACGTACTTGCGGGTTACGGCACAGGGGCTATTATGGCTGTACCTGCGCACGATAGCCGCGACTTTATTTTTGCCCGTACCTTTAACCTACCCATTCGCCAAGTTGTGGCGCAAAAGGGACAAGAGCCTACCGATCCTGCAACATGGGAAGAGTCCTACGACTCCAAGGATGGTATTGCTATTAACAGCGAGCTAATAAATGGATTGCCAACCATAGAGGCAATTAAGAAAATCAACAACGAAATTGAAAACCGCAAAATAGGTAAGCGAAAAGTGAACTATCGCCTGCGCGATGCCATCTTTAGCCGGCAACGCTACTGGGGCGAACCATTCCCTATTTACTATAAAGATGGAATGCCCTACACCCTAAACGAAGACAAACTTCCACTTGAGCTTCCTGAGGTTGATGCGTTCCTTCCCACAGAACAGGGCGAACCACCACTTGGCAGGGCAAAGAACTGGAATACAAACGATGGTTTCCCACTTGAGCTTAGTACCATGCCTGGCTTTGCGGGTTCCTCTGCATACTACCTCCGCTACATGGATCCACGCAATAGCAATGCGCTAGTATCCAAGGAGGCTAATGAGTACTGGGAGAACGTTGACCTTTACATTGGCGGAACAGAGCACGCTACAGGGCACCTTATATACTCTCGTTTCTGGAACAAGTTCCTTTTTGACCTTGGCGTGGTATGCAAACCCGAACCGTTCAAAAAGCTTATTAACCAGGGGATGATACAAGGACGCTCTAACTTTGTTTACCGCGTAAAGAATACAAACAAGTACGTATCCCTTAATCTTAAGGATCAGTACGATGTTACCCCAATTCACGTGGACGTAAACATTGTTGATAACGATGTACTTGATGTAGATAGGTTCCACACCTGGATGCCCGAGTACAAGGATGCCGAGTTCATTCTTGAGGATGGCAAGTACATCTGCGGCTACGCCGTTGAGAAAATGAGCAAGAGCATGTGGAACGTGGTAAACCCCGACATGATTGTTGATAGGTATGGTGCCGACACCCTCCGCATGTACGAGATGTTCCTTGGCCCACTAGAGCAATCAAAACCTTGGGACACAAACGGCATCGATGGCGTACACAAGTTCTTCCGCCGCCTATGGCGCCTTTACCACGACTCTAACATGAACTTTACTGTTAGCAACGAGGCAGCTACCAAGGATGAGCTAAAGGTTATTCACAAAACCATTAAGAAGGTAACTGAAGATATTGAGAAGTTTAGCTTTAACACCAGCGTTTCGGCATTTATGATTTGCGTTAATGAGCTAACCGATCTTAAGTGCAATAAGCGCGAGGTACTAGAAGCCCTTGCAATTATTGTATCGCCATATGCGCCTCATATTGCAGAGGAACTGTGGCATTCACTTGGCCACACAACCAGCATTTGCGAAGCGCAGTGGCCTAGCTACAACGAGGATCTTCTTGTTGAGAGCACGTTTACCTGTCCAATTTCATTTAATGGCAAAACCAGATTTACACTTGAGCTACCGCTCAATTTGCCAAAAGAAGAGGTTGAGAAAATGGTGATGAACCACGAGAACACAGCAAAGTACCTTGAGGGAAACCAACCTAAGAAGGTTATTATTGTTCCCAATAAAATTGTAAACATTGTAATGTAAGCCACAAACCATTCAATGTTCTTTCTTTACTGAACCAAATAAACATGTCCTCTCTTTAAGGGCATGTTTTTTGGTTTTTGCCGTGCGTAAAACATAACAATATTGTAATACACAGCCCTATGCAATCTAAGTTGCTACTTAAAAACCTTCGCAGCTATTTTATTATAGCATTTGGTCTATTCCTATACACTTTAGCGTGGACAGCCTTCCTTATCCCACACAAAATAACAGGAGGTGGCGTTTCTGGTGTTGGTACTCTAATCTACTTTGCAACAGGTTTTCCTGTTGGTTATAGCTACTTCATAATTAATATATTCCTAATTATGCTAGCTATCAAGATACTAGGAGCCAACTTTGGGGTAAAAACCATTTTTGGGATAATAACCGCATCAATCTTACTCTCCACCCTACAAACGCTAATTAAGCAACCCATTGTGGACGACAAGTTCATGTCGGCTATTATAGGTGGAATGCTCTCTGGGGTAGGTATCGGAATTACGTTTACTCAGGGGGGCAGTAGTGGTGGAACAGATATTATCGCCATGATAATAAACAAGTACCGCAACATTAGCCCAGGTAAGGTTATACTATATATAGATGTGTTTATTATTGGTAGCGCCTTTTTAGTGCTACTCGACCAAGATCCCGTAAAGCGTATAGAAACCATTGTGTACGGCTACGTATCAATGTCTATTACCGCATATGCCATTGATGCTGTACTATCGGGTAATCGGCAGTCGGTACAAATATTTATCTTCTCAAAAAAATATGCAGCCATTGCCGATAGAATTACCAATGATATTCGCCGTGGTGTAACCCTTATGGATGGCAAAGGTTGGTACACCAAGGAGCAGCAAACTGTGCTTATTACTCTTGTGAGAAAGCATGAGGTAAACGATGTTTACAAAATCATTAAAGAGCTAGACTCCGAAGCCTTTATCTCCGTAGCCAACGTAATGGGAGTTTACGGTCAAGGATTTGAGCGCATCCGCTCCTAAAAAGCCATTCAACAACCCCTAATTCCCTTTCCTAACCAATGAAGAAAACACTCATTATTTCTGCTATTATACTTGGAGTACTACTTGCTGCGGCTGCCGTTTTTTTTGCCACCCAAAGTGCAACAGATAGCAGCACTATTTCCGAGACTGATGAAATTATTGTAACACAGCCTATACTTGAGTACGGAATTCC
>DHVO01000113.1 GCA_002412705.1 Bacteroidales bacterium UBA5206 | reverse complement strand
CTAAAATATGGACAAAAGAGAAAAAACAATTATATTTGCAACATTGTTGTATTTTAACTGTTGTTGCATTAAATAGTCTAACATGAAAACAGAAAGCATACTAGATCAGCATAACCTAAGCAAAACTCCGTGCAGAGTGGATATAATAAACACACTAACATCGGTAGATGTTGCCCTAACCGAGAATCAAATTAAGAAAAACCTCAAGTTTGATTACGACCGAGCTACCATTTTTAGAACACTGAAAACCTTTAGCGAAAAGGGGATAATTCACTGCGTACCCGTTGAAGGGAACGAGGTTTACTACGCCATATCAAAGCCCAACTACAAGCAAACGCTATCGCATGCGCATTTTCACTGCAACAGCTGTGGGGGCGTTTACTGCCTTAACTCTATTAGCATAGCAGAACCACAACTACCAGAAGGGTTCTCAGCAAATAAATACGAACTAACAATTAATGGCTGCTGCAAGAAATGCAACGAGTAGTACTTAGCATTTTAATACTAGCATCGCTGGCAATTAGCACAATGAGCCTAGCGCAAAGCAGCCTGAAGCTAAATGGTTTGGTTACCGACTCAAATGGGAACCCCATAGGTGGTGCGCATATTTTTATCCTAGAAACAAAACAAGGAGCCACAACCAATAGCAAAGGCCAATTTTCAATTGGCATTAAGCAGCAGGGTACATACCAAGTAAACATTAGCTACTTAGGTTACAAATGCATACATGGATGCTCCATAGAGATTAAAAGTGCAAGTGGCACAAGGCATTTTGTACTTGAGCCCGAAAATATAGATTTAACCGAGGTAACGGTTATTGGCAACAAGAATAATGGTAACTGGAAAGAGCTTTCGGCACCGACAGAACATGCCGACAAAAACCTAATAGCCAAAAACATGGGTAGCAGTCTGATGAAAAGTATAGAATCGCTCCCAGGGATTTCATCAATGGAGGTGGGACAAGGTTTTTCAAAGCCTGTAATTAGAGGACTTGGCTTTAATCGTGTAGCCGTATCGGAGAATGGAATAAAAATGGAGGGACAGCAATGGGGTGCTGACCACGGGCTGGAGATTGATCAATTTGGCGTGGAGAGTGTTGAGGTAATAAAAGGCCCCGCATCGCTGGCTCTAGGCTCCGATGCCGTGAGTGGTGCAATAATTGTGAGCCCCATATCAATACCACCCACAAACACAGTAGAAACATCGGTAACTACCATTGCAAAATCGGCAAATGAGCTACTAGGACTATCGGCAATGACCAAGCTACGTGCAACATCCACATTTGCCTATGCCCGATTTACACTAACTCAGTTTGGCGACTACAAGGTTCCTACAGACAGCTTCTTTTTTAATCGCTACAGGTTACCTATATATAATGGTAGGTTAAAGAATACTGCGGGAACCGAAAACAACATTTACCTAACCTCTGGCATAATAAAAGAGTGGGGTAAAATTGCCTTCTCCATAAGTAACGTTAGATCAATGGTTGGTTTCTTTGCTGGCTCCCATGGAATACCCTCTACAAACAAATTGCTACCCGATGGCAACAGCCGCAATATTGGCCTGCCTTTTCAGGAGGTTAACCACTTAAAGTTATCAATCAACGGCAACTATTTTAGCAGAATAGGCAAAATTACGTTTGACATTGGGTACCAAAACAACCATAGAGAGGAGCATTCCCTATTTCACACCCACTATCCAACCCAAATAGCTCCAGAAACCAATCCCAATCTTGAGCTGCTTTTTAAGCTGCAAACGCTATCGGCTAGCGTAGCAAGCACCACTCAAATCAAAAGCATAAAAACAAACTATGGAATTAGTGGGCAATTCCAAAACAATAGCATTGGTGGTTACACATTTTTGCTCCCGGAGTTCACAAGATATAGCACAGGTGCATTTATTGTTGTGGCCAAAGACCTTGGCAGCAAAACAACCATTAATGCTGGAGCACGATACGACCTTGGCTCAATAGCAATATCAGAGTTCATATCGCCTTACAACGGGAATAGACGAGCCCCAAATTTTACTGGCTTTTACCATGATGTTAGCTGGGGTGCTGGTATTACCGTTAAACCAAACCATACATTTAGCATAAAGGCAAATCTGGGCAAAAGTTTTAGAATGCCAAGCGCCAATGAACTAAGTGCCAACGGGATTCATCACGGGTCTTTCCGCTACGAAGTAGGTAACACAAGTATTACATCGGAGTACGCCTACCAAGCCGATTTAGGAATACAATTCACATCAAATAGGGTTGAACTTGAAGTTAGCCCATTTGTTAGCTACTTCCCAAACTTTATATTCCTAAATCCCACTGGAAGTTACAACCACCCAGATGGTACTGAAATAGCAGAAGCTGATGCTGGACAGGTTTACCAGTACCTACAAAGCGAAGCACTAAGGTATGGCGGTGAAGTAAATGTAAAACTACAAATAGCTAAAAGCATTGTTTTTAGAGCCAATGCCGAAATGGTTTATGCTACCGATTTTACTTACCCCATCCCTTTTACTCCTCCACTACAGGCTTATGCCGAGGTTGAGTACTCAATCCCATACTACTGGAAAATATTCCATAGAACAAGCATTAGCTTACAAGGGAACTTTGTTGCCGCTCAACACAGAAATAGCAGAAACGAACTTGCCACGCCAGGTTACAACCTGCTTAGCCTTTATGCTAGCACAATGCTAATAACAAAGTTAGCACCAGTAAACATATCGCTACAGGTTCAGAATCTGTTTAACAAAAGGTACTGGAACCACATGAATTTTTATCGTAGCATTGAAATTCCCGAAGTTGGCAGAAACATAGTTGTATCGGTATCGATACCCATCTCTAAAAAGTTTGGAAATGAAGCTAAGGAGTAGAATAAGCACAACCATACAAACGCTTAGTTTTATAGCACTTTTTAGCATGCCTAACATATACACGGGCATACATAAGCTAACGGCACACCATGAGCATTTCCACTGCAACGCAAGAAACGAAAAGCATATCCACAAAGAGCACAAGGACTGCCCTATTTGCTCCTACTCGGTTCCTGCAATTGAAGCAACTGTCAAACCAGAAACCATAGCAGCAGCACAACCAAAACCTACCATAAACGAATTTCCAGAAAATTCCTTTTATAATCGATTCAACTATCATAACATCCAGCAAAGAGCCCCACCAACGCGCACATTCTAACACAACATCAAACAGAACAAAAAACACTTAAACAAAATACATTTACAATGATAAAGAGATTCGTAATACTAACAGTGGCGCTACTTGCCACAGCCCTATTCTCTGCATGTGAGAAGGATGGAGACACACAAAAGCCTACAATAAACATCATTGAACCTACCGATGGAACTGAACTTCTGACTGGTGAAGAAATTCACTTTGAAGTAGAGTTCAGCGATAATCAGGAACTAAAATCCTACAAGGTTGATATACATAGCGCCGAAGATGGGCATAGCCACACCAAATCGATGTCAACGGACGAGCACATTCCTTGGGCTATGCAAAAGAGTTGGGATTTTGAAGTGGGTCAAAAGAATGCGCACATACACCATCACGAAATTGTTATACCTACAGCAATAGATGGTGTACCTATTGAAACGGGGCACTACCACATGCTTATTTACTGTACCGACAAGGAAGGGAATGAGAGCTGGAAAGCCATAGGCATAGCTATTGCAATGCCTACAAAATAGAAAAAGGGGCGGAAGCAAATTGCTTCCGCCCCTTTATAAATAATAGGTTGGTCTTACTTAATATCGTAAGTTTCGCCGCTGTTAAGAAGATCGTCCACACAGGTAATTTTAGCGTGACGCTGAACTTCTAGCACTTGGTCGCGAACATTGTCATCGTAGGTAGAATCCTTAACGTTGCGGATTACACCAAGAGCAACTGGGAAGTTTGGATACTCCATGTTTACAAGCATCATGTGAACCCCTGGGTTTGGCTCATAGGCATCGTGAGTAAGTACGTTGTCAAGAGTATAACCATCCTGACCAATAGTAACCACCTTTAATCCTAGTCCGTTAAGAACAAGCCCTTTATCATTATTTTTACCGAACACCATCTTTTGTCCATGACGTAGAACAATAACTCTATCGTCACGAACCTCTTTATCGGTAATGTTAGAGTGAGTACGGTCGTTAAAAATAACGCAGTTCTGAAGAATCTCAACAACAGAGGTACCATCGTGCTTAGCTGCTTCTACCATGATCTCTGTGGTTAGCTTAACCTCAACATCAATAGTACGAGCAAAGAACTTACCCTGAGCACCAATTACCAGCTCACCTGGACGGAATGGATGCTCAACGGTTCCAAAAGGAGAAGTTTTTGTAACAGAACCAAGCTTTGTGGTTGGGCTGTACTGACCTTTTGTTAAACCGTAAATCTCGTTGTTGAACAACAACATGTTGATGTCGATGTTACGACGAACAGCATGAATAAAGTGGTTACCACCAATCGCTAGAGAGTCGCCATCGCCAGAAATTTGCCAAACGCTAAGCTTTGGATTAGCAACTTTAACACCAGTAGCAATTGCCGCTGCACGACCGTGGATTCCGTGGAAACCGTATGTGTTTACGTAGTATGGGAAACGACTAGAGCAGCCAATACCCGAAACAAAAACGTAACGCTCACGAGCATAGTCAAGAACCTCTGACACCTCGGGAAGTGCTTTTTGAACAGCACTAAGTACGGCATGGTCGCCACAACCAGGACACCATCTAACCTCTTGATCGCTTTTAAAATCCTGAGCAGTATAGTTATATTTTGCCATAATTATTTACCTCCCAAAATTTGGTTAAACTTGTCCTTCAGTTCAACAACGGTGAATGGAAGACCTTGATATTTATTAAACTGAAGATAGTTAAACTGCTGATGCTCCATACGTAAGTAGTTTGCCAACTGTCCCATGTTCAGTTCACATACAACAATTTTCTTGTAACGCTTAAACACATCAACAATATTGCGAGGAAGCGGATTGATATAAGATATATGGCAAAGCGATACATCCTTACCCTCTTCGCGCATCTCCTGAACTGCAGTTAGTAAGTGGCCATAAGTTCCACCCCAACCAACAACCAGAAGTTCGCCCTCTTGAGCGCCAAAAACTTCCTGCTCTGGAAGATACTCAGCAACTTTAGCAACCTTAGCAGCACGTACATTAACCATCTTTTCATGGTTAATAGGGTCATGAGAAACAGTACCTTTAAGGAAATCTTTTTCAAGACCACCAACGCGGTGCTCTAATCCCTTAGTGCCAGGGAAAGCCCATCCACGTGCAAGTTTCTCGTTACGTGCATAGGTCATATAGTTTGTAGTTCCCTCGGGAACAATGGGTACATTAATCTTTGGATAGTTAGCCATGCTAGGAATCTTCCAAGGCTCTGTTCCATTAGCAATGAATCCATCGGTTAAAAGAACTACAGGAGTCATGTGTTCTAGGGCAATCTTACTTGCTTCAAAAGCCGCATCAAAACAGTTGCTTGGAGTACTTGCTGCAATAACAACAAGAGGGCACTCGCCATTCCTACCCCAAAGAGCCTGCATTAGGTCAGACTGCTCAGTCTTAGTAGGAAGACCCGTTGAAGGACCTCCACGTTGCACGTTAACAATTACCATAGGCAGCTCGGTCATCACAGCCAAACCAATAGCTTCGCTTTTAAGAGACAAACCAGGGCCAGAAGTAGTAGTTACAGCAAAGTTACCTGCATAAGCAGCACCAATAGAGGTACAAATACCTGCTATCTCATCCTCAGCCTGTAGCGTTTTTACGCCAAGATCTTTACGCTTAGCAAGCTCAACAAGAATCTCGGTTGCAGGAGTAATAGGATACGAACCGCAGAATAAAGGAAGGTTTGCTTTTTCTGCAGCGGCAATAAAGCCCCATGCAGTTGCTGTGTTTCCGTTTATGTTGCGGTACTTACCCTTAGGAATGCTGGTTGCAGCAGGAACTTTATAGGTGTTGGCAATAGCCTGAATGTTAGAAGCGTAGTTATAACCATCCTTCAACACCTTCTTATTAGCATCAATTACTCGTGGCTTAGATTTAAACTTAACCTCAAAGTAATGCTCTGTAAAGTTTAAAGGTCTATCAAACATAAAGTAAACCATACCTAGCGCAAACATATTCTTGCTACGTATAATACTCTTGTTGTCAAGATCGGTATCCTTAAGGCTCTCTTTAGTTAAACTAGTAATGGGAGCGTAAACAACCTTATAGTCCTCAAGCTTAAGCTCAGTAACAGGATCATCTGTTTTATACCCTGCTCTTTGCAAACCCTTTTCGGTAAAGGTATCGCTATCGGCTATAATGGTTCCACCTGCTTTAACCCACTTGTAGTTAGCGCGAAGCGCTGCTGGATTCATTGCAACTAGAACGTCGCAATAGTCACCAGGGGTGTTTACTTTTTTGCTTCCAATATGAACCTGGAAACCCGAAACTCCTCCTATTGTACCCTGTGGAGCACGAATTTCCGAAGGATAGTCGGGGAAGGTGCTAACACCATTGCCAAACAAGGCCGACGCATCAGAAAATAGCGTACCGGTTAGCTGCATACCATCGCCCGAGTCTCCCGAAAACCGAATAACGACTTCGTCCAACTCAAGGACCGCTTTTTGTTTATCCATAACAGATACAGTTTAGTTTAAGCGCTGCGGGATTACTGAAAAACGTAAATGCATACAAAATATCATTGTATTTTATATGCATTGTATTGATTTTCAGTTTTTTCAAATATAAACCCCGCCTAAAAATTTGATACAAAATTAGTCTTTTTACTTAACAGAAAAGCCTTTTCCCTCTTTTTTCGAACAGATTTCTTTATGATAAAAATCAGGTTTAAAACGTTTGCATAAACACTTAATTATCTAGCTGTTGTCAACCCTAAAAAATGTTTTGTTAGTAAATAAACAGAACCTTTTTTTCAACATAAAATAGCTTAAAAAAAATGAATATCTTTGAAGGTTTGTTCTAGGTAGAGCCTGTAATCTCAATAAATCCTAACAACGTATAACAAGCTGAACCTAATTTATACTTATGGCACTTATTAAATCGGTACGTGGCTTTACGCCCCAATTTGGCGAAGACTGCTATTTAGCAGAAACAGCAGTAGTTATTGGCGACGTTATTATCGGAAATCAGTGTAGCATTTGGTTTGGTGCTGTTATTAGAGGCGATGTTAACTCCATAAGAATTGGGAACAGGGTTAACATACAGGACAACGCAGTGCTGCATACGCTGTACCAAAAATCGACCATTGAAATTGGCGATGACGTTTCCATTGGTCATAACGTTACCATTCATGGGGCAGCAATTAGAAGCGGGGCACTTGTAGGAATGGGAGCAACTGTTCTAGATGGTGCTGTAGTAGGCGAAGGTGCAATTATTGCGGCAAATGCCCTTGTTCTGTCCAACACCATTATTGAACCTGGATGCATATACGCAGGAGTACCTGCCAAATTTGTAAAAAAGGTTGATCCAGAACAGGGCAAGGAGATAAACCAGAAAATTGCCAGCAACTACCTAATGTACAGCAGTTGGTTTAAAGAGGATTAGCATAGCTATAAAACCACATTCGCCTCAAAAGTTGGAGATTTGAACTTAACATCGTAGCTGGTCTCAAGTAAAGCGGCGAGTTTCTCCAACACCGTTGTCTCAGAACTAGAGTAAAAGGCAACAAATGGCTCATCGGAGCAACCATAGTGGCCGGAAATGTTAAGGCCATTAAGTAACCTTACCGCTTGCCGAGCAACTGCAGGAGATGGGTCAACAATTTCCACAGAACTAGGAAGAATTCTCTTAAGTATTGGAATAAAGAAAGGGTAATGAGTGCACCCTAACACCAGTTCATCTACTCCACTTTGCAGCATTGGCTCAAGGTATGAATTAAGAAGCCTCTCTGATTCAACGGAGTCGGCCATTCCCTGCTCCACAAGCTCCACTAACCCTTCACCTACCTGATAGCATACTTTAACATCAGCAGCGTAACGTTTAGTTGTTTCCTTGTAGAGACGCCCATTAAATGTTCCTGCCGTAGCAAGCACACCAATGCTGTTTGTTCTTGTTCTTATGGCTGCTGGCTTTACTGCTGGCTCCATACCAACAAAAGGGACTGAAAAGGTTGCTCGCAAATGTTCTATAGCAGCGGCTGTTGCTGTATTACACGCCACAACAATTAAGTCGCACCCCTTTGACAACAAAAAACGTGTAATTCGGGTAGAGAGATCAATTATTTCAGTTTGAGGCCTATTACCATAAGGGCAATTTGCCGTATCGGCAAAGTATATATAGGAACACTGGGGCATTGCCTTAACTAGCTCCTTAAGCACAGTTAAACCACCTGATCCAGAGTCAAAAACACCAATTTTAAGGGCACCATCTATCATACAGCCAAACTAATTTAAAATAGCAAAATCCACATTACCCCGACAGACACAGAGAATCTCAAATACATAAAATAAAGTGCAATCACCTGTAAAAAAGCAAGCATAATTAATAAAATTCCTGCCTATATTCAAGAAAAGCCCAGCAGAATCTGCTGGGCCTCTACTTAATTCTATTAGAATGGGCTACTTTGTAATACCCAATTCAGTCTTTACAAGAGGTAAGATATCAATGCTTTGCTCTGAGAAGTAAACAACTCCAGCCACACTAACATCAAACACATAAATAAAGCCGTTATCCTTAGCAACTTTCTTTATTGCAGCATCTGCCTTTTCCATTAGAGGACGCATTAACTCTCCCTGCATGCGCTGATAATCTTGCTGAGCAGTTGCCTCAAATTCTTGAATGCGCTGTTGCATATCGGTTAGTTCCTTTTCACGAGCCTCGCGAATAGCGTCGGTAAAGGTTGCGCGTTTTTGCAGATAGGTTTGGTACTTATTATTAAGTTCTACTTGCAATTGTTCTATTTGGTCAGAAAGGTCTTTACCATACGCTTGAAGTTTCTTCTCAGCGCTATCGCGCTGTGGCATCGCCATTAGCAGTTCCTGTCCGTTGATATGGCCGAACTTAAGAGTAGTTTGAGCTTCTGCACTAAAGGCGCAAAAGAACAAGGTAACAGCCATTAGGCCTTTGATAATTTTGCTCATGTTATCTGTTGATTTAATTTGTACTCAAATTTAGCAATTAGTTATTCTCTAGTAACCCATTTTCTGCAAAACCTCGTCACTTTTATCGTAACGGGGATTAGTATAAAGCATATTGGGCGAAGCAGCAGCATCAAATATAACAGCGTAGCCACCCTCTTCGGCAATTTCTTTTACAACGTTAAAAACTTGATCCTGTATTGGCTTTACCAGTTCCTCTCTTTTCTTAAAGAGGAGACCATCGCGCCCCAAATACTTTACCTGAAGATCTTTAACCTCGCGCTCACGAGTAATTATTTCATCCTCACGCTTTTTACGCATATCGTCGGTCAAAAGCACTTTCTCTGCTTGGTAGGCATTGTATAACTTCTCTATTTCGGCGTATCTATCCTCTATCTCTTTTTGATACTGAGCGCCAAGCTTATCAACTTGCTCTTGAGCTGATTTATAGGCAGGTATTTTCCCAAGAATATAACCTGAGTCAACAAAAGCAAACTTTTGTGCCATAGCACCAAAACCCAAAAGGGCAAATACTAGAAGTGCGACAATCTTTTTCATAATAATTATTTTCAAGTTCTTACTTAGGTCCAAAACACCAGCAAGAAGAAACAATAATCTTGCCAGATTGCAGTGCACCTAGAATGGCATACCAATTACAAAGTGGAACTGGCTTCCATTGGCACTTGGATTGCCTGGGATTTCATCAAAACCATACCCCCAGTCAACACCTAGCATACCAAGCATTGGTAAAAACATGCGAGCACCAAAACCAGCAGAACGATGCATATTGAAAGGATTAACCTCATTAAATTCATACCAAGAGTTACCTCCCTCAAGAAAAGCTAACAAGTAGATAGCCGCTTGTGGTTTTAGTGAGATTGGGTAACGAAGCTCCATGGTGAACTTGTCGTACACGTTATCACTAGAACTGATCAAACTCTTGGTTAAAGAACCATTTGTATAACCCCGCAAGCCAATATTCTCGCTACCATACTGAGTGTAACCAGACATACCATCGCCACCCACGATGAAACCTTCAAATGGAGAGTATCCCACCTTACGACTATAGTAGCCTAAGTAACCAAACTGCGCATTAACATTAAGTACTAAGTCGCCAGCTAACGCTAAATACCACTGAGCCTTGCCAGTCCACTTATGGTACTCAATCCATTTGTAACGCTCACTATCTTTCATGGCAGGATCTGTGTAATCTTTTCCGTTGAAGAGAGAGTAAGGAGGTGTTAGCTGTAGCGAAATGCTAAAATTAGATCCCCTACGTGGGTATATTAGCTGGTCAACAGAGTTACGTGCAAATGTGGTTCTTAAGCTAAAGTTATTAGACTGCCCATCGGAAAACGAGAAGTAACCCACATAATTATCTAGCAAGTAGTTCTGGAAACTTAACTCGGTGTTTAGTGTAAAGTAGTCATCGGGCCAAGGCAATCTAGTACCCAGAGCAACCGAAGCTCCAGTAACCTTCATGGACTGGTCTCCTGACCTAAAAATACTTGTACTATTATTCCTTATAGTATGATAAACAGAGAAGGAGAAATTGGTAGGTTTTTTACCGCCCAACCAAGGCTCGGCAAAAGTAAAGCTAAACGCCTTATAGTACTTTCCATTGGTTTGTGCACGTAAACTAAGAGTTTGGCTATCACCAGAAGGAACTGGTCGCCAAGCTTTCCTCTCAAACAGTCTGCGCACAGAGAAGTTCGAGAATCGAATACCAATGGTACCCACAAACATATCGGCACCCCAACCACCCGATATTTCGAGCTGGTCGTTAGCTTTCTCTTCTACTGCATAGTGCAAATCTACAGTGCCATCAGCAGGATTTGGTAGCGGTTTAACATCCAGTTTCTCTGGATCGAAGTGGCCCAATTGTGCCAATTCCCTTATAGTACGAGTAATTTCCGATTTGCTAAACAGGGCACCAGGCTTAGACCAAATCTCGCGGCGAATAACATGCTCGTTAGTTTTGGTGTTCCCCGCAATAGTAACCTTATTAATTGTAGCCTGCTCACCTTCAAAAATGCGCATTTCCAAATCAACAGAATCCTTATCTACCCTAACCTCCACTGGCTGTAGGTTAAAAAACAAGTAACCATCGTCCATGTAAACGGTAGAAACTGAGTTCTCATCAATAAACAAACGCTTTTCCAAAAGGCTTTGGTCATAAACATCGCCTTCGCTCATACCTAACACTTGATCGAGTGCCTCCGAAGGCAGTTTTGTATTACCAACCCACTTAATGCTGCGAATGTAATATTTGCTTCCCTCTTCAAGCCAAAGCTTAATGCCAACCCTATTGCTGCTCACAGTAAACACAGAGTCTTTTAGTATGCGAGCATCGCGATAACCATGCTCGTTATAATAAGCTATTAGGTTGTTCTTATCCTCGTCGTAATCGTTCTCAATAAATTTCGATGACTTAAAAATATTCCAATCCCGTCTGTGGGTTTTCTTCATAGCCTTACGAAGTTTTCGTGCGGCAATGGCCTTATTCCCATCAAAAACAATATCGCTAATCTTTACTCTATCGTTCTTATCAATTGCAAAGGTTAAGCGTACACCATTAGAAACAACTGTATCATTCTCCTGCGACACTTCAACCTCGGCATTCAAAAACCCCTTACCCCTATAGTGCTTCTTAATAAGGAATACCGAATTGTCTAGTAACGTTTCAGTGATCTGAGCGCCAACCCTAAGGTTAAGCATATCCCTTAGATCTTCCACATCACCTTTTTTTACTCCTGTAATGCTGATTGCAGATATCCTTGGCCGTTCCTGAAGGTAGTAGTCTAAATAGATATCGCTCCCTTCTATTTTAGAGGCGGTAATCTTTACGTCGGAAAACAGACCCTGAGCCCAAAGTTTTTTAATGGCGCTGGTAACTTCGTCACCAGGGATGGTAATAGTATCGCCTACAGCTAATCCGCTAACGGAGATAAGAACCATAGGATCCAAAAATTTTATTCCAGAAATGGAAATATCCTTTATGGTGTATTCCTTTGAACTAGCATAGTCCATAGTAGAGCTCTGTGCCGCAGCGTACAGAGAAAACAAACAAATAAAGGAGAACGAGAAAAGAATTTTCTTAAGCATTATCTAACCTTGTTAGAATGTTTTGGTGTATAAAAGAATTAGTGCAAAAATAGCATTTACACAATACGTGCAACCCCCAACGGGATGGGAAGTTGGACAAATATAACTAAGTGATTGATGTGTAACAAGCTAAAGTGTGTAAAATAGTTACAGCTGTTCGCTAATTTTCCCAAATCTGCGCTCCCTTTTCTGATAATCAATAACAGCTCGGTAGAACTCCTCCTTATCAAAATCAGGCCAAAGCACCTCGGTAAAATAGAACTCGGAATAGGCCGCTTGCCACAACAAAAAGTTGCTTAACCTATACTCTCCGCTGGTTCTAATAATAAGTTCAGGATCAGGAATTCCTCCTGTACAAAGCGATGCAGAAACAGTTTCAGCCGTAATATCGGAGGGCAACAGTTTACCATCGGCAACCGACTGGGCTATTTTGGTTATTGCATTTGTAATTTCCCACCGGGAACTATAGTTAAGGGCTAATACTAGATTTAGCCCATTACAACCACTAGTTTTGGCTATAGCTTCCTTTAGCTTAGTCGCAACTCCTGATGGAAGGGATTCCATATCGCCTATTGTTTTTAAGCACACGCCATTCTTTAAAAGGGTATCGGTTTCCGAGTTGATGGTTGATACAAGTAGCGACATAAGGGCATCAATCTCTGTGCGAGGTCTATTCCAGTTCTCGGTAGAGAATGCATACAGAGTTAAGTACTTCACTCCAAGTTCGCCAGCGGCCTCGGTTACTGCTCGTACGGCATTTACTCCATTCCTATGACCAAAAATACGCTGATTCCCTCTCTTCTTAGCCCAACGGCCATTCCCATCCATTATAATGGCAACATGCTGAGGAATCCTATCCGTTACAATACTCTCTTTCAATGACATAAACTTTAACATTACCTATAAGCAGGACAAACAAAGTCTCCGTTAAAAAGGCGGTAAGTTACGAATAATCCCACAAATGAAAACCAATCGTTGTTATGAACTATAGAATTTGAGGTTGCCGAAGGGTTAACATACCCATCAATGCTATCGGAAAATGTTTTGTGCATTTTCCACTCGGCTCCAATGGCAATACGTCCACCAAGGGCATATTTTACACCTACACCAAAGGGAACTTGGGGAATTACCTTGCCATTCACAATGGCACCACCTACCCCCAATAGAACATAGGGCGCAAAATTATTCTTAAAGTGATCGGTTGTATTGAACTTTAAAAAGTTCATCTCAAAAAGAGCCTCAGCCCCAATAACGCTAGTAGAAAAGGAGCGTTTAACCGATGGGATATAGGAATCGGATGGGGCGGCACCTTTTAAACCACCGTACACCAACGATGCCCTAAGCGAATACATCTCGCTTAAATTATACCTAAAGAGCAAACCAAACGCAGGTGAAGGGCTGTACAGGGGTGTACCTGGGTTAAAATCTCCCGTATAGTAAGAACTACCAAGGGTAAATCCAACATCCTTACGCTCCTGAGAGAACAAGGAGAATGAAAGCATTAAGCTTAGAAGAAACAATGTTACAACTCGCATTTATACTCTAGCTATTTCAATTTTATTTTGGTGTATAGCCTTTGCTTAGGTAGCGAGATTGTATTTTGTAGAACAACTTAAAGTTAACCATGTAGTAAACATCGTTAGACTTTGAAGCAGATGGCTGAAATCCATCAATCAAATCAGAGAAAGCATATCGGGCACCGAGTTCTGCTCCAAATGAGATGCGAGGAAAAAGTGCATACTTAATACCCACTCCCGCGGGGATTACAATGGAAAATGTTCCTGAATCATCAAATCGGGGAGAACCCTCAAAACTCTCCTTCGCTGTAACCTTATAAGACAAACCGCCTACACCAGCAAAAGCATAAACGCTTATAGGTTGCTTATATTGCACAAAACCTTTCCTAGTTTGTAAGGCGCTATAAAAATAGGGTTCATCGCTCTCCCTAATGATATAATACGCACCCTGAACCGCAACCTCATTCACCATTGTTGAGAAGGCATAATTCCTAGCTTCGTTCTTAGATCCAATATCCGATTGGGTGATAAAACCAAAATTGTATGTCCCTTGCAAATAGAATCGCTCGCCCAAACGGTACTGAGCACCAAGGTTTATCCCTGGCCTAGTGGACGAAAAACTTATATCGCCAAGTCCCATAAAGTTTGATGAAGAAGCAGAACCGCCAATGTCTCCAAAGTAGTTTAATGTGGTTAATCCACCAGAAATTTCAAGACGAGCAATCCTCCAGCGTTGCGCCATTGAACTAGAGCTAAACAGCATAAGAGCAAGTGCTGTGTATAGTAAATATTTTTTCATAGGTGTACCTGCTTTATTTAACCATCAATCCCATCAATCCAACAAAACCATCCCCTCAAGGAAACGGGTATTACAACCCAATATACTTTGTACAAATTTAATAGTAAAATCTATATATTACCCTATTAAAGTCCACATTAGGGTATAACGAGTAAAACATCAAGTTGTTATAACAAATTTAACATAAAATAAGTTTAATCACCCATCTAGTTACGACTATCTGCTCCCCACATTAGCTTCCCCCTAAGCGTTTTGTAGTATGAAGTTCCATCAAGAATAACAACACCCACCTTAAAAGGAGCAATGGCTACCTCTATAGAAACAGGAGCGGGAATGGTGTAAGAGTGTGAATCGAGGGATACTGTTACGGACTCATCACGACCGGAAGCTTCTAATCTAAGCACAGAATTATCGGGGATAAGCAATGGCCTCACGGTTAGATGGTGTGGAGCAATTGGGGAGATAAGCATTGCTGATGTGTTTGGGCTTACTATTGGCCCCCCAACGCTAAGTGAGTATGCAGTTGACCCTGTTGGAGTAGAAACAATAAGGCCATCGGCCCAATAGGTACAAAGAAACTCATTGTTGATGTACGCGTTTACAGTAATCATTGATGAGCCATTTTTCTGGAGAGAAAAATCATTTAACCCAAAAGGGAATGGATTGAATGGGTTGTTGGGCATTGTAACCGAAAGCATTGAACGTGCCTCTACGCGATACTGATTGGTAAAGAGCTGCTCTATTGCCTCACCAATATTGCCCGATGCGATATGAGCCAAGAACCCTAGTCGCCCAAAGTTTATACCAACAACAGGAATGCAGGACTCCTCTACATAGGCTACCGATTCCAGGAACGTACCATCGCCGCCAAGGCTAAGCATCAAATCGGCATGCATTTTTACCTGAGCCGCAGAATCAAACTCAGCACAAGTTGGCAGATCAAAGTGAAGTGTATCAACAAGAAACTTCTTAAATGGGGTAAAAATCATTACGCCCGCATCGAATCTTGCTAACGACGAAAAAAGTTCCTTAAGTTCAGGAACAGCCTCCTTGGCCAACGACCGTCCGTAAATTGCAATTATCATTTTGCGCTAGTTTTCTAGTTGCGTAAAAAGGGCGCCCCAAAGTGTAAAAAGAAACCGCTTTCGCCAAACTTGTTAATAGTGTACTCTAATCTAAAGATATTATCGTAATAGGTAACCAAATCGAGCCCTACCCCCCAACCATACAAAAAATTACCTTCGAGAGTATTATTGTAAGGGGTATTAGAATCCCGTGTAACGTATCCCATATCTGCAAATATATTTAAATACATGGCAAAATGAGCCTTTTTAAATTTACCTTTTGGAATAAAAGGCAAATTCACCACCCTAGTAGGCATAAGCTCGTACTTTAAGGCGTTCTTGTTAATCACATACTGAGACCCATTTAGCACATAGTACTCAAATCCCCTTATGTAATCGGAAAAGCCAATGGCTTCGCTAAGAATATAAGGTAGATTCTGCTCCGTGCTAACCTTTCCCAGCACATCGGAGGAGCTGTAAAACCTTCCGCCCAAAGGGTAATATCCCCTAACAGATCCCTCCAAACTGGTGGCATGAAAATCGTCGAAGCTAAATAGCCCTTGCTGATGAATTACACCCTTTAAGTAATAGCCTCGCAACGGGTAAACCTTGGAGCTACGCTTATCGTGGGTTATCTCGTATCTCAACTCAAAAAACGAGAGATCCGTTCTCGCCTCACCTAAATACAAAGGATTTAGGGCCGCCACAGTGTCCTGTACATTGATGTATGTGTGCCCAGCGCTTAATCTATGGAACCAGTTTAATTTAGGCCTATAAAGATAAGACAGCTGCACCTCGAGGTAGTTTCGGGCGAAACCATTATCGGAAGTAAAGTAAACTGGTTCGTTGCCTATTGTTTTGAAAGGGATTTCGTGACCAGCAACGTAGTTAAACATGATATCGACACCATGATTGTGCCCACTATTTAAATTGTAGGTTGTGTAATTCACAGCCAGCTGATTCCTATAGCCAGCAACCGCTCTTATACGTAGCTGCTCATTCAATCCTCTAAAATTATCAATGCGCAAATAACCTCCAAAATTAACCCTAGAGTAGTTACCCTCCTTAATGAGTACACTTAAGTTCCTATCGGCAAATTCAAATATAGGGAAAGGCCATATATACCATCGCTCCTCTACCTCAACAAGAAAGTGAATGTACTGGTTATTAATCTCGTAGTTAACAAAAACAAAGTTAAAGAGAGAGGTTTTATTAAGGCTTTCTTCGGCCGCCAAAGCCAACTTTTCAACATCGCTAGGCCAAACAGTATCATTAACAGCAAAGGGCAACTCGCGCCGAATAATCCAATTCCGAGTTTTTTTATTGCCCGAAATGCTAATTTTTGAAACAACACAAAGGGAATCCAGAGGCTCTCCTGCAAGGCTCCTTTCACTCGGCATAAAAAAGACGATAAGAAAAGCAACTATTGCTACTCGCAGAAAAAGCATGGCGTAGGGATTAGATATTTAGGTATCGCATAAGAAGATTGAATCGATCTTCAAGCAAATCATCCTCCTCATCGTGAAGCATATATGAGCCAAGCACAGAGTAGTTGTAGCGGTTAAATGTTTGCTTAATAGATGTAACGTCTAGCACATTGAGCTTTAGGGTTAGCTCAAGCTTAACGGAGTCGGGGTGAGATGTGATATAGGCGCTCAGTATTTTGGCATCATTACCTTCCACAATTTGAGCAACTTGCGCCATAGAAAAGTCGTTACTATTCATTTCGAGCACAATTATCCCGCCTGGATTCTTAAACGCAGAAAGTTCAGAAAAGTAGTGTAGTAAATCCATCAAGGTAATAACACCCATATAGTTTTTCTGGGAATCGAGCACAGGGATAACAGAAAGCTTAAGTCGCGATGCTACCTCCATTATCTCAAACACATGCTGATGTTCCAGAACATAGGGTCTTAGTAACGAAAGTTGATGATTACCAATGGGCTCACTGGGTTGGTTCATATCATAAATATCCGATTCCGATATCAAGCCCAAGAATTCCTTGTCGTTTACTATAGGTAGATGAAATATTTTAAACACGTCCATCCAGTTAAGCGCAGTAATCCCTGTATCCGACGTACGTAGTGACGGAACCACCTCCGAAATCATATCCTTTGCAACCATAACGATAATTAGTTAAAATACTACCTTTGCACTATTCTCAACAAACAAAAGCTAAATACATGACCCGCTTAAGCGTAAATATAAACAAAATTGCCACGTTAAGGAATGCCCGCGGAGGTAATACACCTAACGTGCAAAAGGCTGCAGTGGACTGCCAACTTTTTGGTGCCGAGGGCATTACTGTTCATCCACGACCCGATGAGCGCCACATTCGCTACCAAGATGTTTACGACCTTAAACCACTGGTTACAACCGAGTTTAACATTGAAGGGTATCCGTCGGAATCATTTATCCAATTAGTTTTAGACGTTATCCCCCATCAAGTAACCCTTGTACCAGATCCACCCGAAGCAATTACCTCAAACACAGGATGGGATACCATTAAAAACAAAGAACAGCTCAAAAAAGTTGTACAACTCTTTAAGGAAAAGGGTATAAGAACATCCATTTTTGTAAACCCAGACCCTGAACTTGTTAAGCACGCCGCCGATTCTGGAACCGATAGAATAGAACTATACACTGAACCTTACGCTACAAACTTCTCAAAGAACAAGGAGGCTGCCATTGCACCCTTTATTGCCGCAGCCTTAGCAGCTAAAGAGGTGGGACTTGGAGTAAATGCAGGCCACGATCTTAATTTAGACAACCTCAAATACTTTGCCAGTAACATCCCTAATCTCCTAGAAGTATCAATTGGGCATGCACTTATTGCTGACGCGCTTTATTTTGGATTGGAGAACACCATTCAAATGTACCTTAAGCAGGTTAAAGTGTAAAAAGGTGCAAGGAGCTAGCTTCGCCCTTAGGCGAGATTAAAGATTAAAGGAGAAAAGTTCAAGATTTAAGATTCAAGACGCCAGATACTAGACGTCTAACATCTAGAATCCACAACATGAAACTATTTTACAGAAGCATAGGAACAGGTGAGCCCATTGTAATTCTGCATGGGCTTTACGGCTCTTCCGATAACTGGTTAACAGTAGGAAAGGCTATTGCACTAAAAAACAGAATAATATTACTGGACCAACGTAACCACGGACAAAGTCCACATACTGCAAGTCACAATTATGCTCTTATGTCCGATGATTTGGATGAATTCATGAAATCGGAGAACATCCAAAATCCAATAATCATAGGTCATTCAATGGGAGGCAAAGTAGCCATGCGGTACTGTTTGGAACACCCAGATAAAGTTAAAGGGCTAGTAGTTGTAGATATATCTCCCGAAGAATATACGGAGCGCAAGCAAAGTGCCACATCGCATCTAGAGGAGCACCGTAAAATTGTTAATGCACTACTAGCAATGCCTTTGGATAGCTTAGAATCTAGAAACGATGCCGACACTAATTTGAACCTCTCAATTCCACAAACAAGGATTCGCCAGTTCCTACTAAAAAACCTAAAGAGGAACAAAGATGGGGCGTTCTACTGGGCGCTTAACCTGGATGCAATTCAGCAAAATCTCTTTGCTCTGATGGAAGGAATTAATAGTAAGGGATACACATACAATGGCCCTACCCTATTTATAAAGGGAAGCGAATCGGATTATATAACAGAAGAGAGTAGAAACAAAATCCAGAACATTTTTCCCAATGCACAGCTTCGCACCATACAGGATGCGGGACACTGGGTGCACGCAGAGCAAACAAGTAAGTTTGTTGAACTCGTGCAAAACTTCCTAGCAACTGTTTAGGTCTAGTTTACTAAAGGCATGTTGTAAAAGGACGGCCTAACCCTGAACCCGTTCGATATTTTCAGGGTTAATAAGCGCCTCTCCCTTATACCTAAGCAGAAGTTGGGCTACAGTTAACGTGTCCTTTTCGCAGTATATGGCAATGCGTTCAACATCGTTCTCCACGTAAAAAACATGAGCAACCTGACTACCATCAATGTCGTCCTTGGGAGTAGGGATGTTAAACACATAAGCCAGCAGGTTCAATGAGGTATAGTGCTTAAAATCGCCAAACTTCCACAGTTCCATTGTATCAAGAAAAGGCACCTCCCAAGGCTTTTTGCCTGCAACATCAAGCACTTGAGGTATGGGCAAACCGTTTATTAGCATTCTACGGGCAATAAAAGGAAAATCGAACTCCTTCCCATTGTGAGCACATAGAAAACTGGTATTACGTGCGCTAAACCGGTTAAGCATTACGGAGAAACCTTCAAGTAGTGTTTTCTCGTCGGCTCCAGCAAACGACTTAACCCTAAAAAACCGCTCACCATCCTTGGTTACAACCATACCT
This sequence comes from Bacteroidales bacterium UBA5206, assembly GCA_002412705.1. GTDB lineage: Bacteria > Bacteroidota > Bacteroidia > Bacteroidales > Tenuifilaceae > UBA5206. The sequence continues at coordinate 8,951 of DHVO01000113.1, read as the reverse complement.
GCCGATATGCAAACAATCTTCCCAAACTCAGCATATATTCCAGCACGCTGATACACAAGTTCGGGAGTATCCAACTGGGCATCTTTAACTAGAAAAGTTGCCTTTTTATCCCAAAGAGCCTTATACTCGACAGAAAGTTCCGAATAGCTAGAATATTGAGGAACTGTCTCTATATCAAGAAACAGCACATCTTCAATGGATACATGGTTTAGCATAGGCCAAAAGTTTAGTCCAACCCGTGTTTTCGCAATGTCTTTTCTATAATGGAAGTTAATATATTAATTGCAACAGAGTTATTTCCCCCTTGGGGCACAATTATATCGGCATAGCGTTTAGTTGGCTCAATAAACTGTAGATGCATTGGCTTAACCGTTTTTTCATAGCGTTCAAGAACCTTATTCACAGAACGACCCCGCTCAACAATATCACGAGCAATAACACGGGAAAGGCGATCGTCGGCATCGGCATCAACAAAAACCTTAATATCCATTAAATCTCTTAACTCGGGATGGGTAAGGATAAGAATGCCTTCAACAATAACAACATGCCGCGGATTAATACGAATTGATTCCTTAGCCCTAGCACAGGTCAAATATGAATATATTGGCTGTTCTATAGATTTGCCCTCTTTTAACGCCTGCACATGTTCTACAAGAAGTTCAAATTCTATTGAAGCAGGATGATCGAAGTTTATCTCTTGGCGTTCCTCTAAGGGAAGGTGCGAATTATCGCGATAGTATGAGTCTTGGGGAATAACAACAACTTCACCAGGAGGAAGTAGTTCTACTATTCGTTTTACAACGGTAGTTTTACCAGAACCAGTGCCCCCTGCAATACCAATTACCAGCATCACATTTTAATCGTTAAAGTTCTTAACTTTGTTAGGTCTATTTTACACCTGCTAAAGTACAAATCTTTTGCAAACATTAAAGAGCGTAAAACAAATTCTATCAAGTTGTTAAAAGCAAACAAAAGCCTACACAACTGAAAAACAAGAAGAAAAGATGAACGAATTATATCCACTAAAATTTAAACCACAGCTAAAGGAGCGCATTTGGGGAGGAGATAAGCTAATATCTGTTTACAAGAAACCTGTAACTGACTTAGAAAAAACATACGGTGAGAGCTGGGAGATAAGTGGCGTTGACGAAAACATATCTATTGTTTCAAATGGTTTTTTAGAGGGAAACAACCTACAAGAGCTAATTGAGATATACATGGGAGACCTGGTTGGCGATAAGGTATTTAATGAGTTTGGATTAGAGTTCCCTTTGCTAATAAAACTTATTGATGCCAAGGAAGCGCTGTCCATACAGGTACACCCCAACGATGAGCTGGCCAAAGAGCGACACCAAAGTTTTGGCAAAACAGAAATGTGGTATGTAATAAACAGCGAGGCCAACGCTGAAATAATAACTGGCTTCACTCGGCCATTAACCAAAAACGAGTACATTGATTTCTTCCACAGCGGACGGATAAAGGAGCTACTCAATGTAGAAAAGGCAAACAAAGGGGATGTTTTCTTCATACCCTCGGGCAGAGTACATGCTATTGGCGCAGGGGTACTCCTTGCTGAGATACAACAAACATCAGACATCACCTACAGGATATACGATTGGGACAGAGTGGATGCCAATGGCAACGCCCGTGAACTACACACCGAACTTGCTACCGAAGCGATTGACTTTACGCACTACCCTGAGTACAAAACAGCATCGCCCCAAGAAAACAACAAAACGCACCAGTTGGCAACATGCAAGTACTTTACCACCAACAAACTATTGTTCAACAAGACTTTTGCACGCGATTACAACTTTATAGACTCCTTTGTTGTTTATATTTGTACCGAAGGGGCGTTTAAAATTGTTTACGGTAACGGGGAAACACTGCAGGTTAATACAGGAGAAACAGTACTTTTACCCGCTGATATGAAGAATGTAATGCTAAAACCGGAACCATTTTCCACAATTTTGGAAACATATATTAAATAAAAAGTTCCATTCGCTTAAAAAAAGCAGCTATTAATGGGCTTTTTAGTTTCGTCCATAAAATTGACAAAATGTTGCCCATAAGGGAATAATGTGAAAAGATTTTTTTAGTAACTTCAAACATTGATGGACAATGTAATTTACTTCATAAAATCTACTCTCTCAAACGAGATGGCATCTAGTGGCTTCCCCTTAATATATAAGGGAGAGGTAAACCACCAGATAATGCGGTCGTTTGCCTTTATGGCAAATCGTAAAATTGCAGAAAAGAACCTTTCTACATCAGTACGGAAAAGGGTTTTCCACATAATGATAGAATGCCTACAGAATGTAACTAAGCATTCCGATGACTTTGACGAAACCGAAAAGCACATTGGCAACGGGCTATTCATTGTTGGTGAGAACAAGGACTCCTTTTATGTGATTACCGGAAACCTAGTAAACAACGACAAAGTAAAGCAGCTTCAGGATAGAATAGACCTACTGAACAAACTCACACCAAAGGAGATAAAAGATGCTTTCCTAAAGCAAATGGTTGAAGGTGAACTAACGGAAAAAGGGGGTGCTGGCTTAGGCTTAATTGACATTGCCCGAAAATCCAATAGAAAGCTGTACTACCACTTTGTTCCCTACGACGCCAACAGAAACTATTTTATACTTGCCATAACTATACCTTTTGAACAAGATTCAAACGACGGCGAGGACAGCGAAGATTAACCCACCATTACCAAAAATTGGCACGCTTTTTATAGAACTATTTTAGTTTTGAACAGCTTTTACTATAATTGCTAACTCAAAGCGCACTATTGGAAAAACCGAAATAATTTACACAAATGAGAACATTATCGCTACTATACTGCCTGCTATTACTAAGTGCCCCTCTTTTCTCTCAAGTACCAAGAAACACAAGTGAGGAGGAAGAGCGCGCTCGCGTTGCTAGGAACAAAATAAAGCAGACCACCCAGTGGATACACAAGTATAAACAAGGCAAACCTGATCCTAAAGGATACAAAGCAACCGAGACTAAGTACGACAAGAATGGAAATCCCATTGAGGTGATTAACTATCGCTCCAACGGAGAGGTTTCATCGAGGCTACTTTACAAGTACGACAAGAACAACAACAGAACAGAGTATCTCAAAATTGAGAAAATGAACAAGCCTCAGCCCGAGGTTACCTTCAAACAGGTTTTCAACTACGACGCACAAGGAAAAAAGGTTCTTGAAGTAGGATTTGATGGCACCGCTGCATATAAAATAGACTACACCTACCATACCGACGGAAAACCAAAGGATATTATCAAGTACAATGCAAGTAGGCAGATAGTAGAAAAATGGGATTACTCATACGAAGCAAACAAGCAAATCATTAAAATTTACAAACCCGAAAACAAGCTAGACCATACCGTTGAGAAAGTTTACAACAAGGCAAACCAACTTGTAGAGGAAACAAAGTTTGCTACCGATGGCAAAGAGCTTAGAAAAGTCCTTTTTGCATACAATAAGGATGGCAAAGTACAAGAAGAGACAGAGTACTACTCTACCAAGTTCTCGAAGAAACTTATATACTCTTACAATACAAAAAATCTACTAGAAAAAGTAGAGCAAGAGCAGCAAGAGGGCGATAAGATAGTTTACAGCACTTTTGTTTACGACAACAACGAAAACCTTTTAGAAGAGAGCTGGTTTGACGGAGACCCTAGCGATTACTCCAAAAAAGAATCGGATTACGACAAGAAGGGGAATGTTACAGAGGTTGAATCGTACTATGCCCCTTACAAGTACCGCTCACTGTATAAGTACACATACGAATACTTCTAATAGAGGATAGTCTTATTTTTAAACCTTAAAAGTTATCCTTTTAAGGTTTTTCTTTTTTAAAACACCCCCATGAATAAAACACTTGAACAAAAAATACTTAGAGTACAGCGCGACGAGCTAACGGGGCACTTCATATACAAAAAACTTGCTGCCGCCGAAAAGGACGCTCACAACAAACAGGTGCTAAACAGCATTGCCAACGAGGAGATGGAGCACTATCTGTTTTTTAAGCAAATTTCGGGCAAAGAGATACAACCCAACCGAATAAAAATTGCATACTACTTCCTCATTGCAAAAATATTAGGAGTTACGTTTGGCGTTAAGCTCATGGAGAAGCAGGAGATAGACGCACAGCGATACTATACAGAGATTGCTGATATAGTTCCTTCTGTTGATAAAATAATTGAAGCCGAAGAACAACATGAGAACCAGCTAATCAATATGCTAAAAGAGGAAAAGCTGAACTATGTTGGTTCCATTGTACTTGGCTTAAACGATGCGCTTGTTGAACTCACGGGAACACTTGCAGGCCTTACCTTTGCGCTTCAAAAAACCAGCCTAATTGCAGTTGTTGGACTAATTACAGGTATTGCCGCATCATTCTCCATGGCAGCATCGGAGTACCTATCGACCAGAGCAGAAGACGAGAACGAAAACGCACTAAAATCGGCAGTATATACTGGCATTGCCTATATCCTAACCGTTGTTGTTCTAGTTGCGCCCTACTTTCTTATAAGCCATTACATGGTAGCCTTACTAGCAACAATAACCAATGCCATTCTTATAATTCTAGCATTTAACTACTACATTTCCATAGCAAAGGACTTAAACTTTAAGCGACGATTTTTTGAGATGGCAGCAATTAGCCTTGGTGTAGCAGCGCTCTCCTTTGGCATTGGGGTTCTTGTTAGAACTTTCCTTGGAATAGACATTTAACGCATCAGTAATAAAACCATTAACAAAACATTTACCATGAACAATCTAGAAGAATTCACTCCGCTTAACCCCCTAGACCTAAACCTAAAAGTATTTGATCTAATAGACAACCAGTGGATGCTTATTTCCGCTGGTAATATGGATAAAATGAATACAATGACTGCATCGTGGGGTACACTAGGTATACTGTGGAACAAACCTATAGCAATAGTGTTTATTAGGCCCCAACGGTACACCTACGAGTTTGTTGAGCAAAACAATCTTTTTAGCCTCACCTTTTTTAACGAAGAGCACAGGGATGCATTAGAATTTTGCGGAACCAAATCGGGTAGAGATTACAACAAGCCTGAGGAAACAGGGCTAAGTCTAATTCCTACACCCAACGGGACAGTTGCCTTTAAGGAGGCCGAACTAATACTTGAGTGTAAAAAGCTATACTTTGGCGACATAAAGGAGATGAACTTTATTGACCCCTCCATTGTTACAAGAAACTACCCAAACAAAGATTTTCACCGATTCTATATTGGGGAAATAATTGGCTGTTACAAAAAGTAATGATTAAGGATAACCACACTGTACTTATTTACGATGGCGATTGCGCTCTTTGCTCTTGGGCTGTAAAGCTAGTTATTGCCCTAGATAGAAGGGATAAGATTATGTTATCGTCGCAGCAAACGCCATTTGCACTTGCAGTACTTGCCAAGCATAACATTAATGCCAACAGCACCGTGGTTACAGTTAAGGGAGATATAATTAAAACAAAAAGCGCAGCCATACTTCTTACCCTAAAGGAAATTGGAGGTATTTGGAAAATCCTGGCAAAAGCAATCTCTTTGTTCCCCAGCAAGCTACTAGACAAGATCTATGACTTTGTGGCAAGAAATAGGTCAAAACTTGGTAACCAAACAAGCTGTATCTCCGTAAAGCCTAAATACAAGCATAAATTTATTACGTAATAGCGCTTAGGTAGTATGCGTACTAGCTAAGCATTCTTATTTTTAGGTTGATCATGCAAGGAGGAAGAAAACGTTTAGTCCTGCCCTTGCTTTTTATTGTAATCCTCTCAGTAAAAGTAAAGGCATTTAACAACCCAACAACTGTAGTTACCGATACTACCACCGTTGATACGCTCACAGTTACCCCAACGTGGGTTATTAATGGAAATTTTGCAATAACCTTTAGCCAAATATCCCTAACAAACTGGGTAGCAGGTGGCGAGAATGCAATATCGGGTAACGGCGCAACCCTTATAACGGCAAGCTACTCTAAAGGAAAAAACAAGTGGGACAACACACTTGATATTGGCTATGGGCTAACCCGACAGGGAAACGATAAGCAAATAAAGAACGAAGATAGGATTGATATTTCCTCCATATATGGACGAAATGCAAGTAAAAAGTGGTATTACAGTTCAATGATTGGATTTAAAACCCAATTTGCCAAAGGTTATAAGTACCCTAACGACTCCACTGTAATATCAAACTTTATGTCGCCAGCCTACATCCAGCTCTCAGTGGGTATGAACTACAAGCCAAACAATCTGTTTAACGTAATGATATCGCCAGCCGCAGGAAAACTTACCATAGTTAACGATACCAAGCTGGCAAACAAAGGTGCATTTGGAGTTACTCCAGCCATTTACGACGATAACGGAGTGCTAGTAGAGCCTGGCAAAAACACAAGAATTGAGCTTGGTGGTTCAATGAAAATTCTATACAACGCTGAGTTTTGGGAGAAGAAAGTTGGCTTTAGGTCTAAGTTAGAATTCTTCTCTAACTACATGGATAAACCTCAAAACATTGATATTAGCTGGGACCTGACCCTAGACTTAAGAATAACCACTTACATTACAGCCAGAGCACAGACATGGATGTTGTACGATGATGATCAGAAAATTGAGGTAAAGGATAGAAACGGGAACGCTAAGAAAATATCAAAGTTACAACTTAAGGAGATGCTAGGAGTGGGATTTACCTACAAATTCTAATCTTCGTCCCAATCATCAATAAAAGATGATGCACCCTTAATCTCGTCAAGCGTGCGACGCTCCTTCTTTGTTGGGCGCCCAGCCCCCCTCTCCCTTATGCCGCTAAACGCCATAAAATCTGGATTCAACTTGTCCAGCTCCGATTGAGGTGTGATATTCTCCAGATAGGTTGCAATAAGTTTGGCTCCTACCCTATTGCTAGGTATTCCAAGCACCTTAAATGTATATACCACGGGAGGTTTGCGTACTGTAACCGTATCGCCAATACGAACATCCTTAGCAGGCTTTACCTGAGTATCGTTAATGGTAACACGCCCCTTTTTGCAGGCATCTGCGGCTAGAGAGCGGGTTTTAAATACCCGAACCGACCATAGCCACTTATCAATTCGTTTCTCGTCGGCAGGTTCCATTTCTCTACTTATTATTAAACAAGCTCATTGTTCTTGGTACGCCAATAGCACCAACGCTAAGAATCATGTCCCCAGCAGACTTGACCCTTTCGGGTAACAAAGTTTGCTCTTCCTTAGTCCATTCGCCCAAAACGTAATCCACCTGCATCCCCTTAGGAAACTCATTGCCAATACCAAAGCGGAGACGTGCGTAGTTTTGGTGCCCCAGCGTTGCATCAATGCTGCGAAGTCCATTGTGGCCACCATCGCTGCCTTTTGCACGCAGACGGAGTGTACCCAGTGGTAGAGCTAAGTCATCAACCACAACAAGCATATTCTCAACAGGAATTTTTTCGGCTTGCAACCAGTAGTTAACGGCTTTACCACTCAAATTCATATAGGTTGATGGCTTAAGTAGCACAAAGGTACGCCCCCTGTGCTTTAGCTCAGCAACTGCGCCGTATCGGCCATCGCTAAAAGCAATATTGGACGCCCCAGCAAGAGCGTCCAATACCAAAAATCCAATATTGTGACGGGTGTTGGCATACTCTTTACCAATATTACCTAGCCCGACTACTAGATGTTTCAAATCTAAACAGCTTTAGTAGTTACAACTATTTACCTTCTGCAGCAGCTTGTGCACCACGAGCAGCCCTAGTTAGCTTAACAGCAGCAACAACGGTTGACTTAGGATCAACAATCTGGAAATTCTCAAACTTAAGGTCACCAACTAGGCGTGTTTTACCAAGACCTAAATCGGTTACATCAATATCAAGAGTATCAGGCATGTCTTTAACTAAGCCGTTAGCACGTAGTTTACGTGTTACAAGCATTAGCTTACCCCCTTGACGAGCACCTTCTGCAACACCAGTAAGAACAACAGGTAGAGCAACGGTTACTTTTTTGTCATCAAAAATTTGCTGAAAATCAACGTGGATAATAGCGTCAGAAACTGGGTGGAATTGAATATCCTTAAGAATAGCGTTGTAAACAGTACCATTTACATCCAACTTTATTACAAAAACGTTTGGAGTGTAAATAATAGGCTTAAGATCTTTTGCTACAACTGAGAACACAACAGGAGCTTCCCCTCCGTAAAGAATAGCAGGTACTTGTTCTTCGTTCCTTAGTTTCTTTGAAATTTTCTTTCCAGTCTCAGTTCTTAGTGAACCTTTAAGTTCAATGGATTTCATTGTGTAATAATTAAATTGTTAATAACTGACGTTACTCAGAGCTGCCCCTCATCTTTGTCAGCTCCCCATCACGCCATTATTAGCGAGGGGTAAAATGGGTTGCAAATATAGCTACAAAAAGTAAATAAATGCAACCCAAGTTCTGTTTATAATAAGCTAAATAATAAAATTAGCACTGATAGACTGATAGTTATACACCTTATTGATAACGTCGGCAAAAAGGTCGGCTACACAAAGAACCTTAATTTTGCTGGTATCAACACCCTCGCGTAAAGGAATGGTGTTGGTAACAACAAGTTCTGTTAGAGATGAATTGGCAATACGCTCATAAGCATTCCCAGAAAGGACTGGGTGAGTAGCAAATGCCCTAACGCTAAGCGCACCTTTCTCCATCATCATATCGGCTGCCTTTGTAAGTGTACCAGCCGTATCAACCATATCGTCGAGTATAACCACATTTTTACCTTCCACATCGCCAATAGCGGTAATCTGATCCACCACATTAGCTTTTTCCCTGTTCTTGTGGCAAATAATTAGCGATGCATCTAGGAAACGGGCATAGGCATTGGCACGCTTTGCGCCACCCATATCGGGTGCAGCAATGGCAATGTTATCAAGATTAAGGCTCTTGATGTAGG
>DHVO01000182.1 GCA_002412705.1 Bacteroidales bacterium UBA5206 | reverse complement strand
GAGATTGAATTTAACCGCGAGAAGTACGTTATAGTTCCCTTCTCGTCTATCCTTCTGTTGGTTAGGGACGAGGGGCTTTTTGAGTAAGCTAAACGTTACTAAAATGTTAACACAAGGTTTGAATTGTCCCAAATTCCGTTAAATTTGCGGTGTTGCGATTAAAAAAAGCAATCCCCACTTTCTTAACATAGAATTTTGTCCGGATGGTATAACCTATGGGGATATCCGGAAATAAAACGAAACGAAACTAAACCTAATGAAACAGTTCAACACCATTGCCAATGCTATTCTGGCCATTGCCGTTGTAGTTCTTTTTGTTCTCCATTTTTCAGGCACAAAGAAAGGTGCTGTGACTTCGGGCGATACCGCTGAGCAAACTGCTATTAGTGGTGACCTTTCCATTGCTTGGGTAAATGTGGATACCCTTTTGAACAACTACGATATGTACTTTGATGTTCAAAAGCAACTTCAAGAGAGTGGCCGTAAACTTGAGGCTGAGCTAAACTCTAAGTCTCGTACTTTTGAGAAGCAGGCCATGGATTTTCAGGATAAGGTTCAAAAAGGCTTGGTTACCCGTTCTCAGGCTCAGCAAATGCAGGAAGAACTTGCTAAGCAAGAGCAGGATTTATACCGTCTTCGCGATGAGATGCGTATGAAACTAGCCGAAGAGGAGCAGGTTAAGCTACGCCAAATTCAGCAGAGCCTAACTGATTATCTTGAGGTGTACAACAAGGAAAAAGGTTTCCATGTTATTCTTAGCAGCACCTTTGGTGGCCCAATGCTTTATGGCAATCCAGCCCTTGATATTACCAAAGAGGTTTTGTCTGGCCTAAATCAGGACTATATTAGTAAGAAAACCGCAACAGCAACCAAGTAAGTTTCCCCTTGTAGAAAAAATAGAAAAAGAGGAGCGCAATAAGCTCCTCTTTTTATTTTGTCTAAAAGTAGTCGGCCAGTCCGTGCATTACCACTTCGCAATCGCTAATCTTAACCCACAGCTGCTTTCTTGGCTCTTCAATTCTGTTGGCAATTAGTTCCCTTAGGTATAGCTCTTTTTCTACTCCTGCTAGCGTTAGTAACTGCTTTAGCCATTGGGTCTCATCAGGGGTAAGTTCTAGTTCCTTTATCAACGTCATCTTTTCCACAACAATTTTCCGCTTGGCCGTGAGGTTTACCTCTACAAAGGCATTGCGGTAGCTTATTTGTGGCAGAAAAGCCGTGTTGTAGTAGCTAATATTAACGCTTAGGTCTTTAGTATCTATCGCTTCAAGCACATCTTTGGTAAGCGTTATGTTATTGCCAGGGTACTGCAATCTCCATTTACCAGCAAACCCTTTTACTGATGATAGGTACTCTGCCAGCGCTTCAATTGCCTCGGGTTGGCCCTTAACGGCAAGAACTCTAATGTGTCCAGTATCGGTAATCTCCTCGTAGGATTTAGCTACCTCTGCCGATGTTCTTTGCCTTGCAGCCCTACTCTGGAACCGGTTCTTGAACGGGAATGAGCAGTAGTTAACGGGTAGGTTAATGCCGTTCTCAAGGTTGAAAAGCATTAGTCGTAGCGCCGTTAGCTCCGATTCCAATACGGTTACCTTGGTGCCATGCAAAAAGGTGAAGCCCTTATCGGCTATGCGGGGAAGGTTGTGGGGTGTGAGCCTAAGCTGGTGTAGGTTGATGAGCTTAACGCCGAGTGACGCCAGTTCCGCTACGGCAACTTTTAGTTTATCAAAGTGGCTGGGAACAGCGGGTATCTCAACCGTAACCACAGGTATTAGTCCAAGGGCGGTTTTTAGCCCATCCAGTTTGTAGCCCGTAGCCCCAATATCAAACCTAACCTCGTTTAGCCCTGCATCGCGAAGCGCTTCAAACTTATCGGTTGAGGCTAGAATTCCGTTGGTGTACATCCATATGTAGATGTCGGGGCCAAGAGCCTTCCGTATTTGGGTGATATAGTTTAGCGTGGTATCAAAGGTTAGCAGCGGTTCGCCTCCGCTTAGGCTAACGCCCTTAAACTGGTAACGGCGTAGGTAGGCTATGTAGTCGTTAACATCGGGGAAATCTAGTGTGCTGGTTGTTGGAACGCCTTTTTCCATTTGCGATGTGGGGCAGTACATGCAGCTAGCGTTGCAAATGCCGTTAATAAATAGGCACGACCACTCTCCCTCGGCGCAATGGCGGCATCCCTGCGATAGGGTTCTAACATCCAACTTGGTCGCATTGTATCCCTCTTCAACGCCGTGTAGCCTTAGCTTTGCCAGAATAGATTCTCGTTCGTCTAGTAGTGCCTCAATGTTTTCTGGAGTAATCCAGTTTAGCGAGTTATAGGTATCAGCATACTCCTGCTCATTTTTTGCAATGAGCAGCTCTTTTTCAATGTTTGTAAGGCGCATAAAAGTTTGGGGTAAAGTGTTTTACTGCCCAGAAATGAGCCATCAAATGTAACTGAAGGCATAATTGGTTGTACAGGGTGAAGCAAAATAAATATTTTGCTGATAGGAGTATAGGTTACGTTGTTATGTGTATGATATACAGTAGTGTATCGTTTTGTGCTATTTTGTCCCATCTGTTGCTTGCTTCCGATGTTACGCTTTTGGGGCATTACGGAAACATCAACAGCGATATTTAGTTATCTTTCGGTTTCAATCATTCGCTATGGAAACAAACGGTAAACCCAACTCAGAGATATTTATTGAGCTTTTTACAGAGATAGAGCAGTCTTTAAAGGAGATTTGCAACGATACTTACCACTCCAACTTTGGGGAGCTGCTACGCAAGGCGCGCGGATTGCACCCTGTGGTGCAGCAGTTCGCAACCGACCTAAAGGAGTATGCTCAGCTGCGCAACGCCATTACGCATACCCGCCGCGAGAACTTTGTAATTGCCGAGCCCCACGATGATGTGGTAAAGGATATTAGGCGAATCCGCAACCTGCTTAGCAATCCGCCTAAAATAGCCACAGTAATGAAGCGCAAGCCCTACTTCGCTACGCCGCAAACCCCATTAATGGAGATGCTGGACACCTTTGCCAGCAAGGGCTTTATGCGCTGCCCTGTGGTTGATTCGGGACGGGTGGTGTGCATTGTAACCGCCAAAACGCTTGCCAAGTGGATGACCTCTAAGCACGAGTCAACGGTTAACTACTCAAAGGCCAGTTTGGCCGATATTATTCCCTATGCCGATGGTAACGACTTTACCATTGTTAGCGAGAATTCCGATGTGGTTTCACTTGTTGGCCAGTTTAAAAACGCCATGAAAAAGGGCAACTACCTACAGGCTGTTGTGGTTACCCGGACGGGACGTGCCGATAGCCCCATTGTAGGCCTACTTGCACCCAGCGATTTTCCGCTGTTGCTGGAGCAGATGTCGTAGGGGAGGAGTTAAAGGTTAAAGGTGATTCGTTAAACGCTAAACGACAAAACACTAAACACCAAATACTAAACACAAAAAAAATAGAGACCACCCTTCGGCGGTCTCTATTTGTATTTAGGTGCAGCGGTTATTAGATGTGAATCACCTCG
>DHVO01000259.1 GCA_002412705.1 Bacteroidales bacterium UBA5206 | reverse complement strand
CTCCTGTGGTAGTAACCATATCAACGAACCCAGTTAGCGGAACGGTAGCGGTTAGCGCCAATAATACGGTAACCTTTACCCCAGCCGCAGGCTTCTCGGGCGTAGCCACCTTCGGCTACACCGTCACCGATGCGCAGGGCGACCACGCCACTGCCACGGTAACCATCACCGTACTGGCCGAGGGAGAGGTTAACCACCTACCTGTAGCCACCGCCGATAGCCGCGGCACCGAGTACCAAACCGCCGTAACCGTTGACGTTTTAGCTAATGATACAGGTTTAGAGGATGCTCCTGTGGTAGTAACCATATCAACAAATCCAGTTAGCGGAACGGTAGCGGTTAACGCCGATAACACGGTAACCTTCACCCCAGCCGCAGGCTTTTCAGGCGTCGCCACCTTCGGCTACACCGTCACCGATGCGCAGGGCGACTATGCTACTGCCACTGTAACCATCACCGTGTTGGCCGAGGGAGAGGTGAACCACCAACCCGTTGCTAATGATGATAGGAGGGGAACCACTAAGAGTGCTGCAGTTACTATTGCCGTGCTGGAGAATGATTATGGTTTGGAAGATCAACCTGTATTGGTTAGCATATCTCAGGCTCCACATGTGGCACAGGGTACTGTTTCGGTAAATGAGGATAATACGATTGTATTTACTCCATCGGGCGACTATGTTGGTGCTGCTACATTTAACTATATGGTAACTGATGCTAATGGTGACTCCGATGAGGCTTCTGTTGTGGTTAACGTTAAAAAGGATGTTAACTATCTGCCTGATGCCAATGATGATGAGGTAGAAACATTTGTTGATACTCCTATCAATATTGTTGCTTTAACCAACGATACAGGATTAAACGATGCTCCCGTATTCCTTACTGTAGAAACAGCACCAAGTAATACCGAAGGTACCATTGTAGTAAATGACGATAACACCATCCTATTTACTCCAGCGTCTGGATATATGGGTAGTGTGGTGTTCTTTTATCGCATAACCGATTTTGATGGCGACTATTCCATTGCAAGGGTAACTGTTAGTGTTGTTGAGAACCTACCAACTATTGTGGCTGTGGACGATGCCGTAACCATGATGATGAATACCACTGTTGAAGTCAATGTACTAATGAATGATACTGGCATCGAAAAATCATCATGCACAATTTATATCCATAACGATGTAAAAAATGGCTATGCCACAATGAGTAGCGATGGAGTATTAACCTACACGCCTTATATCGACTTTGTTGGTGCCGATTCTCTAACCTACTCCATTTGCATGGGCGAGTCTAATTGTGCTCAGGCTGTGGTCCGAATTACTGTTGAGGAGCCAGTTCCCGATGCGCTATTTATTCCCGAAGGATTCTCTCCCGATGGCGATGGTATAAACGATTATTTCGAAATAAAGGGACTTAAGTTCTTTGGACGAGCCTCTGTTAAGATTTACAACCGCTGGGGCAATATTGTTTACTCTAGCGATGATTACAATAATGATTGGGACGGCAAGTCAAACGTGGCTCTTTCTGTAGGAAAAACGCTCCCAACTGGAACGTATTACTACATTATTGAGGTAAAAGGAGAGAAGTCAAAGTCATATACTGGTAATGTATTTTTAAAACGATAGTCGGAGATAGGATGTATGAAGAAGTTCACTTTAAATAAATGGTTTGGATTGGGTGTGGCTACCTTAATGGTTTTGGTTTCGCTACAATCAAGGGCACAGCAAGATCCTGTTTTTACCTACTATTTGCAAAACCCCATTGCCTTTAACCCTGCAATAGCAGGAACGGTTGATGGGCTTAACCTAAGCCTGCTTACTCGTCACCAGTGGATTGGAGTTGATGGAGCACCAGCGTCGTACAGTTTTGGTGCACATACGCCCTACATTAGGCAGAACATGGGGCTTGGTTTTAATGTGATGACCGATAAAGCAGGCCCTTTGCGCAATACTCATATTACAGGTTCGTATGCTTATCAAATTACCGTTCTAAATGGGATTAGGCTCTCTATGGGCTTAAAGGCTGGTATAAGCAGCTATAATGCAGAGACTGGAGATCTAAAGGTTAACGACCCCACCGACCCCAACTTCCAGAAAAACGAGAATAGAATTAGTCCCAACATGGGTGTAGGTTTTTATTTGTACACCCCCGTTTACTACGCTGGGTTTTCTATTCCCAAGCTAATAGAACCTCGCTTGAACAAGGAGTACCGAGAGAGCAGTGAGCCCTACAACCCTCAAATTTACCTTATGGGTGGTTATATGTTTAGGATAGATTCCGAGTGGTCCGTTCAGCCCTCAATGCTAATGGGTATTATGGGTGGTTCACCCATGTCAACCGATATTGCAGGAAAGGCCATATACATGGAGCGATTCTTTATGGGTGCACACTACCGTTTGGGCGATGCGGCTGGTGTTTTCTTCCATGCGCTTGTGTACAAGAACTTAACCGTTGGCTATGCATTCGATTTTACCCTAAACAAGTTGTCTCGCGTGAATAGCGGAACGCACGAGTTTGTGCTCACCTATAAGATTGAAGGACTTTGGAATACCCGCGATAAGTGGATTTTCTAAATAAAAAAGGAGAGCCATGGGAAACCAAGGCTCTCCTTTTTTATGATGCGGACTAGGCTTTTTTTACCAAAAGGATATCGTTGTTGTAAACGCCTGTTACTATAACAATTCCCCCAGTTGGAATATCTTCCTCATCGTCGGTCATTGCGTCAAGGGTCTGATAGCCTTGCAGCTGTATCTGAACCTTACCCATACCACTCCTTTTTGCAGGGATTTTTAGGTAAACCGTTCCTGTTTTTCCATCGGCATTTTTTAGGTTAAGGTTACCAGATTCGGTAAGCTTTCCCATAAAGTAGTAGATAGAAGCCATAAGCACCATCATAAGGAATCCGCTTATTGTGGAGATAATGATGGTTGCATAGGTGGGCAGCTCAGCATCAATACATGCCAGACCAACCCAGCCAAAAATGGTGAAGAATCCTATAAAGTTCTTGAGGCTAATTAGCTGGAAGCCTATACCAGCATCGGACTCAACGCTTAGGTCGGCGTCGCCAAGGGCATCCATGCCATCGGAGTCAACATCGGCGCCAATAAAGGTCATCACAATTTGGATTACGAATATCAACGACGCAGGTAGTGCAATTATCCAGTATATGGTGGCAAAGGTAGAAAGACCTTCCCACCACGCGGTGAGGTTTAGTATTGTCATCGGGTTCTTAGGGTTAGTTTATGTTTGTTGCAATTTAGTAATCAGATGTGAATATATCCTAAAAAAGCCCTACTTGTTTATGTTGATGTGTGAAATAGCGTTAATGCAACAATTTTCTTTCTCAAATCAACAATAAGCAGTTTTTTCTAAAAATTGGCAAGGGCTTACCAAAACTTCAATATACCTTTGCGTTAAGCCAACTGTAACGTAAATCCTATTAAACAATGCGTATTCATTTTATAGCCATAGGTGGTAGTGCCATGCATAACCTTGCCATTGCACTTAAGGGTAAGGGGTATCAGATTACTGGTTCCGATGATGAGATTTTTGAACCCTCGCTCAGCCGCTTGGCAAAGCATGGGCTATTACCCAATGCTATAGGTTGGAATCCCGATAGGATTACTACCAGCCTAGACGCGGTTGTGCTAGGAATGCACGCAAGGCTCGATAATCCTGAGCTGATTAGGGCAAAGGAACTGGGAGTAAAAATATACTCCTATCCAGAGTACTTGTACGAGCAAACAAAGGATAAAACTCGAGTGGTAATTGGTGGTAGCCACGGAAAAACAACCATAACCTCAATGGTTATGCACGTGCTAAAGTACAATGGAATTGCCTTCGACTATATGGTTGGTGCGCAGCTGGAAGGATTCGAGAATATGGTGAGCTTATCTTCCGATACTCGTATTGCCGTTTTTGAGGGCGATGAGTATCTGACATCGCCCATCGATCGTCGTCCCAAATTCCATCTCTATCGTCCGCATATTGGGCTAATTTCGGGTATTGCCTGGGATCACATAAACGCATTCCCAACTTACCCAATATACCTTGAGCAGTTTAGCAAGTTTATAGACACCTTTGAGCCCAATGGAACATTGGTTTTCTGTGAGTCCGATACTGAGCTTAATACACTTGTAGTAGAGCATAAAAGCCCTGTTGCAAAGGTTGGGTACAAGGCGCATGACGCATTGTACAGCCACTCGGGTGTCTCATTAGTAACCCCAGAGGGTGAGCTGCCTATTAAGGTTTTTGGTGAGCACAACTTAATGAATATAAGCGGAGCAATGGAGGTGTGCTTGCGATTAGGGGTATCTGCCCCCAATTTTTACAGCGCCATTGCCACTTTTGAAGGAGCAGCCCGTAGGTTGCAACTTCTTGCCGACAATGGTAAAACACGAGTTTACTTCGATTTTGCTCATAGCCCATCAAAAGTGGCGGCTACCGTAATGGCCATGAAACAGGCTTTCCCTAGTCGGGAGCTAGTTGCTTGTCTTGAGCTGCATACCTTTAGTAGCCTCAATAAGGATTTCTTGCCACACTACAACGGTAAGCTCGCGGGTGCCGATACTCCCATTGTGTTTTTCGACCCTCATACAATAGAGCACAAAAAGCTTCCGCCTGTAAGTCCCGCTGAGGTGCAAGATAGCTTTGGTAATCCACAACCTGCTGTTTTCACAAACTCTATGGAGCTAACTAGTTTCCTTCGGCAGCAGCAGTGGGAGGGTAAGAATCTCTTAATTATGACCTCTGGGAACTTCTCGGGTGTTGATATTAAGCAGCTGGCGGCGGAAATTGTAGGGTAACACCTAAAAGCATTGGCTTATTTGTATAGGATGTGCTAACTTGTGACGAAAACAGGGCTGCCTTTCCTGTATCATATGCTTAAAACCGAATAACCATGATTGAGCTAAGGAGCACACGTGTTGATATTATTGCCTTAAGTCTAGCCGATTTAACGGTTTATATCGATTCAAGGATGGAATACGAGAAGGGGAGAGGACTCACAGTGTCAGGCGAAACTTTTCCCGATACCTATCGCGAGGAGGTGAAGGAGATGATGGAGCGTGAACCCAACTTGTGGCGCGACACCAACCCCGACTTTGCTTTTCGAACCCTGTGGCTTATGGTTGATAGGGAAAGCAAGCGAATTGTTGGTCAGTTTTCCTTTAACGGACGACCAAGCCCCGATGCAGATGTGGAGATTTTCTTCAGCGTTGAGAAGCCTTTTCGCAAAATGGGTTATGCTACTGAGGTTATGATTGAGGTGTTAAAATGGGGTGGACAAACCAAGCTGTTTCACAGGGTGCTGATTGATGCCGACGAGGGAAACAAGGCAGCCATGGCCTCTCTCAAAAAGCTTGGGTTTAGAAAGTGTAACACCAGTATCAATGAGGTTACATCTACTTACTATAAGGCTGTTTACGATAGGGAAACCGATGTCTCCGACCTTGAGGTTGAGGGCAATGGTTTGAGCCAGTAGATACAGCTCTGAATATAAATGCGATGCAAATAAACAGGCGTTTTGCTGAGATTTTTTTCTGAAAATATTTCAAAAAAAATTGTTGAGATATTGGAGGGAATAAAAATTCAGCTACCTTTGCACCCGCTAAACGAAACAAACGTTGCGCTTGGCAAACAGTAAGGCCCGTTCGTCTAGGGGTTAGGACGTCAGGTTTTCATCCTGGTAACAGGGGTTCGATTCCCCTACGGGCTACAATCATTTAGAAGATATTTGAGATGGCAAACCACAAGTCAGCAATCAAAAGAGACAAGCAGTCTGAAACAAAAAGACTCCACAATAAGTACTATGCAAAGACTACTCGTAATGCAATTAAGGTACTAAGGAGTTCTGAGAATAAGGCTGAGGCTGTAGAGATGCTTCCAAAGGTATCTGCGATGCTTGATAAACTTGCGAAGAGAAATGTTATTCACAAGAACAAAGCTGCAAACCTTAAGAGTTCTCTTGCAAAGCATGTAAACGGACTACAATAGTTTTTAAACTATAAAAACATGAAGGTCCGCAATGCGGGCCTTTTTTTGTCGATGTTCCGTAGCAAGCGCGTTCTTTTTTAAGAAAAAAACTTAGCTGCTGTTGTTAAAAAGGTTTGGAGGGAATAAAGAAAGAGTTATATTTGCACCCGCTAAGCAAAACAACATTTGAGTAGCAAAGAGTAATAAGGCCCGTTCGTCTAGGGGTTAGGACGTCAGGTTTTCATCCTGGTAACAGGGGTTCGATTCCCCTACGGGCTACAATCATTTAGAGAAAAATCAAAATGGCAAACCACAAGTCAGCAATCAAAAGAGACAAGCAGTCTGAAACAAAAAGACTCCACAATAAGTACTATGCAAAGACTACTCGTAATGCAATTAAAGTACTAAGAACCTCTGTTAACAAGGCTGAGGCTGTTGAGATGCTTCCTAAGGTATCGGCTATGCTTGATAAGCTTGCGAAGAGAAATGTTATTCACAAGAACAAAGCAGCTAACCTTAAGAGTTCTCTTGCAAAGCATGTAAACGGACTTCAATAGTCTCTACACAATACAATATAAGGGGTTCGCATTGCGCGAACCCTTTTTTGTTTTATCCTTCCCCACTTTTTCTGGAAGCGTATTGCGCTATTTCGTAATTTGAAGAAAAAAGCTTCGGAATGGATTACGAAAACCTCAAAATTACCCAGTGGGCGCTTGAGGACCGGCCCCGGGAAAAGATGATGCAGAAAGGTCTTGGAAGCCTTAGTGACGCTGAACTTCTAGCAATTCTAATTGGATCGGGAACGCGCAACGAAACTGCTGTGTCGTTGGGGCAACGAATCCTTAAAACAGCCGATAATAACCTTAACGAGCTGGGTAAGTTTACTCTAACCGATTTTACGGCCATAAAGGGCATCGGCGAGGCAAAGGCAATTACAATAATGGCCGCAATTGAGCTGGGTAGGCGCCGAAAGCGCTCCGAGGCACTTAACCGAAAGCAAATTACCTCCAGTTCCGATGTCGTTGAGGTTTTTCAGCCCCTTTTAGCCGATTTACCCCACGAGGAGTTTTGGGTGCTCTTCCTTAACCGGGCAAACCGGATTATCGATAAGCAGCGCATAACACAGGGTGGCATTACCGGTACCATATTCGATGTTAAGCTAATTCTTAAGGCGGCAATAGAGCGGTTGGCCTCGTCAATAATTGTTTGCCACAACCATCCATCGGGGAATAACAAACCCAGCGAGCAGGACATTGAAATAACCCATAAGCTGCGCGACGCCAGCAAACTTTTTGATATAAACTTGCTAGATCACGTTATTATTACCGACTCCACCTGCTATAGCTTTGCCGACAATGGAGCGGTTTAGTCTTTTTGGGGTTAGCTGCTATCCCAAAGCAAAAGCATGCTGTTCTTTGCGTTACTTTTTGTAATTTTCGGGCAAATTTCATCAACAATCACACAAAGCAATCATGGTAAGAATCCTTGGTGAAGGGAACTCGGTTTTAAACCAGTTCATTGCCGAAATTCGCGATGAGCAGGTTCAGAAGGATAGTTTAAGGTTTAGGCGAAACCTTGAGAGAATAGGCGAAATTTTTGCCTATGAGCTGAGCAAAGATCTTAACTATCAGAAGCGTCAAATTCAAACTCCCCTTGGCATTGCTGAGGTGTCAACACCTAGCGACGAGCTTGTGCTAGGTGTAATTCTACGTGCTGGCTTGCCTTTGCATCAGGGTATGCTAAACTTTTTCGATAAAGCCGAGAATGCTTTTATCTCTGCGTATCGTAAGTATAGCAAGGATGGCACATTTAAAATACAGTTTGAGCACCTATCGTGCCCATCGCTGGAGGGTAAGGTCCTGGTTATTGTTGATCCAATGCTGGCTACAGGCGCATCTATGGTTTTGGCATACAAGGCTCTCCTTGAGCGGGGAACCCCAAGCCACACACATATTGTTACAATTATTGCATCTAAGGAAGGCATTGAGTACACCCGTAAAAACATGCCACAGAAGGATGTTACCATTTGGGCTGGTGCAGTGGACGATGAGCTAACCGTTAAGTCGTATATAGTTCCAGGTTTAGGCGATGCTGGCGACTTGGCTTACGGAAGCAAGATCTAACTAGTTTGCCTGCTTTCCTTGTGTTTGGTAGGGCCAAACGCTGCTCTTATCCGAGCAAACGGTCAGTAGCTCTTTAACGGTTACACCAAACAAGGGATGAACGTAGTTAGGAATAATATCAGCAAGGGGCTTCAGAACGAATAAGCGTTCGTGAAGCAACTTGTGTGGTATTGTTAGCTTGGGTGTAAGCATTACATGCTGTTCGTAGAATATTATGTCAACATCTTGGGTGCGCGCGGAGTATCCATTGCTTAGCCTAATTCTTCCCAGGTCACTCTCAATGCTGCCAATCTTTTCAAGTACATCAAGAGGGGTAAGCGCGGTATTTACCACTAGTGCTCTGTTTAAAAAGTTCTGCTCGTGCTGAAATCCCCATGGCTCCGACTCGTATATTGACGATTTGGCCTCGATAGCTCCAATTCGCTCCCCAATAAGTTCCTCGGCAAGGTTTAGGTACTTTAACCTATCTCCCAAATTTCCCCCAATTAGCAGTACCGCTTGTGCCATCTCTTTTTACAAAAAATATTTAGCCGCAAATGTAAAAATTACTTTCCATCTTCTACTAATAACATGGTAGCGATAGAAAAGTTTGGTTGTACTAGTGGTTACATCGTATAGCTTTCTGCCATACCAATGTTTTAAGCTCTATTTAAAGTCGCAGGGTTTACTGGTGAGGTTATTTTTACTAATTTTATTATCAGTAAATTACATGTTTTGGCTCAATTAATATTTATTAATCTATAAAACCCTAGAAGATGAAAAGTTTCTTTAAGTATTTACTTGCAACAATAGTTGGGGTGTTTATCGCCTCTTTCTTAGGTTTCCTAATTATGTTGGGAATCATTGGCGCAATGGTATCGTCGGCCGACAAGCCAGTGGAGGTAAAGGACAACTCCATTTTGTACCTTACATTCGATGAGACTATTGTTGATCGTGCTGTTGACAATCCTTTCAGCAATCTTAATTTTGGTCCTTTTGCATCGGCCAAGCAACTTGGTTTGAACGATATTTTAAAGGCTATTGAGAATGCGAAGGAAGATCCCAAAATTAAGGGTATCTACATTCAGGCTGTTTCAGTATCTGCAGGCGGTGCAACCGTTGAGGAGATTCGCGATGCGCTTATTGACTTTAAGGAGTCGGGTAAGTTTATTATTAGCTACAGCGATATCTACAGCCAAAAGGCTTACTACCTAGCATCTGTTTCCGATAATATCTACATGAACCCAGAGGGTGGCATGGAGTGGATGGGACTTCGTGGCGAGGTAATGTTCTACAAGAATGCACTAGAGAAACTAGGTATTGAGCCACAAATTATTCGTCATGGTAAGTTCAAAAGCGCTGTTGAGCCATTTATGCTGGATAAGATGAGCGATGCCAACCGTGAGCAGATGCTAACCTTTATGGGTTCTATTTGGAACCATTGGGTTAAGGGTGTTTCTGAGAGCAGGAACATCTCTGTTGAGGAGCTAAACCGTTATGCTGACGAAATGCTTATCTCAAACGCTAAGCGTTCGGTTGAGTATGGGTTAATTGATAGCCTAATTTACAAGGATGAGCTTATTGATAAGCTTAAAAAGCTTACCGAAACCAAAGATAAAGACGATTTAACCACAATTACTCTTGCTAAGTATATTAAGGCTCCATCGCCTATCAAGAAAAAAGGCTTGGCAAAGAATAAGATTGCCGTTGTTTACGCTCAGGGCGAGATTAACATGGGCGAAGGACAGGATGGTACCATAGGTTCCGAAACCATTTCAAAAGCCATTCGTGAGGCGCGTAGGGATAGCTCAATTAAGGCTATTGTGTTCCGCGTAAACTCTCCTGGTGGTAGCGCTCTTGCTTCGGAGGTTATTTGGCGTGAAGTTGTTCTTGCTAAGCAAACCAAGCCTGTAATTATTTCTATGGGCGACCTTGCTGCTTCGGGTGGTTACTACATTGCGGCTCCTGGCGATGTAATTCTTGCTAGCCCAACCACGCTAACTGGCTCTATTGGTGTGTTTGGTATGTACTTTAGCGTTAAGGAGGGTATGAATAAAAAGTTGGGCTTAACTGTTGATGTGGTTAAAACCAATAAGTACTCCGATTTTGGCTCAATGTACCGTCCGCTAACTGCCGAGGAGCGCGCTATTAGCCAACAAGGTGTTGAGGATATTTACCAAACCTTTATTGGTCACGTTGCCGAAGGTCGTGGTATTACCAAGGATGAGGTTGATGCCATTGGTCAGGGTCGTGTTTGGAGCGGTGCAAATGCAATGGATATTAAACTGGTTGACGAGTTTGGCGGACTAAAACGTGCCATTGCTATTGCAGCAGAGAAGGCTGGCGTTGAGGAGTACAGGGTTGTTGACCTTCCAAAGCAAAAGGACCCATTTCAAGCTCTAATGGAAGACCTTTCTGGTAACGCCAAAATGATGATACTTGGCGATGAGTTTGTTTATATCTACAAGCAGTATCAGCAGGTTACCAATATGGTTAAGAACCAGGGTGTACAGGCTCGTATGCCTTTTGAAGTAGAGATGTACTAGTTCGTTTTTTATATTTATTACTGAGGGAGATCGCCACATGGCGATCTCTTTTTTTGTATTGATGTAATGTGGAGTGGTGGTAATTTATTTTTTGTATAGGGTTATCCCTTACCTGCTTTTCTGCATCCTAAGTTATGCATGGTAAAACAACACAGTGCAAATAGGTTTGGTTTAGAAGCGTACTTTTGCAGTGTAGCCAATCTTAACCATTCATCCCAATATCCAAAATCTAGCTATTGCTTATTGCTCGTTTTTCGTTACTTTGTGGCGCAAGTTAAGTTATGGTGCCTTACCCGAAAATGAGTTGACATGGCAAAAATCTTTCTGTTTCCCTTTGCAATCCTTTACGGGCTGGGGGTGAAGATTCGAAATAAGCTTTTTGATTGGAATATCATTAAATCTACCAGTTTTAACCGTTCGGTTATCTGCATAGGAAACCTAGCGGTTGGCGGAACGGGTAAAACACCTCATATTGAGTATCTTGTTCGTTTTTTGTCCCAGTCAAAGAGGGTGGCAACGCTTAGCCGTGGCTACAAGCGCAAATCCAAAGGGTTTAGATTTGTTGAGGTTACCTCTACTGCCACCGAGGTAGGCGACGAGCCGCTACAGATAAAGCGCAAGTTCCCCGAGGTTGCTGTTGCCGTTGATGCCGATAGGGTTAACGGTATTAGTAGCATTATAAAGGAGATTCCCGATGTTAACATTATTCTTTTAGACGATGCGTTTCAGCATAGGTACGTTAAGCCTGGGCTCTCTATTCTGCTAACCGATTACGCAAAGCCCTACACCCGCGATCATTTTATGCCTTACGGGCGATTACGCGATGGCCGACTGGAGATGAGACGTGCCGATATTATTATCGTTACCAAATGTCCCCAGGCTCTAAAGCCTATCGATATGCGGGTAATAACCAAGGAGATTGCTCCTTTGCCATACCAAACAGTTTACTTTACCTCGCTAAAGTACGGAAATCCTCGGCCTGTATTTGGTAACGCCAGTATTAGCTTGGCTAATGATGTTGATGCCATTGTTTTTGCAGGAATTGCTTCGCCCATGCCATTCTTTACCTTCCTTGAAGAAAAATGCAATGTGGTGGAAAAAATGGCTTTCCCCGATCATCACTTTTTTACCGAGAAAAAAATTAGAAGTATCTTTGAAAAATTCTCCCGTTTGGAAAGTAAAAACAAAATCATTGTTACTACCGAAAAGGATGCTTCCCGACTGTTGGAGATTGATTTGGCTAAGGAGCTTCTGGGCGACTTTTTATTTTACGTTCCCATAGAGGTGAACTTCTTTGGCGATCAAAAGGATATGTTTAACAATCAATTAATAAAGTATGCTGGAAAGAATAAAGGAAACTACGGCATTTATTGAGTCAAACGTTAAGGCTCGTCCAGAAATTGGTATTATTCTGGGAACTGGACTGGGTGGACTAGTAAAGGATATCAAAAACCAAGAAGTATTAGAGTACTCAAACATACCCAACTTCCCAGTGTCAACCGTTGAGGGGCACTCTGGTAGGTTAATTTTTGGTGATTTGGGCGGAAAGAAGGTTGTGGCTATGCAAGGGCGTTTCCACTACTACGAGGGTTACGATATGAAACAGGTTACCTTCCCTGTTCGCGTGATGAAATTCCTAGGGGTTAAAAACCTTTTTGTTTCAAACGCGAGTGGTGGCGTAAATCCCGATTTTGAGATTGGTGACCTTATGATTATTAACGACCATATCAACCTAATGCCAAACCCGCTAGTTGGTCCAAACATTAAGGAGCTAGGAACTAGGTTCCCCGATATGAGTCAGGCCTACGACAGGGATCTTATGGCTCTTGCAAAAAAGGTTGCTCAGGCAAACAACATTAGAACCGTTGAGGGTTGCTATGTTGGTACCACTGGCCCAACCTTTGAAACCCCAAAGGAGTATCAGTACTTCCGCATAATTGGAGGCGATACCGTTGGTATGTCAACCGTGCCAGAGGTAATTGTGGCGCGCCACATGGGGCTTCCTGTGTTTGCTATATCAATTATTACCGACCTTGGTGTACCTGGCAAAATTGTGGAGGTAACACATGAGGAGGTTCAGAAAATTGGTCAGCAAGCAGAGAAGAAGATGACCCTTATTATGGAAGAGATGCTTAAACAGCTATAGGTTGAGCGTGTAGCCCGCGTTATAAACGCTGGGCTACAACACAAACCTTTTTATACTGCGTTGAGTTACCTTTTAGGTCGAAACGCTCAATGTAAACCAGGTAGATGCCTGGTTTTACTTTTTGGTTCTGCTCGTTAAGGCCATTCCAGAATATTTGTCCCTCCGTTCCAAGTAACAGATTCGATGCTAGCCGCTTTACCTCTTTTCCTTCCGAGGTGAAAATTCTGATGTTAGCTACGTGTCCTGCCTCGGGTAGAGAGTAGCCTATGGTTAGCATGTCGTCTATTCCATCGCCATTGGGCGAGAAGGTTTCGGGCGATAGAGTGAACTCATCGGTTGGGGTAGCCAGATTAACCTGCTGGGAGTTGGCGTAGGTTGGTGTGGCAAACCCCACTGCTTGCGAAGCCGATTGCCATGCTCCGCTATCGTTTGAACCTATTTCTGGGTTTACCCGTTCCAACGAAACGCCCTTGGGACTTACCAGAAGTGGATGGTGCATCTTCTCCGTGTAGTACATCTCGTCAATTAAATCGCCGTAATAGGTTAGGAGAACCACATATCCCATATCGCTTGCAAATGCTGGTATTTTATCCATTGCAACAAGTGCCGATGGGGTTTGCGCATTGTAGAATGCTGTTACAGCGCTGCTATTAGCCGATAGCACTGCGTACTCGCCTGGGTATAGCAGCTTGCTGTTTGTGGTAATGGAATAAACCTCCTTTATGCCAAGGCTAATCAAATCCCTATTGGCTAACGATAGCATGGATAAATCCAATATTTTCTCCGAACGATTGTACAGCTCCACAAAATCGGTTCCGCCTGTGTATGGGTTAAAAAGTACTTCGTTGATAATAATATCGTTTAGTTCGGGTTGATGTGGCCTAACAATGGTAATGCAGCCGTTGCTATAGGCGTTACCCGATAGGTCGGTTACACTTTCCGATATGCAAAGAGTGTAGCTTTTACCAACCTCTAGTGCAGCATCAAGCAATAGCTCTACCTGATTGGATAGTACCCCTGTAACGTTAACCGCTGCAATAGTCATCTCATTGTTCTGGAACGAGTAGCTGTTGGGGTTCCAAACCGATAGGCTATCCATGGCTTCATTAAATGCAACTAGAATGGTTTGCTCATTGGGTAATCGGTGCCAGGTAATAAGTGGTGCTACATTATCGGTGTAGGTTCCCTTTGCGGAGTTCTCGCTACCTGGTGTTCCCCCTATTGCTGCGTTTGATGATGCCCAGTTGCCTACGCCACCATCGGGGCTAAGCGGATTAATGCGCTCAAGGGAATAGCCGCCATCCCGCTTGGTTGAGTCGCTGTGCCACGATGCAAGGTAATCGACATAGGAAACTAGCATCCCGTTCTGGTCGCGAAGCTGAACAAGAGTTCCGCTGTTTGGTAACGATGGGAAGCTGCTTACACCTATGGCCTTGCCATAAGCGCTGAATGTGCTCACCTGCGATGTAGCGCATAGTATGGCGTGCTGCCTACTCTTAATGTATGAGTCGGGGAGTTTAGCGGTGGCGTTGCCCACGGTTAGCGTCCATCCTGCTATGCTTATTGAGTCTGTCTCCGATGGGTTGTAAACCTCAATGTACTCTGCCTCTGGCAATCCCACAACGGGTGTGGGGTCGCTCATAACCTCGTTAATTACAACGCGGTTAAAAGAGCCCTCGCCGCCAATACGGAAGGTTATGCTGCTGCAAACTGCATCGCCATTGCTGTTAGCTAGTCCGCATGCTGTTAGCGTTAGGTTTTCCTGTGTAAGCACATCTGTTGATAGCAAAACCTCGGGTTTGCCCGCTGTTAGCGTTGCATCTTTAACCGCAATGCTTTGCCCACTTGCTGTTTTTATGGCAAACGTGCTGCCGTTTATTGTTGCTGGAATTGCCGATAGGCTAACCCTAACCGCGGTCATACTTAGCGGTGTTGCCTTTGTTACCTGTGGCGGGAAGTAGGTTTTGCAGAAGTTAATATTGTCCACCCAAAGTTGACCTGAGCGCGACTGTGAGTAAGAGAAAACAGGGCCCATGTAGCGCAGCGTGTCGGTAGCGGCAAACCTAACGGGGGCTGTGGTGCTTGAATATCCGCCCTTTCCCCAAAGGGTGTAACCAAGGTACCAGTCGCCAAGTGGCGATGTTTTTACTGATATATCAACCGTTTGGCTCTCGTTCCAGTCAAATTCCGATTGCACTATCACCTCTGCGGCTTTCCCCTGTGTAATTTTCCAAACCGATAGCCAGTCGCCATTCGATAGCGCTCTAACGCCTACTGCATAACCATTTAGCGTTGCCGATGTAAGGTCTGAGCCATTGGCTCCAAGTACGAACCAGAAGGTATTCTCCGATGAAGGATCCCATGCGCCATTGCGGAGCGTAACTTTCCACTCCATGGCGGCTTCGCCAGTTACTATTGGTTCCATTGGCATGGAAAGGTAGCTGGTGCCTCCTAATGTGGTTGGCTTATGCTGTAGCGATTTGCTACCCGATATGGGCGATAAGTCCGAAATAAACCATCCGTTTGCTCCAGGGTAGGTGCTAATGGAGTTCGACTCAAATGGCTCACTTGTTGGGCAGCTGTTGCTGAATCCGCAGAATATTTGGTTTGATGTGGTGCTGGTCACTCCTTCGGCTCTTGCGGCAATTTTGTAGGTTCCGTTTTGAGTGAATGAGGCATCGGCCCATTCTGCCAATCCGTTACTAATGGTTACCTCGTTGCTCTCAACCAGTAGTTCGCCAGTACCTTGTGCCATAATTACTTCGGCAGTGCCCGAGAAGGCTTTGTCAAGGTTTCCATTGCTATCGGTACAAACAGCAAAGATGCTGAATAGCTGGTTCGCTTCAACCGAAAGGGGTACGTTTAGAAAACGCAGCTCGGTTGCCTCTACATCAATAGTAGCAGGTAGTCCGTAAATGGCAGCGCTAAACTCATCGGCAAACGATGAACCCGATGGGTAGGTTGTCCATCCGTGGCTCTGGCTGGCAATGTATAGTTGTAACCTTGACCCGTCGGGAATTGGGCTGTTTTTTAGGTAAGCAAATAGCGTTATGCCGTAGGCGTCTCCATTGGGTATGGTTGCTACCCCATCGGAAAAGGTTAGCGTTAGCTTATCGGCGGAAATGCTTACCTCTAATGGCATAACCTCCTCTCCATCAACTACAATAAAAGCACCTGCAATTAGCTGGTTTAGCGATTCCCCGTTGGGGTAAAGGAAATTTCTAAACTCAAGTTTTTGGATGTTGATGGGTAGCCCATCTGTTGTTCCTCCATCGCTGATGTTGAATGATATTAATGGGAATGCGCTGCTGGTATTGTTGGATGTGGACGATACGGTTTGGGAATCTATCTGGCTGCCTGGTGCACTTGCCATACCATCCTTATCGCCACAGGTAATGCTACCCGATAGCGTTCCTAGTAAATTGGTTGCGGTTGCTTTTAGTGTAAATGCCTCGGCGGTATTGTAGCTTAACGGCTCAAACTTAGCTGTGCCATTTGTTGCTATAATTTCTTCTCCATTTGCCGTCACAAGCTCTCCGTTACCCGATGCTATGCCTAGTTTAATGGTGCCTGAATAATCGGTATCAATATTCCCATTGCTATCTGTTGCCGAAACCTCTACTGTGAACGGGGTGTTTACACCAACCCAGGTGGGTTGTTTGGTGAACTTAAGTGTTGTGCCAGTAACGGTTATGGGGAATGCTGCCGACGATATGCTTTGGGGTAGAGTGGTTACAATGCTTGAGCCCTGTGTGTCGGTCTCAAATCCGTGATTACTGTTTTTTATGGTAAGGCTTAGGTTCTGATTATCGGTTATGCCGCTTGTTTTAAGGTAAACCAGAATGGAGAACTCTGTAACGCTACCATCGGGAACAACCCAGCCAGAAGGGCTTGCTGCAATGGTTAGGTAATCGGTTTTTATATCGGGTTGGGACAGCGATACAATAGAACCATCAACCTTAATTAGTAATCCCGCAATAACTTTTGATAGGGAAATAAGGTTCTCTCCTTCGCCTCGGTACAGCTTAATCTGTCTTATTATTGTTGGTTTTCCATCGCCTGTTCCTTGGTCGAATACCCTAAAACGGAACACCTCAACAGCTTGTCCAATAAAGTTGGTGGTAGAGGGAATAGTTGTTGTGGTTGGCTGGTTGCTAGGAATTAGGATTACTGTTGTGGTGTCGTTGTTTGCTGCCACGCTTTCACCAATTGCGGGAGTTAGTCCGCTACTGGATGCGTTTATAGAGAGTATCCCTGTTGTGTTTATTTTGATATCGTTCCAATGAGCGGTGCCTGCCACTGCGTTTTTGGTGAGTCCTGTTGATGAGCTTAGTACTCCATCCCCTGATGCTAGTGCCAGGGTAATGGGTTGGTTAAAATCGGCGTCAGCCGACCCGTACTCGTCTGTGGCGTTTATGCTGATGCTGAATGGTTGGTTTACAATAACCGATTGCGGGTAAAGCGCATACCATAGCCTTGTTGCCGCAACATCAACCGTAAAAATAGGGGAGGCAATCTGCTGGGCAAACTCCTCGGTAAAGTTTGACCCGCTAATGCCAGCAAGCCAAGCACTATTCTGCGTATCAATGGTAAAAGCAAGTGAGTCGCCATCGGTAAAGGCCTTGGGTGCCAAATATACCCAAAGGGAGAACTCTCGCGATGTGCCATCGGAAACTTCGGCGAGTAGCGAGTCAACAGCAATGGTTATGGCATTGCTCCCAATGGTTGCATGGGTAGAAACTACTGTCCCTGTACTATTCTTTAGTGCTGCTCCGCCAAGCGATGTAGCCCAATCTACCCTGTTGTTAGCCCCTGGTATAAACTCAACCTGCTTAGGTCTTGTTGGTAGCCCATCGGTTGTACCCTTATCGCTAATTGTAAACCTAAGCACTTCTACAGCCATGCTTTGCTGCGTAGCCGTTGAAGAAACTCTTCCCGCTGTAACTTGCGTAACTGGTAGCTCCACTGTTGTTGTGGCATCGTTAGCATTTAGTGGTTGGTATGTGTACTCTACATCGTCGAGCCATATTTGTCTATCGGCGCTGGCCGTGTACTGGTAAGCCAGTCCCATGTGTGTTGCTTGCGTAAAGGTGTTGTCGTAGGCTGTTCCTTCGTTTACTAGGGAGCCAAAATCACCAGTGGTAGATATTTTTAGCGTGAAGCTGCCCGTTTCGGTACGGGTAACCTCAATGGCTCCTGGGGTAGCCTTTCCTATTTGGGTTTGCCAGTTAACTGTTGATGTTACAATTGCAGTGGGAGTACCTGCCTCAATTTTGTATAGCGCAACCAAATCGGTCGATCCCACAACGTTTACACCCACAGCGTAGCCCGAAGCGGTACCCATTGCTGTTCCTGTTGTAATGGTGGAGGCATCGCCATTGGCCATAAGTAGGAACCACCAGCGGTTAGACCCAGAGGGATCGTATCCATGCCTAAGCTTGAACCGCCAAGTAGCCCTTCCTGTGGCAAGGTTTCCTGTTACAAGTGGCGTTGAAATGGCATCGAGACCTGCAGCGCTATTATCAAAGATTTGCCTTAGGGAGTAGGTTCCACTTATGGGTTGATCTGTTGATGCGTCCCATCTGTCGGCAGGGAATTGGCTCCATTGGGCAATGCTGCCCAGCTCAAAGTTGTATGTGGTTTGAGTAAAGCACTGTAGCGATATCAGTAAAAGGATTGTTGCAGATATAATTCTCATGGCCAATTTTTTTGTCGGGAATTGGAATACAAGATAAAAAATGTTTAATCGCTATGCGACTAAAAGAACCTGTTGCAAAAAAATATACTTTTACATTGCACAAAAAAAGTTAGTGAAATGAAAGTTGCCGTTATTGGGGCCACTGGCCTTGTTGGAACTGTAATGCTTAGAGTACTTGAAGAACGGGGTTTTCCCGTTTCGGAACTGATCCCCGCCGCTTCGTCGAAGTCGGTTGGTAAAACCGTTACCTTTAAGGGTAAAGAGGTTAAAGTTGTTAGCGTTGAAGAAGCTATTGAGCGAAAACCTGCTGTTGCACTTTTCTCTGCAGGTGCCGAAACATCAAAAAAGTATGCTCCTCTTTTTATGGAGAAGGGGATTTACGTTGTGGATAATAGCTCGGCATGGCGAATGGATCAGACCAAAAAGCTTATTGTTCCCGAAGTTAATGGCAGTATTTTGGAGAAGGGCGATTTGGTTATTGCAAACCCCAACTGCAGCACCATTCAGCTGGTTGTTGTGCTGGGGCTTATTCATAAGGAGTATGGCATTAAGCGCGTGGTGGTATCAACCTACCAATCGGTAACCGGAACGGGGGTAAATGCGGTTAAGCAGCTGTACGAGGAGCGGGCTGGACGTACCCCTGATATGGTTTACCCTCACCCAATTGATCTTAACTGCTTCCCACATGGCGGTAGCTTCCTGGATAGTGGTTACACCACCGAGGAGCAGAAGCTTATTGATGAGACTCGCAAGATTATTGGCGACCAGTCCATTCTTGTTTCTCCAACCGTGGTGCGTATTCCTGTGGTTGGCGGTCACTCGGAGTCGGTTAACGTTGAGATGCAAAAGCCATATGAACTTGTAACGCTGGTTAAGCAGCTTGCTGCCATTCCTGGTGTTACCATTCAGGACGATCCAAAGAACAACATTTACCCTATGCCTAAGTATTCCGAAGGAAAGGACGATGTTTTTGTTGGTAGGATTAGACGCGACCCAAGTGTTGCTAGTGGCCTAAACCTTTGGATTGTGTCCGATAATCTTAGGAAAGGCGCCGCAACAAATGCGGTACAAATAGCAGAGCTACTTCAGAAGAAAGGATGGATAGCATAGCTT
Source organism: Bacteroidales bacterium UBA5206 (assembly GCA_002412705.1). GTDB lineage: Bacteria > Bacteroidota > Bacteroidia > Bacteroidales > Tenuifilaceae > UBA5206. The sequence continues at coordinate 3,014 of DHVO01000259.1, read as the reverse complement.
TTTTGCTATAAAATAAAGAGAGATGAGTCCTGTGTGGCTCATCTCTCCTTGTTTATGCGCAATGCTAGTATAAAAAGTTATCGTATGGGTATCGGGTAATGTGAATCTCCTTTACCTTGTCGTAAACCTTGTTTTTAAACTCCTCTAGGTTGGTTTTCTCCTTAGCCGAAATGAAAATGCAGGGATAGTTGGTTTTGGCCATCCAGCTATTCTCCAAGTCCTGAAGGCTAAAGTTCTTATCGGTTCTCTCGGTTAGGTCGTCCTCGTCCTTCTCCTCCCATTTGTAGGCATCAATCTTATTAAAAACAAGGAAGGTTGGTTTATCCGAAGCTCCAATCTCGTGTAGAGTCTCCTTAACAACCTGTATTTGATCCTCGAACGAAGCGTGCGAAATGTCCACTATGTGAAGTAGTAAATCGGCCTCACGAACCTCATCGAGAGTCGATTTGAACGACTCAACCAGCTGGTGAGGTAATTTGCGGATAAAGCCTACAGTGTCCGATAGCAAGAAGGGCAGGTTGTCTATTACCACCTTGCGCACAGTGGTGTCTAGCGTTGCAAACAGCTTATTCTCGGCAAAAACCTCCGATTTGCTAATAAGATTCATCAGGGTGGATTTGCCCACGTTGGTGTAACCAACAAGCGCCACGCGAATCATGCTACCCCTATTCTTACGCTGGGTGGCCATTTGCTTGTCGATTTTGCGCAGCTCCTCCTTTAGCTTGGTAATCCTGTCGCGGATAATACGGCGGTCGGTCTCAATCTCAGTCTCTCCAGGGCCACGCAGACCAATACCACCTCGTTGGCGCTCAAGGTGAGTCCACATTCTGGTAAGTCTGGGGAGTAGGTACTGATACTGGGCTAGCTCCACCTGCGTTTTAGCGTAAGCAGTTTGGGCTCTTTGAGCAAAGATATCAAGGATTAGGTTGGTCCTATCCAGCACTTTTTTGCCAAATTCCCGCTCAAGATTCCTTAGCTGCGTGGCAGAGAGCTCATCGTCAAAAATGATGGTGTCAATGCCATTCTCGTCAACGTAGGTTTTAATCTCCAGCACCTTACCCGTTCCAATAAATGTTTTGGAGTTTAGGCTGGTCATTTTCTGGACAAACCTACGCACAACCTTGGCTCCAGCAGTATCGGCAAGAAATGCGAGTTCGTCCATGTATTCGTAAACATCAGCCTCCGATTGCTGTGGGAGTAAAACGCCCACCAGAACTGCTGTTTCCTGTACTTTTTCTGTTGATATTGCTTGTGCCATAGTTTGATTCCTAGATACGAAAAAAAACCCTGATCGAAATCAGGGTTTTAGAATATTGTTAAAGAGCGTTACTTACTGTAGTACGAAGATAATAGGGAAGGTAAACGATACACGTACAGGTTTACCCCTTTGCTTACCAGGCTTCCATTTTGGTGAAGATTCTACCACGCGAACAGCCTCTTTGTCAAGAGCAGGGTCAACACCGCGAACAACCTTTACGTTGGTAACGCGACCGTCGGCCTCAACAACAAACTGAACGTACACACGACCTTGAATACCGTTCTCGGCAGCTACGTCAGGGTAACGAAGGTTCTTGCCAATGTACTCACGGAATTTATTTGAGTCGCCATCGCCAAAACCAGGCATGTCCTCTACAACCAAGAAAATTTCAGCCTCTTCAACCTCTTCCTCAGCATCAGAGAACTCTACAATCTGAACTGCTGCATTCTCGTTGAACTCAGTGTCGAAGATGTCCATATTGTCATCAATGTCAACATTATCCTCAACAATGTTGATAATGTCAGCAACAACAACTGGTTGAGGTGGTGCTGGAGGGGTTTTAATCTCCTCTTGGTGGGTAATAGGAACCATTTCCTCTTCCATGGCAACGTCCTGAACGATGTTGGTGTCGATGTTAACATCTCCAGAAGACTTCCACTCAAACGCTGCAAACACGAATAGAAGAGAAAGTACTAGACCGATTTCAATGAAGATCAGTTTCCTCTTCTCTAGATCGGCTTTTGGGGATTTTTTAATTTCCATATGGTAAAATTTTGGGCCTTAAAGGTACAAATTCAACGTAAAATTCTCTAAATGTCTTTTAAAAAGAGTTAAAAAATGAGCAGCACAAAACAACAAAAAATATCTCATTATCGCAATCATATTTAACGTAAGATTTGATAAAAAGTTTTTTTTCTTGCAAGGTTTGTTGGTGAATTCAAAATTTTACTACTTTTGGCTTCTCAAATTTGAGGAAGTTTCATGCTTTTCGGGGGTATAGCTCAGTTGGCTAGAGNNGGTTCGACTCCCCTTACCTCCACAACGCAAAGGTCAATCCAACGTAAGGGTTGGCCTTTTTTTTATCGCGGAAGTAGCTCAGTTGGTAGAGCATCAGCTTCCCAAGCTGAGGGTCGCGGGTTCGAGTCCCGTTTTCCGCTCCTTAATAAAGAGGGTCTTGCAGAGATGTAAGACCCTCTTTTTTCTTAAAGTACAGATGTCTTTTTTATTGTCTAAAATCAAGCATCCAAAATCGCCTCCTTCACCTCAAATCGCTGCTCAACCTCGTTAAACGATATTAGGTTTAGCACTGTGAGGTTAATTAGCGTTCGTTCGGCTTCGGAGGTGGGGATAAAGGCCACCTTGGCAAATTGGTTTGTGGTAATTGTGCTGTGCTGGCGCAGGTATTCCAACAGGGCTTGCTCCTTCTCTGATAGGGAGAGTGTTAGCGCCTGTTTACGGTTCTCCGCTTTCCAAATCTTTACCTGAATGGCTGATGCTAGCAGATTCTCGTCGTTTACCCTTATGTAGGCCTTGTACTCGCCTTTGGTATCGGGGGCTTTGTGTGGGCGTTTGCTGCTGGCCTTTACCTTAACCTCAAGTATGGATTTGCCCTCTATATCCCATTTGGTTACCTCAAAGTTTATGGCGGGCTTGCAGTACATCTGGGCTGCGGCTTCAACCATGTAGTACTCCTCATCGGAGTTTATGCCGGCAATACGCCCGTTATCCTTTACCCCAATAAGAAGCGTGCCGCCAT
>DHVO01000031.1 GCA_002412705.1 Bacteroidales bacterium UBA5206 | reverse complement strand
GTTGGATGGAAAGCCATCCTGGAGGAACTTAACGAGTCGGTTAGCCTACTTACCGATGAAAAGGGAAATACGCTTAGCCTAAATGCCGTTTCGGTCGATAAGCAGAAAAAGGTTAAGATTAAGATTAAAAAGCTGGTGCAGCTTATCAAGATTTTTACTGGCGACAGCGAGAAGATATTCGATATGCTGGACAAGAACTATAAGCGCCAGTATAAGCTATTCCCGTTGATGTTTGATGGCGATTTTTTGCTAGATTCGGCAAGTAACGACCATATGCAGCCAATACACCAGCTACTTGCCGATGCAAAGCAGGGTGGTTTACTAAAAGGAAATGCCACAAAAGGTAGTGCTACCGTTGCTCAGAACCTTATGCTTCTTGCTGATGACGATGGTAAGCTGCTAATGGATTTTNNATACAGTATGAGCAGATAGAGCAGCTATCAAAAAATCCAAAGTACAAGGATAGGCTTGTTCCTTTTCTTGGCGTTGACCCACGGCGCTCCAATATTAAGTCGTACCTGAGTAATGTAGGTGCCGGCAAGCTCTTTGCAGGTGTTAAAGTGTATCCTCCCAATGGTTTCTCACCATATGATAAGGTTCTGGTTGGCCCCGATTCCGTTTTCGAGTTCTGTAGCAAGAATCAAATTCCTGTGGTATCCCATTGTTCCTATGGCGGTTTTGCCACTCCTGCTATGAGTATTGATGTGAACGGGTATATAGTTCCCGACGGAAAGGCTGAGGCTGTAGCCTACAGTGGTGCCTACACTTTTAGTAAAGGCCTTAGGGATGGTTTTACGGTGATGGTACGCGAGCGTGCCGGTGTGCTTAATAATCCGCTTGTGTGGGAAAAAGTGCTTGAGAAGTACAACAATCTGATACTTGTTCTAGCCCATTTTGGCAGCGGTAGCGATGTTTGGCAGGCTGATATCCTTAGGTTGCTAAAGAAGTACCCCAACTGCTACACCGACTTATCGTGCATGAGCGATGTGCCTACCATTGAGGCGGCCAAAGCCATTTACAATAGCAATCCCGATATACAGGATAAGGTGCTGTATGGCTCCGATTTCTTCCTTGATATGTTCTTTAACGACTCCTTTGAGCAGTACTTGCAACGAATGCAGAAGACTCTTGGAGCAGCGATGTTTGATAAAATATCAGTAGAAAATCCTAAAAAGTATATGGCTAAGTGGTATGCTTCGGCGGCAAACTAGTTGGCTGATGCAAAAGAAAAGGGGGTGTAAGCATTGCTGTTTACACCCCTTATTGTTTAAAATATATGACATAGCAAGAATTCCTTAACTCTTTCTTCCCGAAAGTGCCAGTATAATACCAAAGAATATAAATACCGAGCCACCCGTTTTGGTTACGTAGCCCGCCCTACTTGGCTTGGTAATCCAACCCTTTGCTTGATGAGCTAACACGGCGTAGGTCATTAGCGCTGTGAACGAGAAGAGTATCAGGATGCCTAAAAGCACTACAAACTGAGGTAGTAGGCTGTTGCTAGTATTAATAAACTGGGGGAAAAGTGCGGTGAGAAAAACGATGGCCTTAGGGTTGCTAAGCGCAACCGTCATGGCCTTAAAGTAAAGCTTTCGGGATGATATAGTTAGTGCGCCAGAGCCTATATTATCAGACGAGAAGTTTGAGTTCTTATCCATCAGCATCTTAACGCCCATGTAAATTAGGTAAGCCGCACCGGCATACTTTATTATATCAAAAATGGATTGCGATGCGGTAAGAACTGTGCCTAATCCTGTAAAGGATATAATACCAAGGCAAAGCAAGCCGCTAATATTACCTAGTGCTGCGTATAGCGCTTTGCGCCAGCCATAAAGGGTAGAGTTGGTTAGAATAAAGAAAACGGCAGGTCCTGGTGAGTAGGTGGTAATTATTACAAGAACCACATAGGTGATTAAAAGATGTGATGTCATATACCCTTTAGCATCAATAAGTAAATTGTGAACTTTTGCGATGCAAACATACAAAAGATAATGGGTACATTGAGTTAAAAACCAAACAACTTATTTGATTGATATCACCTGTTTATCGACAGATTTTGTGATTATCTTTAGTTCACATTTGGTTCAACGTAACTTGCTCCACATATGAGTAATTTGAATGATATTGAGGCCTACTACCAAGGCGTATCCAATGAAAAACTGCTCCAAATAGCACAACGCCCACAGGATTTACGCCTAGATGCAATTCCCTTGCTACAGAAGGAACTTTTAGGAAGGGGGATGAATGCTGAAGCCCTGCTTATTACCGATTTTCTAGTGGGTGTAAAAAAGGATGAGCCAGAACGGCCCAACTATGCCGAGATGTCTCTTTATGAGATGCAGGAGCACGTTAAGGAGCGCCTACAGGATGGTGAATCCATTGAGAGCATCAAGCTCGATTTGCGTGAGAATGGCGTTGATATCTTCGCAATTCTCAACGAGAATGATAACCTTAAAGAGAGCGCTTTTGAGTACATGACCTACCTTAAAAAGGAGGGTTTTGAAGAGGAGGAAATTGCTGAAAAGCTTGAGGAAAACCTCTCCATTGATAAGAGAGATAGAGAAATGCTCAAGGTTCAGATTAAGAATAGCGGCAAGCAAAACCTAACTATTGGATACACCCTAGCAATTCTGGGCTCCGTGTTTATCCTGCTCACGCTTAGTAGTACGGGTGGATTCCCTATTAGTGCAGTGATTCTAATAGTGCTGGGTGTTTGGCGTATTTACGTGGGCTATGAGCGATTAAAGGAGTAGTGTGAGCATCTAATCCATCTCGCGTAGTATATTCCTCTTTAGTTGTACAAGTTCATCGGAATCAATGCTTCGCTCTGCAATAGGGGTGTTAATGGTGAACTTCTGTTTTATGGTAACGGGTTGCTTGCTAAATAGGTAGATATCGTTGCCTAGGGTAAGCGCCTCCTCAACGTCGTGGGTAACAAACAGCACGGTGCGCTTATCTAGCTGCCACAGCTTGCCAAAGGCCTTCATTAGCGTTTGCTTAAGTTTAAAGTCGAGGGTTTTAAGCGGTTCATCCATAAGGATTATATCCGATGGGTAAGCAAAGGCACGGGCAATGGCTACCCGTTGCTTCATACCTCCGCTAAGCTGCGATGGGTAGTAGTGGGAGTACTTATCTAGCTCAACAAGGCGCAAGAACTGCTTAATTAGCTTCTCCTTGGTCTCGGTATCCTCAATGTGGTTAAGCACAAAGGCTAGGTTCTGCTCAACGGTTTTCCAAGGGAGTAGTCGGGGTTCCTGAAAAATGTACGATTGCACCTTGCCATCAAAGCCCGTAAAGGTTCCTTGGTCGGGTTTTAGCGTGCCGCTAATCATGTTTAGCAGCGTAGTCTTTCCGCATCCCGATGGGCCAAGTATGCAAGTTATGGTACCCTCTTTTATATCGATACTAAAATCGTTGTAAAGGGTAGCACCGTTAAACTCCTTGCTTAGGTTTTGTATGGTTAGGCTCATGGTTTCTTCCAAACTACAATGGCACGCTCAACGCGGCGGATTATTACTTCAAAAAGGTAGCTTATAACAACGGCAACAATGGTCCAGGCAATAACCACATCAACCTTAAGGTAGGTTTGGGCATTCTGCATAAAGGTACCAATGCCCATTTGGGGAAGGCTAAGCACCTCGCCAATAATAATGGCGCGCCAGCCAATGCCCATTGCGCTTGATGCTCCGCTAAAAATATAGGGAGTGATTGCCGGAATGAAAACCTCCTTTACAATACGTGAACGGGATATGTGGTAGGTTTGCGCCATCTCAACCAAATCGGGGTCAACGTTTTTTATACCCTCTATTACATTGGTGCAAATAAAGGGGAACATGGTTAAGAAGGCAATGAAAACGGGAACCATATCAACCTGAAGCCAAATTAGCGCCAGCAGTATTAGCGCAATAATGGGGATGGAGCGGATGGTTACCAGAATGGGCTTAAAAAATGCGTTGAAACCGCTGCTCATGCCCGCTAGTATTCCAATGGCCAGCCCAAGGATAAATGATAGGATAAAGCCCAGAACGCCCCGTGATATTGTGGCTCCAACAATCAGCAAAAAATCGGGAGAAATAAGTAGGTGCCATGTGCTTGCAAGCGTGTGTTCTGGCGATGGTAGCACCAAATCGGAGGCAATTACCCCCGAAGCAATCTTCCAAACTCCTATCAAAAAGAGGATGGAGAGCGCAGTTATCAGCTTATTTCTTGTAGTAGAAGCCATCATCGGGAACTTTTCCTCCAACTATGTCGCTATTCATTTTGTAAAACAGCTCAAGGTAGCCATTTATTTGCTCTTTTATATCGATAGCGTAAACGTAGCTTAGGTTTGAGCGAGGGATTGATGCTTGGGCAACCGCGGCATTGGGTAGAATATCGTACTTAACAATTAGCTCGGCAGCGGCCACGGGGTTAGCGTTAACCCATTGGGTTGAGTGCGCAAAGGCAGCAGATACCTGATTCACCACATCGGGGTGCTGCTGGGCAAATTGGCGCTTAACCATAAGTGCGGTTTGCGGCATGGCCATGCCGGTAGCCTTAATCCACTCCTTGTTAAGGTCCATTATAGCCTTAACGCTAGGATTTTTGTGGGCAACCAGACTTACAAGCGGCTCGGATATTACCCCAAGCGATGCGCGGTTTGCTGCCACAGCGTTAGCTAGGTCTATGTGGGTTGGGAACGAGTAGTCGAGCGTAACATCGGTTTCGGGGTTTATGCCGTGCTGCTGCAATAGGTAGCGGAATAGCACATCGGGGGTCATACCCTTTGCCATGGCGTTTATGCGCTTGCCCCTTAGCTGCTCCCAGGTATGTATGGTAGTATCGCTGCCAAAAAGGTAAAGCGTTCCCCAAACGGGAATGGCAAGCAGCTGGTAGTCCACCTTTTTGTTGTACATAATGGCAGCCATGGTGGTGGGCAGTACAGCAAAATCGGCTTCGCCCTCAAGCATCATCTTCCTAACCTGTAGCGGCTCGTTAAGGATTACCGCTTTCCCTGTGGCGTTGGTTCCAAGCTGGGCAAGGCTATCAACAACCCAAATCATTCCCATTGCCGAAGGCCCTTTAAGCGTGGCAATGGTGAAGTGTTCCGTGCTGCTTTCTGCTTTCCGATTGCTTTGGCAAGCAGAGAGGAGTGAGATGATTAGTGCAAAAACTGCTAGTTTAACTCGCATAGTCTGTTGTTTGTGCAAAGATAGAGAAGTAGAGGAAAAATACAGGATGTTTTGTTGCTCTTTAGGTTGATACTCTTATTATGACTTTAAAAGTGGTTTAGAGTGCTTTGCTTACTGATGATTTAGGGATTCTAAGCAAATTTCCTGACATAAATCATTTTGCAAATCAAAAAACAACCCGTACTTTTGTTATCTCATTAACAGACTTTCTGTTTATGACTGCGAAGCGGAATGCGTTCTACTTCAAGGTGTAAGCAGCAAATCAAAATCAAATTAGAATCTAATCCAGAGGTTGTCTGATGGAAAAGAGAGTTGGAACCGCACTTATCCTAGTTGAGAGTAAAGAAAACGTTCAGCAGCTGAACGACATCATCTCAAAGCACTCACTAATTATTATTGGGCGTCAGGGTTTGCCTCGTAGCAACGGGCAAAGCGTTATTTCTCTTGTTCTTGAAGGAACAACCGATGAGATTGGCTCCTTAACCGGTCAAATGGGCCGTTTAAAGGGTATTCAGGTGAAATCGGTAGTACTTAAGAATAAGAAGAATGACGAAGAAGATTAGCCTTTCCATTGCATTTCTACTTTTAGGTTTTGTTTCGGTATTAGCACAGGTTGCCCGCGTGTGGGGTACTGTAGCCGATTCTACCACAACCCAGAAGCTTAGCGCCGTAAACGTGCAGCTGGTGGGCGGCAAAACCTACTCAACCGTTACCTCGTTGCAGGGTACATTTGCCTTTAGCGCTATTCCGCATGGCAGTTACACGCTTGTGCTAAGCTCTGTGGGGTATAATGGCTACTCAAAATCTATTACAGTTTCTGCTGATATGGATTTGTCCATATTACTATCGGAGCAGGTTATTCCCCTTGGCGAGGTGGTGGTATCGAGCCTACGCGTAAACCAGAAGCTAAAAGAGGTGGCTGCACCCATGGCTATTGTGGGGCGCACGCAGATTGACGCCTCATCGGCAGTAACCATTTCCAACGTTTTGCAGAATGAGCCTGGGCTTAGCCTTAGCGGCGATGGCGTTTGGTCAACCAGCGTAAACGTTAGGGGAATGGGCGAGCAGCGCTTGGTTACCCTTGTTGATGGCAACAGGGTTGAAACTGCTACCGACCTAACGGCAGGTCTTTCTATGGTTGACCCCGACGATGTTGAGCGTATTGAGGTGGTAAAGGGTGCAACCTCATCGCTTTATGGTACTGGTGCCATGGGTGGTATTGTTAATGTTATTACCCGCGATGGTTACTTTGGTTCCAAGTTCTACTTTGGTGGTGGCGTAAACAGCGGATATAGCACAGTAAACGAGCTGTTTACTCGCAAGCTCACTCTTAACTCGGGTGCCGAGCGTTGGTATGCTCGCGTAAGCGGCTCAATGTACGATGCTTCTAACCTTAAAACGCCTAGCGGTACGCTGCCCAATAGCCAGTTTGAGGGAGGTAACCTATCTGCATCGGTGGGAGCAAAGCCCTTTGCCAATCAGGTGGTGAAGCTAAGCTTCCAGCAGTACAGCGCCAACGATGTGGGAATACCCGGCGGGGCTGTGTTTCCTGGCCCTGCTGAGGCAACCTATACTAATATCGACCGCAGGCTATTCTCTGCCTCGTATGAGTTTCAGAACCTATCGGAGGCATTAACCTCACTTAGCGTTAAGTACTTTAATCAGTACATTCTGCGCGATGTGGAGCTAAAGCCCAACACCGTAACCACAACCCCAACCCAAATAGTTACACCGCAGCTTTTTACCCCAACGGGCGAGCATAACACGCATAGCGTACAGGTACAGTCAAACTGGAACTTTGCCAATGGGCATAACCTAATTGCGGGTATCGATGCGTGGCAGCGCAAGCTAACCACCCAGAGGGAAAAGTACATTAAGGTTGATATCCTAAATACCAATGGTGATATTGTTAAAACCAACAATATGGTTAGGGGCGAAACCCCAAACCCAGAATCGACATTTGGTAGCGCAGGCCTTTTTGTTCAGGATGAGTTTAGGCTAATGGATAATCGTCTTAAGCTAACCATTGGCGGTAGGTTTGATGCTATACGGGTTGAGAACGCTAGGGCTTACGATATCGACTACCTAATTGTGAATGGCGTAAGGAATGATACACCTCCCAACCAGCGAATCACTTTTGAGGAGGGAGCGGTGAACGATTTCTCGTGGAGTGCCAATGTGGGTGCCATTTACTCGCTTACCAGCGATATGGACTTGAGTTTAAGCGCTGGTCGTTCGTTCCGTGCACCATCGCTTGAGGAGCGCTTTAAGTATATAGACCTTGGCAACTTTGTTAGGTTGGGCGACCCAGAGCTCAACCCAGAAAAGGGCTATGCCCTAGACCTTGGTTTCCGCGTATGGAAGCCCCGTTTTAGCTTCACCGTTAATTTATTCTCAAATTGGATATCGGATATGATAGTTGAGGCTCCCGGTGAGTTTATTTACACACTTAACACTGGTGCTAATGCAGGAACAACCGATACTATCGCCGCATTTATAAACGCTAACGTTAGCAAGGCGTTGCTTTATGGCTTCGACCTTGGTTTTCAGTATAACGTGTACCATAACCTTGTGCTTTTTGGTGCTGGTGCGTACGTTAGGGGCGAGGATACTGAGAGTGATACCAACCTACCGCTTATACCTCCCATGAATGGGCGTATTGGTGTTAGGTACACCTTGCCAAAGTATTTTGGTGTGGAGCTGGTAGCCGTTGGTGCTGCCAACCAAACCAAGGTGGCAACAGGCGAGAAGGAGACTAGCGGCTATGCGCGTTACGATTTTACGGTGCGCTCGTCAAGCATCAACCTAAAATTTGCCAAAGCCCAGCTGTTTGGCGGGATTGAGAATATTGGCGATAGAGCCTATCGTAACCACCTTGCAACCAATCGTGGTGCAATAAGCCAAGAGGCGGGTCGCAACATCTTTATAAAAGTAAAAATTGATTTTTAACTGATACTGGTTGATTTCAAGCAATGCAGGCCAATAGGTTTGAGTGCTGTTTGTTACCAATCATCAACAAAAAACAGAGCCATGAAATTCACTCCAGAAAAGTATCGCATTGCCGATGAGCCAATGCAACCGTTTATCGATCCTCAGGAGATTTGGGATTACATCAGTAGTGCCAAGCCAACAAGGGAGAGGGTCCGTGCAATCATAGCCAAATCGCTTAACAAGGAGCGTTTAAACCTAGAGGAAACAGCGGTGCTGGTTAACACAACCGATCCTGAACTGGTTGAGGAGATTCTACAAGGTGCACGTACCCTAAAGGAGAAGGTTTACGGGAATCGTATTGTGCTTTTTGCTCCGCTTTACATTGGTAACAAGTGCACCAATAACTGCACCTACTGCGGTTTTAGAACCAGCAACAAGGATGCGGTGCGCATGACCCTTGCCGATGAGGAGCTGGTTAAGGAGGTTGAGGCACTTGAGGATAATGGACAAAAGCGCCTAATTCTTGTTTACGGTGAGCATAAGGACTACTCACCAGAGTTTATTGCCGATAATGTTCGCTTGGTTTATGGGGTGAAAAAGGGCAATGGTGAGATACGCAGGGTGAATATCAATGCCGCTCCGCTAGATATTGAGGGCTTTAGAATAGTTAAGGAGTCGGGCATTGGAACCTATCAGGTTTTTCAGGAGACCTACCATCCTGAGGTTTATACCAATTACCACCTATCGGGAAAGAAGAAGGATTTTAACTGGCGCCTAACCTCACTAGATAGGGCACAGGAGGCCGGACTTGACGATGTGGGTATTGGTGCGCTGTTTGGCCTTTACGACTGGCGCTACGAGGTGCTAGCCCTAGTGCGCCACACCAATCACCTAGAGGCGTGTTACAACGTGGGGCCACACACCATATCGTTCCCACGTATTAAGGATGCATCATCGGTTAATACTCCTGCGGAGTATATGGTTAACGATGACGATTTTGTAAAACTGGTCGCCATACTTAGGCTTGCAGTTCCTTATACTGGTATGATACTTACTGCCCGTGAGTCTATTGCTGTGCGCCGTCAGGTAATTCAGTTTGGCGTATCGCAAATTGATGGCGGAACAAAGCTTGAGCTTGGCTCGTACTCCCAAACTAAGAATGAGGAGCAGAACCTGAATCGCGAGCAGTTTATGATTAACGATAACCGCTCGTTGAGCGAGATTATTGAGGAA
>DHVO01000119.1:28948-31340 GCA_002412705.1 Bacteroidales bacterium UBA5206 | reverse complement strand
TCACCAGTGGTATTGGCGAAACGGATGAAGAGCCTGCCGACACCGTTCTTGCTGGCCCTTACATGGTTCCTAAGGGAGTTGATTTCTTGCTGCAGGCAAATATCACCGAGGCTACCATGGGCGAGGAGACTGCCAAGGACATAAAGGGCGAGCTGCGCGTTAAGGATGGCCTTTTGGTGCTCGATGGCTTTAGGTTTACTACACCTGCTGCCCGCATGCAGCTTACGGCAATGTATGAGACTCCACGTAAGAACCATCTGTTTCTGGGGCTCGATTACCACATGCTCAACATTGAGATTGAGCGGTTGCTCCAGATGATACCGCAGGTTGATTCCATTATGCCTATGCTTCGCTCGTTCAAGGGTAAAGGGGAGTTTCACATAGCCGTTGAGACCTACACCGACTCGTTATACAACCCAAAGAAATCTACTCTCAGGGGAGCATCGTCCATTAAGGGCAACGACTTGGTGCTTATGGATGGCGAAACGTTTACCGAAATAGCCAAAACGCTTAGGTTCGATAAGAAAACCGAGAATAGGGTTGATAGCCTATCGGCTGAGTTCACAATCTTTAAACAGGAGATTGATATTTACCCATTCCTAATAGTAATGGATAAGTACAAGGCTGTGGTTGAGGGTAGGCATAACCTCGATATGAGCTTTAACTACCATGTATCGTTAATAGATAGCCCTCTGCCGATAAAGCTGGGCCTAGATATCTCGGGTACAATGGATAATCTTAAGTTTAGACCAGCCAAGTGCAAGTACGCAGATATGTCCCGCCCAGCATCAAGGGGGATGGTACAGAACAAGCAGCTTGAGCTGCGGCGCTTAATCCGCGAGGCTTTGCTTAAGAACGTTAAGAAAGATTAACCAAGCGCATTATCATAGCAGGAGTGGCGAGCAGCGAAAACGGCTCGCCACTTTTATTTCAAGTTATGCCAATGCTCTAAAATCTACCTTCTTCTTGCTATCTTTGCCCCTCAATTTTAAAATGGTATAATGATTTCAGTAGACGGGCTTACAGTTGAGTTTGGGGGGACAACTCTTTTTAAGGATATCTCTTTTGCTATTAACGAGAAGGATCGCATAGCGCTAATGGGTAAGAATGGGGCAGGGAAATCAACCCTCCTCAAAATTATTGCAGGGGTTCGCACTGCCACTGGTGGAAGGGTAACTGCCCCTAAGGATGCTGTAATTGCCTATCTTCCTCAGCATTTGCTAACAGAGGATAATAGAACCGTTTTTGAGGAAACATCGCAGGCCTTTGCCCATATCTTTGAGATGGAGCGCCAAATAGAGGCCATGAACAATGAGCTGGCCACGCGTACCGATTTTGAGTCGGAGAGCTACTATAAGCTCATTGAGGATGTGTCGGCGCTTAGCGAGAAGTACTACTCCATTGAGGAGACTAACTTTGCGGCCGAGGTGGAGAAAATCCTACTGGGCTTGGGCTTTACCCGCGACGACTTTTCGCGCCCTACTTCCGAGTACAGCGGCGGATGGCGTATGCGCATAGAGCTGGCTAAAATCCTACTTCAAAAGCCCGACCTTATTCTGCTTGATGAGCCCACCAACCACATGGATATTGAATCTATTCAGTGGCTTGAGGAGTTCCTAATAAACAGCGCAAAGGCGGTAATTGTAATCTCCCACGACCGTGCTTTTATTGATAATATTACCACCCGCACCATTGAGGTTACCATGGGGCGCATTTACGACTATAAGGTAAACTACACCAAGTATCTTGAACTAAGGCGCGAGCGCAGGGAGCAACAGCAAAAGGCCTACGATGAGCAGCAAAAGATGATTGCCGATACACAGGAGTTTATTGAGCGTTTCAAGGGGACCTACTCCAAAACTCTTCAGGTGCAGTCGCGTGTAAAGATGCTGGAGAAGCTAGATATACTTGAGGTTGACGAGGAGGATACATCGGCGCTAAGGCTTAAGTTTCCACCATCGCCACGCATGGGTACCTTTGCCGTTAATGTGGCGGGCGTATCGAAGAGCTACGATGAGCACTTGGTTTACCGCAACGTAAGCCTAACCATAAACAGGGGCGAGCGCGTTGCCTTTGTGGGTAAGAACGGCGAGGGAAAATCAACCCTTGTTAAAAGCATTATGGGCGAGATTGATTTTGAGGGCAGCCTCTCACTTGGCCATAACGTGCAGATAGGCTACTTTGCGCAGAATCAGGCCTCGTTGCTAGATGAGGAACTAACCGTATTCCAAACCATCGATGATGTGGCCAAGGGCGATATCCGTTCAAAAATCAAGGATATTCTGGGTGCCTTTATGTTTGGCGGCGATAACTCTACCAAAAAGGTGAAAGTGCTATCGGGTGGCGAGCGTACCCGCTTGGCTATGATAAAGCTGCTACTTGAGCCGGTAAA
>DHVO01000119.1:0-28934 GCA_002412705.1 Bacteroidales bacterium UBA5206 | reverse complement strand
ACGCTTATTCTGGTATCGCACGACCGTGATTTCCTTGACGGTTTGGTTGATAAGGTTTACGAGTTTGGAAACAAGCAGGTTAAGGAGCACTTGGGGGGTATAAAGTACTTCCTTGAGAAGAAAAAAATGGAGAACCTTAGGGAGCTTGAGCGTAATAAATAGCGCTTGCCCGTTAAACAGATAGCACTTTAATCTGTTTTCTATGAAAAAATAACAAGATGTCAATAACCAACGATATAGACCTGCGGTGCATGCAGCAAATTAGCCAGATTGTTGGCGAAACGCTTAAGCAGATGCGGGAATACGCTAAGCCGGGAATGTCAACCAAAGAGCTCGATGAGTTTGGCGGTGCTTTGCTAACGCAGTATGGAGCCAAATCGGCACCAAAGCTAACCTACGGATTTCCGGGGTGGACCTGCATTAGCGTAAACCACGAGATGGCGCACGGCATACCCTCAGAGCACACAGTGCTTAAGGAGGGCGATTTGGTGAACATCGATGTATCCGCAGAGCTTAACGGCTACTGGTCCGATAATGGCGGCTCATTCATTCTGGGTGCCGATACACAGAATCTGTTGCCGTTGGTTAACGCATCAAAGGAAATTCTACGTGCAGCCCTACAAAACATTAAGGGAGGCGTTCGCATAGCCGATATTGGTAGGCTAATTGAGACGGAGGCAAAGCGTAGGGGATATAAGGTTATTCGGAACCTAACGGGGCATGGCGTTGGCCATAGCTTACATGAGGAGCCCGAGGAGATTCCCAATTGGTACGATAAGTCCAACACAGGACGGTTCCGCAAAAACTCTGTGGTGGCCATTGAGACGTTTATCTCAACCCAATCCATTTTTGCCGATACGCTACCCGATGGCTGGACACTAGTAGGCGATAAGGGTGGCTTTGTTGCTCAGCATGAGCACTCCATTCTGGTTACCGATGGTGTACCTGTAATTCTAACCGATTGTAACGGAATATGGGATTAGCTGTAAACCATAATAAATCAGTCGTACTTCCCTTGCTGGTCTCATTCAGCTTTGGGGGAAGCGAACATGCTATTTATCCAACAGCAATAATATCTGGTAACGAGGTAATTCTTGTTGATGCTTGTTACCCAAATCAGCTAGAACTTTTGATTGATGCGGCTAGTAGGGCAGGCGTTGCCTTGAGTGAATTGTCTAAAGTGGTGATAACCCACCACGATTATGACCATATGGGCTCCTTGGCCGCTCTAAAGCGTAATTACCCTCAGGTTGCTGTTGTAACCTCAGCCGCTGATGCCAATTATGTGTCGGGCAAGCAGCGCTCGTTGCGCCTACAGCAGGCCGAGTCTATATTTAGCAGTATTCCCGATACAGATAAGCCACAGGCTCTCGCTTTTCAGCAAATGCTAGAGTCTATTGAGTCTGTAGATGTAGATGTTGCAGTAGCAGATGGTGACTGTGTTGATGCTTTAGGTGATGTGGTTACCGTTGAAACGCCTGGCCATATGCCGGGTCATATTTCACTTTACGTAAAGAGTTGCAAAACACTTATTGCTGGCGATGCTTTAGTTGTGGAAGGTGGCCAATTGGCAATTGCTAACCCGCAGTACACCCTGAGCATGGAGCAAGCAAAGGAGTCCCTACGCCGATTACTTCATCTTGATGTAGATACCGTTGTTTGTTATCACGGTGGTGTGTTTCGTGGCGATTGGCGCAGCTCTGTTGCTGGGCTAGTTGATTAAGCCCTTTGCACAGCAACTGTTGGGTTGTACTAAAGCGTTTTTTGTTTAATCTATACGAAGCGAGTAACTTAAGGTACAAAAAATAAAACGCTCCGCAGTGTATTCCAGCTGCGGAGCGTTTCTGTATTATTCTTCTTTGGTTTATGCTGGCTGAAGCATCATTTCCCTAAACCTTGTAGCGGTTTGTTCCAGTTGCTTTTCCATGGAGCGCAAAGCGATTAAGGTATCCTCCTTGTTGATGTTTAACTCCTTAAACTTTTGGCTAAAGAGCTGCTTGTAGTACTCAATCCCATCGGTAAGGTTGCCAATAAACTTATCAATGTAATCCATTTGCTTGGTGTCGGTTTCATCTGCATTTTCAACCTTTTCAGCAATATGATTTAGGTAGAGCCCAAGTTCCTTTATAAATAGGTTTGGCCTATCTTTCCGTTTAATGATATTGGTTCTACCATAAATATGATCAACCATCTGTTTTAGGGAAACCTTCTCGTTAAAGTAGGCCATATTTGGCCCAGGGCAAATGGAAACGCCTGCGCCTTCGGCTTTAGTATCCAGATCGTACGCTTTTAGTGCAGCAGTGCCAAGTCCAACGCAAATGCACGATTTGTCGGTAACCTTCGCTATCTCCTTGTTTAGCAAGTCCCCTTGGGGTAGCTGCTGTTTTAGCTGCTCTATTTTATTTCGTTGGAACTGCCTCGATGCTGTGCAAATGGGCTTCTCTGTAAATTCGCTATTAAGCATGCAGTACTGCTTAATGCATGGGCTTCCAGGTTTGTTAAGGTCTATAAGGCGCTGCTTCTCATCGTCCTTTGTGTTGCCACGCAGGTTGTTAAAGGGAACTCCAAGGGGCGATATATTGCTAAGGAACAGGTCTTTTTCCTGCGCTTTCGCAAGTCTATCTATGGTTTCATCGTCAATGCTAACCGCCTCGGGAACAAGAAGGAACGGCGAGCCCCAGCCAATGGAGTCCATTCCGTAATGGCTTAACAGAAACTGGTGTTCCTCTGCGGTACCAACGCCTCCCTGTGCCGTAATTTTTAGCTGAGGAGGCGATGTAGGGCACTCCCTTTCTTTACTTTTTAGCGCTTTGGTTAGGGCTTCGAACATGCTATTGGTTAGCACTTCGCGGTTAGCCCTAAATTCCTCGAGTATGGGTCCCAGTAGGTTACCTTGTGTTGCAAAAGCATGACCACCGCAGTTTAGCCCCGACTCAACTCTAAACTCCGATACCCAGATGCCTTTATTGGCAAGGAACTTCCCTTGAACCATTGCCGAGCGAAAATCGCTTACCTTAATGGTTACTCTTTTTTTGATGATGCCTTTGGCGTTGGGGTAAAAATCGTCCCACTTCTCTATGTAGCTGTATAGCTTTGGGCTCATGCCTGCCGATAGTACTACCGCCGACTCAAGCGTACTTTTAGCAAAGCCTCTTATGGCTGCATGTGCATCGTTGTACTCAATGGGAAGCTTCTCGTTATTGCTGTTGTAGTTCTCCTTGTCGATTTTGGTCATGATATTAACATCAATATCGCCAGGGTGAATATTGCTCTGCAACCATTGCTTAAGCTCCTTTAGCGTAGCGTGCTGCTTAAGTTCGTTAAACCTCTGCTTTATTGCCGATGCATCAGGAAGCATATCAAAGTACTTATCTAACTCCTCTTTTTTAGTAGCAATTGCGCTCTTCATCTCGTCAACCTTTTCTTTAACCATGCTATCCATTAGGTTTAAAAAGGCTGTAATACGCTCGGCTCTAAAGTCCTCAACTTTGTTGCTAATGCTTTGAAAAGAGATTCCCATTTGCTTACTATGGAATTCTCTCAGCTTCTCCATTAGCATGTCGTCAAGTAACGACACAACAGAGGTTATCCCTAGGTGGGCAACCTTTACAGGGCTATCCATGGTGTAGCCTATACCCATTACGGGTATGTGAAATGTGTGAAGTTGTAAAACGCTCATTCAATCGTTCGTTTAAAAATGAATTTGGGCTTAAATGTCTGAAGGGTTTGTTTATCAGGTGTGTACCTGTTGTAAGAATTATCCTGTCAGGTCTTTTGCCGCATAAAATCAGGTGGCAAGGTACTCTTTTATTTTTACTAATAGCGTTAAACAGGACAAATGAGCGCTGTTTTAGCTTTTGTTATGCTGTTAAAGCCTTTATATCAATTATTAGTGTAATAAAACAACCGTTCAATGTAAAAGTTTACAACTGCTATTTGTGGGCATCGCTAATGGTTGTAATTTCAGTAAGGATTTTGATTTGGGATTATGTGAAACACAAAAATATTATGATGTATGGAGGTAAAAGGAACAGCCGTTAAGTCCATTTGCGACTTTGTTAAAACGAACTTCCCCGAGAAGTACACTCTATGGTTAAACTCGCTGCCCGATAAGTCGCGTAGAATTTTTCTAACGGGCGTTTCTACTCCCGACTGGTACCCCATTCACGATGGCGCCATTGTGCCAACAAAGGCTTTGGGCGATATGTTCTATAATGATTCAAAAAAAGGGGCATGGCTTAGCGGTCGCTACAGTGCCGATGTTGCGCTAACTGGTATATACAAGGTTTACGTAAAGCTTAGCTCGCCTGGTCATATAATAGAGCGTACAAGCCGAATTTTTGCCGCTTACTATCAGCCCTCAGAGATTACTACGGCCAATAGAACCGACAAGTCGGTAAGCGTAGTAATCACCAAGTTTGCTCAGCCCCACGATGTAATTGAGTACCGAATTGCTGGATGGATGGAGCGCGCTTTAGAGATATCGGGCTGTAAAGACGTTAAGGTTGATATAGTTAAGTCGCTCACCAAAAACCAAGGGGTAACAGAGTATAAAATTACTTGGAACTAAGGAATTTATCCACCTCTTTAAATGCAGTGGAGGTGTTGTATCCTCTTGAAACCACAAAGCGAACCAGTTTCATCTTGAGCTCCATTACGGTGTTGTGCTTTGTGGTTTTGGCTTTTTGTGCGATAAGATGTTGAAGCTGCTCGGTAGAAAAGCTATCGGTAATGCCCTCCAGCGTTTCGTTTATTACATCGTTACTAATGCCCTTGGCGGCTAGCATCATCCTAATCTTTACAGGACCCCAGCGATTAAAGCGAGCCTTATCGTTGGCATAGCTGCGCGCAAATCGCTCCTCGTTCAAAAATCCATCGGTAGTAAGGCTTTCAATTATTTTGCTGATATCGCTTGGCTCGGCACCCCAACTTTGTAGCTTGGTACGTATGTCGCCTGGACTTTTCTCCTGTCGGCTACAAAGAGCTTGCGCCCTGCCTAGCGCCTTTTTAAAGTCAAATTTTTTGGGTGTGCTACTCTCCATTGTGTGCTGGTTTGGTGGCGCAAATCATTCTGTCCTTGCCGTGAATATCCTTTTTTATGCTGATATTTTGTAGCCCTTCGGTGGCAAAACATTGGGCTGTTTCCTTTCCCAGTGCCTCGTTTATTTCGCAGTACACCTTGCCTCCATGGGCAAGCAGATGGGCTGCCGCTTTGGCAATGGCGCTATAGAATAGCAGCGGATTGGTATCGGGGACAAAAAGCGCTAGGTGTGGTTCGTAGTCCAAAACATTGGAGTGCATCTGCTGCTTTTCGCTATCCCTAACGTAGGGCGGGTTGCTCACAATAACATCAAAAAAGGGTGGAGTGCTAAGTTCTCTGTACAGTGTTAGTGCATCCATTTGGGCAAAGCTCACTGCAACACCATTACTGGCTGCATTGGTTTTGGCTACACTAAGCGCATCGGCCGAAATGTCTATGGCGCTAACAGTTGCTTGGTTAAGGTTTTTAGCTAACGCTACAGCAATGCAACCGCTACCAGAACAAATGTCCATAATGGTGCTAGCCGATGGGGAGTCGCTCAGTATCCAATCCACAAGTTCCTCGGTCTCGGGACGAGGGATAAGCACGCTGGGGTTAACGGTAAATTCTAATCCAAAAAAATGTGCCTTACCCAGAGCATATTGAATGGGCTTTTGTAACTTTAGCTCCGTAACCAGAGTGCTTGCTTTTTCGTACTGTTCTGTAGTTACAGGCCAACTCGGATTAAGAAGTATTTGGTGTAGCGGAGCACAGAACAAATCTTCGGCAATTATTCGCTTAAACGATTGCAGCTCTTCGGAGCTGTAGTGCCCGTTTAGCTCTTTTACCATTTGGTTTAGAAGATTTAGTGCTCCAGTATTTGGCATTTATAGTAGTTTTTGTTTCTGCAAATTTACAAACATTATGGACAGACAGCGTATTGATGAGATTTTCATGGCTAGGTGTTTAGAACTTGCCCGATGTGGCGAGGGTAGTGTATCGCCAAATCCAATGGTGGGAGCTGTTGTTGTTCATGACGGGAAAATTATAGGCGAGGGGTATCACATTAAGCATGGACAGGCTCATGCCGAAGTAAACGCCATTGCGGCGGTTAAGGATAAGAGCCTGCTTCCCGAATCAACCATTTACGTTAACCTTGAGCCTTGTTCTCATTTTGGGAAAACACCTCCTTGTGCCGATTTAATAAAGGACATGCGCATTCCTAGGGTGGTGGTTGCCTCAACCGATCCTAATCCGCTAGTTGCTGGTAGAGGCGTTGATGCGCTCCGAAAAGCTGGTCGCGATGTTACAGTTGGCGTGCTGGAGCAGGAGGCTCTTGAGCTAAATCGTCGTTTTTACACCTTTCATATTCAAAAGAGACCATACGTAATTCTTAAGTGGGCGCAAACCCTCGATGGCTATATTGATGCCATACGTAAAGAGGGCGACCCTATTGCCCCAATATGGATTACCAATGAGCTCTCGCGCAGGTTGGTGCATAAGTGGCGTAGCGATGAGCAGGCAATTATGGTGGGCACAAATACTGTTGAGAAGGATAATCCCAAGCTTAATGTACGCGATTGGAGCGGAAGTAGCCCTTTGCGCGTTGTGCTAGACCGCAAGTTGCGGTTGCCCGCAAGTTCAAGTGTTTACGATGGTTCTGTTCCCACATTGGTGTTTATGGGGAACAATGCAAGTGCATCGCAACGAAAGCCAGAGCTGCAATCCATTCCAGAGCTAGAACTACTTACTATAGATTTTGCTAAAAGCATAGAACAACAGGTGCTTACTGAACTATACCAGCGTGGCGTGCTCTCTGTTATTGTTGAGGGTGGCGCAGCGCTTATTAACAACTTTGTACGGAAAAACCTTTGGGACGAGTCGCGCGTTTTTGTTGGTAACACCTTCTTTGGCGATGGAGTTAAAGCCCCAAACCTAACTGGTGAACTTTATTCCTACGATGAGATTGGGGATAGCAAGCTGTTTACGTACAGGAATAAGTAGGAGGTTGTGGGTGTGTTTATGTCCTTGTTTGTATGATAAGATTAACGATGTAGAAGTTGAAACGATTGAATAATCTAAACTGTCCATCTGCGAGTGATTTTCATCCGCACAAGGCTTACCAAGATGAATTTGTTAGAGACCTGTTTACAATAAACTTGGTGAAATTTAGTTATGCTAGTTTCTTTAGGGCTTTCAAGATTAAAAAACTTGATTTGCTTTCTATTTTTGTAAAAACAGGGCAGTATAAAGAATCGCAAAAAACAAATGAATTTCTAAGAGTAAATTCAGAAATTATTACTAATTCTTTAATAGATTATATCCTAATATGTATCTCTTTTGAGAATTATTTTAAAGCAAAACTGCTTCAGAATGGATTCCTGATTCATGAGATTAACAGACAAAGACAACCTGAGTTAAATAAAAAACAAAGGGATGTACCGATTGAAACTAAACTTGTGGTAATTCCAAAAGATTATAAAAACTCTGATGTAAACCTAAAAACGTTAAATTATAGTTTGTTGCTTGAAAATAAGGAGTATTCAAAATACTATAATGTAGATCCTTTTACTATAGAGTATCTTAAGGATATAAATAATATGAGGAATGACTTGCATCTTCATATGAGTGAAACACTAAAACTGAGTTGTGCTGAAATTAATAGTCTGGAGAATCTCAAAAAAATTGTGGAGGTGGATTTTGTTATATTGTATGAATCTCTTTCAAGAAAAATGGGAGTTCATGATAGCAGTAATCTAAGAATTCCTAAATAAAACATAGAGATATCCTACTTTAAAGATTGGCACCAATCTGTTCCAATCTTTTGCCTCTTGCTCCTAATACACTGAATAAGTATTCTGTAGTACCTTATGCTAGAGAGGAAAAGTGCCCCACCCATAGCAATGTAAACCATAGCTAGGTGTTCCTTGGCAATGGGGGAGTAGTTACGTAGGATTATTCCCATACCAATCATTAGAATAACCATAAAGTAACTTTTTACTGGCATAAAGGCAAATGGGCTTGCTTTGTCGTTTTCCATCTCCTTTATGCGGCCCAGGTTTTTGTCAACAATGCGCAAAAAGCCAAGATGATGAGCCAATAGGGCAATTACCACACCAACCAACGCAAAAACAACAGTGTATTTACCGTTGTAGGATGCTAGCCATTTAAACGCATGGGTGTTAAGCATAATGCCTACACCTGTCCACACTAACCCGGAAAAGAGCACTAGGTATGACTTTTTTACTTTTATGCTTTGCAATAACGATGGCTTATGCTGGTTCATGTAAGGTGTTCTCTCCGTATTGGTGCATTAGCGCATTTGTTCCTCTGGCTGCTTGTACGTAATGGCAGAAGCTTTGTTTTACACTGCAGCAAAGTTTATTGCCGATGAGTCCCATTTGGGCGCATTGGTTATTGCAGGGAGTATGTCTTCGGGTTCGTTAACCAGTTGCCATATTTGGCGGTGCTCCTGCCTAAGAAAATGCTCGCTTATCATCTGCTCAACAAGCAGGTTAAGGTGTTTGTAGTAATCCTTGGTGTTAAGCACAATTATGGGCTTGGTGAATTTGCCTAAGCGCTTAAGGGTGAAAACCTCCATAAGCTCTTCAAGGGTTCCGCAGCCACCAGGGAGGGTTACAACGGCATCAACATTCTCTGTGAGCAACTTTTTGCGCTCGCGCATATCTTCAACTAGAATCATGCGGCTAATCCCCTTGTGACCCCATTCCACCTTATCCATGAATCTGGGTAGAATGCCCTCTACATCGCCACCATGCAGTAACGCTGTGTCGGCAAGGCAGCCCATTAGTCCAGCAGAACCTCCACCGTAAACAATGGTGTGATTTTGTTTGGCAAGTATTTCGGCAAGCCGCATGGTAGCATCAAAGTATGCTTTATCAACCTTTGCGCTCGACGCGCAGAATACACATATACGCATGGAGATTGGAATTTGGTGTTTAGTTGTGGGTTTTTAGTTTCGTTAATTATCGGGATGGGGTCCCCCAAGGTGAGGTGCAAGTTTTTAACGATTCACGATTTACGTTTCACGTTAATCGTTTTCCAAAAAAGAAACTGCCCAATGCTATTGGACAGTCTCTTGTATGTTGTAGCCCAATTTATTAAAGAATGGCCTCAAGCTTTGCTACGAAATTGCTTTTTGGAACAGCACCTACTTGTTTATCAACAACTTCTCCGTTTTTAAAGAAAAGAACGGTTGGGATGTTACGAATACCAAAACGAGCAGAGATACCAGGGTTGCTATCAACGTCAACTTTTCCAATTACTGCTTTGTCTTTGTATTCCTCGGCCATTTGGTCGATAATAGGAGCAACCATGCGGCAAGGTCCACACCATTCTGCCCAGAAGTCTAGCACAACTGGCTTGTCTGACTTTAGTACAACCTCTTCGAAGTTAGAGTCGTTAATTGCTAATGCCATGATTTAATCTGTTTAGTTATTAATCGTAAAATTACTAAAAAAACGTATTTGTACTCAAAATGTTTCCCGTGCTATGAAACTTTGTAGTTGAGCTCCGATTTCTTGAGGAAGCTAACAACTTCGGGTGTAAGGTTTATTTTGTAGCTTCTGGAGAACATTTCCATGTTGATACGACTTTCATGATCGATAATGCGAAGCGAAAGGGTTACTTTTCCTCCCTTGTTGCTTTCTGAGATGCTTTTTATCTCATCAACAAAAGTTTCGTCAATTTCGTTTAGCCCAACGTTTATGGTGAGCTTCTTAATAAGATTTTCCTTTACATCGGATAGGAAAAGTATATTCTTAACCTTAAACTCAAGTTCTTCCTGGTTGAACATTCTTGGCTGAACACTTCCCTTTATTAGGAGGGAGTACCCATCGTAAAAGAACTTGCGGTACTCCTCAAAGTCCTTCCCAAACATAACCAGTTCATAGGAATCGCTATAGTCCTCAATGGTTAGCCTACCGTAATACTTACCCGTTTTGGTTGGGGCTATGCGCGAAGCGGTTACCATGCCGGCTACTGCTAGCTCACGCCCTTTTAGCGATTCCAAATCTTTTAGCTCTGCACACGAAACGTTGGCGAAGTTTTCTATTTCTAGCCTATAGTCGTCTAGTGGGTGAGCCGATAGGTAAATTCCTATAAGATCTTTCTCCTTGTTTAGCTTCTCCAGTTTGGACCACTCCTCAACATTTACAGGCTCTGGCTTTTGTATGTCGAAGCCATTGTCGAGTCCAAATAGCGATTGCTGGCTGTTGTTTTTCTCTGTTTGCGATTTAGAACCGTACCTAATTAGCGCCTCAATAAATGTAGTGCCTTTGCTGTCGGCAGCAAAATACTGAGCGCGCTTGTACGAGGCTAGCTCGTCAAAGGCACCAGCTAGTACTAACGCTTCTATGTTCTTTTTGTTAACGGACTGTAGGTTAACGCGCTCAACAAAATCAAAGATATCTTTGAACTTACCGCCCTGCTTTCTAACCTCAACAATGTTTGCCACAGCAGCCTCGCCAACACCCTTAACGGCACCAAGTCCAAAGCGAACATCGCCGTTGGGGTGAACCTTAAACTTATAGTTGCTCTCGTTAACGTTTGGCCCAAGTACCTGCATCCCCATTCGCTTGCACTCGTCCATAAAGATGGTGATCTTCTTTATATCGGAGAGGTTACGGCTAAGTACAGCCGCCATAAACTCGCTGGGGAAGTGGGCTTTTAAGTATGCGGTTTGGTACGATACGTAGGCGTAGCAGGTAGAGTGCGACTTGTTGAATGCGTACTGAGCAAATGCCTCCCAGTCGTTCCAAACCTTTTCAACCTTCTTAACATCGTGTCCTCTTTCCTGACAACCCTTAACGAACTTCTCCTTAAGCTCGTCCATCACCTTTTTAAGCTTCTTACCCATCGCCTTACGCAGCGCATCGGCTTGTCCCTTGGTGAAACCAGCCAAGCTCTGCGACAGAAGCATCACCTGCTCTTGGTAAACGGTAATACCGTAGGTGTCCTTAAGGTACTCTTCCATTTCGGGGATATCGTACTCAATGGCTTCGCGCCCGTGCTTACGATTAATGAACTGGGGAATGTACTCCATTGGACCCGGACGGTACAGGGCGTTCATGGCGATAAGATCCTCGAAACGGTTTGGCTGTAGGGCGCGTAGGTACTTTTTCATACCGGGCGACTCGAACTGGAATAGCGCAGTGGTTTCGCCGCGTGAGTAAAGCTCAAAGGTTTTTTGGTCGTCAAGGGGTACGTTGTCAATATCTATATCAACACCCTTGGATTCCTTGGCGTACTCTATGGCATCCTTAATAATGGACAGCGTTTTTAGCCCAAGGAAGTCCATCTTAAGCAAGCCAACATCCTCAACGTGCTTTCCGTCGTACTGGGTTACAAAAAGGTCGGCATCCTTAGCGGTGCTTATGGGGATGTACTCCTCAAGGTCGTCGCGGCCAATGATGATACCGCAGGCGTGAACACCTGTTTGCCTTACCGATCCCTCCAATACCTCGGCGTACTGAATGGTGCTTCTAATTAGCTCGTTATCCGATTGCTTGGCCTGCTCCAGTTCGGGAACCTCCTTGAATGCACTGGCAAGGGTAGTTCCAGGTTTTTCGGGAACAAGCTTTGCCAGCTTATCGGCCTCCATTAATGGGAGCTTCTGAACGCGGGCAACGTCCCTAATGGCCAGCTTAGCGGCCATTGTACCAAAGGTAATGATGTGCGCTACGCGCTTTTGCCCGTACTTGTTAACAACCCATTTCAGAACCTGCTCGCGTCCGTCCTCATCAAAGTCGATATCAATATCGGGCATTGATATACGCTCGGGGTTAAGGAAACGCTCAAACAGCAGGTCGTACTTAATGGGGTCTATATCGGTAATACGTAAGCAGTATGCCACGGCCGATCCTGCCGCTGAACCACGACCTGGACCTACAGAAACGCCCATTTCGCGGGCGGCCTTAATAAAGTCCCAAACAATAAGGAAGTAGCTGGGATAACCCATTTTGGCGATAACGCCAAGTTCAAAGTCAACGCGCTCCCTTGTTGCTTCGGGTAGATCGGTGCCCCAGCGTTTGTATGCGCCCTCGTATGTTAGGTGGCGGAGGTAGTCGTTATCGTCAGTGAATCCTTCGGGTAACGGGAAGTGGGGCATAATGGGGTTGTTGCTAAGGCTGTAAACCTCAACCTTACTAACTACTTCGGCGGTGTTTGTAATGGCCTCGGGGCACTCAGGGAAAAGTGCGCGCATCTCATCCTCGCTTTTCAGGTACTCCTGAAAGGTGTAGCGCATGCGGTCGGGATCGTCAATATCCTTCCCCGTGTTAAGGCAGATAAGCCTGTCGTGCGCAAGAGCATCTTCTGCGTTAATAAAGTGGACGTCGTTGGTGGCAACGCACTTGGTGCCCGTTTTTTGTGCTAGCTCAAGAATGGATTTGTTTACCTTGAGCTGATTCTCGTACACCTCGGTATCTATTTTATATACTCCCGATTGGTGAAGCATCACCTCTAGGTAGAAATCGTCGCCATAAATCTCCTTGTACTCGTGCACTAGTTCTTCGGCGCGTTCCATTCCATCGAACATTATGGCTTGGGGTATTTCACCCCCCAAGCAAGCAGAACAGGCTATGATGCCCTTGTTGTACTTGCGGAGTAGCTCCTTGTCCATGCGCGGTTTCTGGTAGAAACCCTCGGTCCACGAGTAGGAAACGAGCTTGGTTAGGTTGTGGTATCCCTCTAAGTTCTTGGCTAGGAGAATAAGGTGAAATCCGCCTCGGTCGTCCCTGTCGTTCTTGTCGAAACGGCTACGTTTGGACACATAAGCCTCGCAACCGATAATTGGTTTGAAAAGTTTGGATTCCTGCTCTGCCTTTTGCTGGTTTAGCTCGGTCAAGCGACTTTCGGCATCGGACTCGGGACTTTCCGCTTTATTAATTTTGTCTATCTCGCCCTTAATCTTTTTTATTTCAGAAAGAGCAGCATCGTTAACCTTGGCAACGGTATTTACAAACTCCTTTATGCCAAACATGTTTCCATGATCGGTAACGGCAAGGGCATTCATGCCAAGCGCACGAGCCTTGTCAACCAGCCTCTTTATGTTTGATGCTCCATCGAGAATGGAGTACTGGGTGTGAACGTGGAGGTGGGTGAATTTGCTCATATCTATGAAGTTATATGGTGTGAAGCGTTGCGGGTTGGCAACACTTTGGTCAGGTACAAATGTAGCTATTCGCATGCGAAGGGTGGGGTGATGTTGATAACTTTGGGAAAAATTAAGCGTAGCGTAGAACCTTTAAACCTCTTGCCAAAATTGATTTGTGTTGATGATTTTATGCAGAACATTTATTTATATTGCATGCGTAAATGAGGTTCCCTATGGATGCTAACGATGCTATAGATAAGTTTCGTCAATTTGTGAAGGGAGTTCCGGGGTATGCCCCCGAAACCTTTGATATAGCCTTGCCATACATAGAGGTAAGGCGTGTTGAGAAAGGCGATTTTGTGGTGGAACTGGGTAAAACAAGTAGGTACTTGGCCTTTGTGGCCGAGGGGTTTATAAGAGGATATAAACTTTTTGATGGAGTGGAGAGTACAACCTGTTTGTGTGGGAGCAACTCCTTTGCTACATCAACCTCCAGCTTTATTACACAATCGCCCTCATCGTTGGCACTGCAAGCCCTTGAGCCGGTTACCTTGGTGCTATTATCGCACGATAGCCTGCAAAACCTGTATGCTGCTTCTCCTTTTTGGGAGAAGGTTGGTCGATACATTGCCGAGCACGAGTTTTTAAGTATGCATAGTAACTCCTGGCGAAACGGTCCAATATCAGCTCACGAAAAGTATTTAACCCTTATGAGCGAAAATCCTGGCATTGTGAATACTGTTCCGCTGCACTACATCGCTTCGTACATAGGAATAACGCCAGAAACCCTAAGCCGCATACGAAGAAAGTTGTCAAAAGGCATTTCTTGATCTAGATCAATGCAGTCATGGTGCTACCTCTGCAACTTTGCAAGAAAAACAAGGAGGTAGATTATGTTAACGCAGGTTTTGGATTTTTTTGCAGGGTTGTTTGGATATATACTTCAAACATTTCAAGCGCATGGCCTATTGCTTGGGCTAAGCATTCTTATTGCAGTACTAATATCGGTTTACATTGATGTTGATCGCACAAAAGCCTTTTTTGTAAAAGGGCAAAAGTACTTAATTCTGGGAAGCGTTTTGCTTGGTGCTTTTACTCCACTTTGTGCTTGTGGTACAATGGCTGTTGTGTTGTCGTTGTATGCTAGTACAATGCCTTGGGGTACAGTAATGGCTTTCTTGGTTTCGTCTCCACTAATGAGCCCCGATACATATGTGCTACTTTCCAGCTTTATGGGAGTTGAGTTTGCAACGGTACTAGCCACAGCATCTGTTGTGTTGGGTTTGGGTGCAGGATGGATTACTTTGGCTATTGCAAGGCATACCAGTTTTTTAAACGGACAGTTTAAGGTGCTGCCCGAAAAGAAACTTGGCGGAATAAGAAATGCGTCGGGTGCGAAGAACCTATCCGTTGTTGGGTTAGATAAAAGTGCGAGTGCGTGTTGTGCCACCAGTTGTTGTTCCTCTAGTGCAGCCCAAGGAGCTATCGGCAAGGATTTTATTGCTGTTCCCGTAGATTTGGAGAATGGAGCCGATGGAATTATGAGGCGTCTAAAGGTAAATGAGCTACTAAGCGCTTTGTATTCCATCGCAATTGTGAAAATTATACCGCTCTTTATTCTGTTTGTTGGTTTGGCCTATGCGGTTAGAGAGCTGGTGCCCATATCGTGGATTGTGAACCTTTTTAGCGGAGAGCACTTTTATTCTGTACCTTTGGCTGCCCTTATTGGTTTGCCAATGTATGTTTCCGATGCAACCATACTCCCTTTGCTAGAGGTGCTTAAGAATGCAGGGGCAAGTAGCGGTGCGCTGTTGGCCTTTATGATTGCAGGGCCAGCAACAAGCATAGGAGTTATAGGAGGACTAGGGGTAATGCTTAAACGGAAAGCCATTGTACTGTACGTTGCAATTATTATTATAGGGTCGCTTTTTATGGGCTACTTGTACGATTTAATTCTGCTTATGCTCTAGAGAATTAGGGGTTGAAGATTAAATGCGGAATTAAATAGTGTTGTGCTGTGTAAATAAAAAGAAATTAGCTACTTTTGCCGAGCAAATTTTGTAGGTTAAATTTAATAAAAAGCGTTAGTATGCCTGTAAAAATCAGACTAAGCCGCCATGGTAGGAAAAGGGCTCCTTTTTACCATATCATTGTTGCGGATAGTAGGGCGCCACGAGATGGCAAGTACATTGAAAGGATTGGATCTTATAATCCAGTTTCTAATCCTGCTGTTATCGATCTAGACTTCGAGAAAGCACTGGACTGGCTACAAAAAGGCGCACAACCTACTGACACCACTAGGGCAATTTTGTCTTACAAAGGTGTTTTAATGAAAAAGCATCTACTTGAGGGCGTTAAGAAAGGCGCTCTTACAGCAGAGCAAGCAGAGGCTAAATTCGAAGCTTGGGTTAAAGAGAAAGAATCTAAGATTGAAGCTAAGAAGCAGTCTTTAGCTAAAGGTGCAAAAGACGAGATGCAGCAACGTATTGAGGCTGAATCTAAGGTTCGCGAAGCTCGCGCACAAGAAATTGCCAAGAAGAGGGCTGAGGCTGACGCTGCTGCACAACCAGCCGCAGAAGAAGCTGCTGAAGAAGCCGCTGAAGGCGAAAACACCGAGGCTTAGTTCAATGGAGAACCAGTTCGCAGAGATTGGTTTTATTCATAGAACTCATGGTGTGAATGGCGAGTTCCAGGTTTCTTGGAACAACGACTTCTACTTTGAACAGCAAGATCTTGAATCGGTATTCCTTCTTATTGAGGGGATACCGGTTCCTTTTTTTGTGGAGTCGGTTCGTTCTAAAGGGGAGGATAAAGCCATTGTTAAGTTTGATGAAATAAACAGCATTGAGGCAGCCGAGGAGTTTGTTGGCCTAAAGCTATTGCTACCCGAAAACGAAGTGGAAGTGGATGATGAGCTCACCCTTGATAAGTTGGTTGGCTACACTGTTACCTCCCAGGCCGATGGAGTTATAGGTACCATTACCGCCGTTGAGGAGTACTCAACCAACACGGTATTTGAGCTGCTTCACACATCGGGAAAGAGTATTATGATACCAGCCGCCGATGATTTTATTGTGGAGGTTGACGAGGAAACTCGCACCATAACAATGGAAGTCCCCGAAGGGCTAATAGATGTTTACTTGGAAGAGTAAGTATTCTTTTAATTAGAATGAAAAGGGAAGCACCAGTAATGTGGGGCTTCCCTTTTTGTTTAACGGTTCTTTATCTGGATGCTATTCTCGTTGCCCATGCTGTTTAGCTTGTACTTAAACGATAGCAGTATGTAACGACCAATGGTGCTTGAGTTTACCTCACTAAGGTAGTTGAGCTCAGCTACCCTTGATATCCCTGTGTTTTTGTTAAGGAGGTCGTACCCCTCAAGCGATAGCACACCCCTTTTGTTCTTTAGGAAGTAGTAGCTTACCTCGGCTCCCATAAGGGGAATGGTTATATCCTTGGTAAAGCTTTGCGCGCTATAGCTTGTAATATCGGTAGTAAGCCTAAAGTGCCAGTTGTCCGATGGTTTATAGCGTATCTCGCCAAAGGCGGAGTAGCTAATGTACTCACGGTTTAGCTGCATTTGTATGGAGTACCTTGCGTTTGTGAGGCTAATGTCGCCACCTATTTCAATATCCCACTTATCTGTTTTTCTGTTGTTTATTTTTGCGGTTAGCTTATGGGTTATGCTGGTGTTGATATTCTGTATGCCATTAACAAAGTTGATTCCTCTATTCCACGTTTCGTTAATGCTAACGCTTGTTGATATCCCAAGGGAACGGATAGGCGTTGAAACCGATGCGCCACCGGTTACAAGGTAATCATCGGGTACATTAACAAGGGTAAAGGTTTGTTTTAGATCATCGCTAATGGTTTGCGCGCGGTTAATCTTATTCCTTGTGTAGGCCGCTGTAACATTGGTAAATACAGAGGTGAATGAGAACTGGTCGAAAAGAAACCACGATAAATGTAATCTGTGGCGGTATTCTGGCTCAAGGTTCCTGTTGCCAAAATAGGTAACAAGCGGACTGCTGCTGCTAATTATTGGGATAAGCTGTGATGGCGTTGGGTTTACCGTGTTGGTGTTGTACTTAAGCGAAAGCCTTCGTCCAGTTCTGTACTCGTAATCCCATGATAGCATTGGGTGCAAATGGGCTGTAGTGCTGGTTACTTTGGCTGTATCGTTTAACCAGTTGTTTTGCTCACCCAGCTCGTACTCAACGCCAATGTTTAGCTTGGTATTTTTAGTGTAGTACTTAAGTGTTGTAGCTGGTTTTACCCAAGCGTAATCCTGCTTGAGATTTGGGCTTAGGGTATCGATAGGTGAGTAGGCGGGCGTAATGTTTCCCTGCTCGCGAGAGAGGTTCTCCCTGTACGAACCGGCGTTTAGCTCCGCCTCAAGGTAAAATCCCTTGCCCATTTTGCGAAGTGTAGATACATCGGCCTGGTAGCTTAGTAAACTTGTACTGTTCTCGCTATAAGCAATCTCCTCTACGGCTGATGGGAAACCAGTAAACAACGATAGGTTGTGCCAGTCACTCTTTCTGAGCGTTTGGTTGTAGTTAACCTTTCCTTTTAGCTTAACCATTTGCCAGTTGCCCGACAGCTTCCTAAGCCACGAACCCTCTGCCGTAGAACTCAATGATTTGTTGTTCCCATTGGTGTTGCTGTTTAGCGAGTTTACCAACGCTTCGTTTGAGTAGCTTTGCTTAGATTCTTTAGACTCCATGCTACTATTGGATATGGTGGCAATACCGTTAAGCATGAAGTGCTGCTTACTGCCCGATTTGTTTCGCCAGCCAATGTTAAAGTGGTGATTCGCATTATTGTTACTTCCCAACTCGTTGGCGTTTTGCTCAAAGTTATCGGTTGTGGTGAAGTTACGGCTGTGCATGGTTTCATCGATGCTTTTGTTTGCCCCGTTAACCATGTAGCTAATGTTAAATCTGTTGTTTTTAGCCAGTTCATAGGAGTAGTTTACACCACCAGCACCAGATTTGATTAATCCATTTACGGACTGTCCAAAGTCTATGGGTAGATTATCGCTTGCATTTAAGGTTAAACTTCCGCCATTACCTCCCATGAGGTTTTTTAGTCCTCCGTTAAAATCCAGATAATCCTGAAAGGAGAAGCCAGGTCTGTTAACGTTATTAAGCATTCCGAGTGCAGCAAATTGGTGCTTCTCAGTAAATCGGTACACCTTAGCGTTGCCTTGGTAGTAGTTTTGGGCATCGCCACCTGCTTTAACATCGCCAAAAATGGCCTGTTTCATATCGTCTTTTAGAACAAAGTTGATGGTTTTGTCGTACTCGCTATCGTCAATGCCAAGAAGCTCCGACTCATCGCTCTTTTTATCGTAAACCTGCACCTTGTTTATGCTTTCGGCGGGTAGGTTTTTGGTTGCAACCTTAGGATCGTTACTAAAGAATTCCTTGCCATCAACCAGAACTCTGTTCACATTCTCGCCCATAGCCTTAACGTTGCCTGCACGGTCAACCTCTACTCCGGGAAGTTTACGGAGCAGATCTTCGGCAATGGCATCGGGTTTTGTTTTAAACGCTGCTGCATTGTACTCTATGGTGTCCTTTTTTATTAGCAGCGGAACGCGTTCGGCTTTTACTTGCACCGCATCAAGATCGAACGAAACGGGGTTAAGCACAATGGAACTGTAATTTTTGGGGTTAGCAAGCGGTACTTCTATTGCGTGCGATTGAGTCTGGTAACCAATAAACGCTATTTGTAGAATGTACTTGGCGTTTGGCACCTTTGATAGCTCAAATGCACCCATAGCATTAGTGATGCTATAGTGGAGTAGGGTTGAGTCCGAAGGATCGAGTAGGGTAACCGTTGCATAGGGTAGCGGGGCTCCTGTGGAGTCAATAACCTCTCCCTTTAGTGTGCTAAGCTGGCTCCATGCTGTAAATGGGACGAGAAGAGCTAGCAGCATTAGTCCATTTTTTATCATGTTGATATCGTTAGTTGTGGTTAAAACCTACGCTATTGCGCCATTATGACAATGCTGGTTCCTGAGGAGTTGGCTCGCTCCTCGTTTTTCTCCTTTACAATTTGTGCAAACTCATCCTTACTAACTTTCTTCCCTTTTTTAGGCTTACTAAGTTCCTTGGCCGATATGGGCGTACTATCTATCCCCTTTGCTATTATGGTTGTTTTCCCGTTATCTATGTCAACCGCAAGAATTAACCCTGGTAATCCCATTAGCCCATTAGGCCCCGATGATACAGCTATTGTGGGAGCAAACCACGCTTTTAGGTTTTTGCTTGTGTCAACCAGCTCGGCTTCAATGCAGTTTATGTCTAGTATGGTTTTGCTGTTTCCTGTAACTTTCCACTTGGCTGTGTTCTTGTCGGACTCAACAAGAAATAGCCTGTTTAGGAACTCCCTTTGCTCTATGGTTGATTGATTGCTGATATCGGTATAAATCAAATCGTCGGATTCCTTCATTTTAATGGTAATGCTTCCCGTTCCTGATGTCTCTTTTATAACCTCTTCATCGTTTAACGACTCCTCGTTTTTGTATAGCGATGCGGCCTCACAAAAGAGTAGCTCCTTGTTGCTTTTTCTTTCCTTTGGTAGTATGCTTTCTAGTTGCGATGCTTCGCCCGATAGCTTAATGTCCAATTTTATAATTTGCTCATAGGTAACTTTACCCGATGTTATGCTGGTTTGTCCAAAGCTGCTTGCAAAAGCTCCAATTGCAAAGCAAAGAAGTAGATGTTTTTTCATGGTCGATTGTTGTTTTTATTTGTTAATGATTTGAGTCAAATGTAGTTCTGCTTTACTGGCGTGTAGGTTAATGCCATGCCAATTGAGGTTAATTAAGGTTAATGAATGGGCCGTTGGTTCTATTTTGTATGTACTTTTACCCTGTGCTAATACCCACGTTAAAGGGGTTTTATGCAAGTTTTTAGGAAAATCAATAACGTTAAAGTGATGTTAAAGTCTGGCGATGCCAAAAAGCGATTGTTGAAGATTCGCATGCTAATGCTGCTGAGCTACCTGCTTCTTGTTGGCTTTGTATTTTACTGGTTGCATGCCCGGTATTCCGAGGAGAGGGTTAGGCTTCACAAGGAGATTGCGCGATCATTTAACGAGGCCGAGCAAAGTATGATGGATTCTATCATCATTAAAAGGATGGTTGATCCGGTTATTAGCAAGGGTAAGAACAAGCACTTACTGGATTCTATTTTTAGTAGTAAAACCGTTACTGTAAAGAAATCATCGGAGGTAACGCTGAATAAGAGGCCAGACAGCCTGCCATCTCGTGTATCCATTGAAATTGTGGGAAAGAATAATAGCGATATGACTTTCTCCTACTCCGATTCTATTGTTGGGTCTAAAACACTGCAAAAGAATTTGGACGAGGCATCCAATGATGTATCCGATTTTCTCGCAAAGAGCATCAAGTTCTTTGTTAATCAGATTAATGTTGATAGTAGTGGTACTCACTTAATATCCTTCCGTAGCAGCCTTGATACTGCTGTTTTTCAGACTAGGTTTGCCGATGCCGTTGCTTCTTACGGAGTTTTACCCGTTTGGTCTAGTCGGGACTCATCGCTTAACATGGATGGCGATTTTAGGTTCAATAGCTTGTTGCTCAATAATGAGTATGGTGTAGATGTTATTGGCGTTGAAAGGGCTATTTACATTGAGCTGCTTCCCAACATTGTATTCGTGCTGTTGCTGTTACTACTTACGGGAACCTCGTTTATTGTATCGCTGTTGGCATACAAAAAGCAGCTGCTACTTAACGAGATGCGGTCTGAGTTTGTGAGCAATGTATCACACGAGCTAAAAACGCCGGTTGCAACAATAAAGGTAGTTATTGAGTCGCTTCGAGGATTTGTGAGCAAGGGGAATATTCCCAAGACCGAGGAGTACCTTGGTATAGCAACTCACGAGGTTGAGCGGCTTGAAACGCTTATTCATAAGGTGCTTCAGTCTAGCGCTACCGTTGATAAGAATAAGATGCTAAACCTTGAGGCCTTTAATGTAAAGAACCTTGTTGATGATGTTGTTGATTCCCTATGCGCCCGTGCCGAGCAGTGTGGCGCCGAGTTAAGTGTGGCGTGCAGTTTAAGCAACCCAATGCTTAATGCCGATAGGCTTCATGTAAGGGGTGTTCTTCTAAACTTGTTAGATAATAGTTTAAAGTACAACCTGGGCAAGCCCGTGATTAATGTTGCTATTGATGGTACCGAGCGCGAGCTAACCATTTCCGTTTCCGATAATGGCATTGGAATCCCCAGCGAGTACCTACCCCGCGTTTTCGATAAGTTTTTTAGAGTTCCCACCAATAACGTGCACAACACAAAGGGGTATGGGTTGGGGCTTAACTACGCATCAATGGTAATGGCGCATCACAAGGGAACAATAGCGGTTAAGAATAACCCATCGGGAGGCTGTACCTTTACCCTTAAATTCCCACTATAGCACCATGCAAAAAAGAATACTTTACGTTGAGGACGAGCCGTTTTTGGCAAAGGTGGTTCAGGAGTCGTTGCAAAACCAAGGGTTTGAGGTGGAACTGGTTATGGATGGTGCCGAGGTTATGTCGCATTTGGCTTCCTTCTCGCCCGATATCTGTGTGCTAGATATAATGCTGCCCAACATTGATGGCTACGCTCTGTGCGAGCATATAAAGCGGCAGTTCCCATTGTTGCCCATTATATTTCTTACCGCAAAAACCGAAACTGCCGATTTGGTTCGAGGTTTTGAAGCCGGTGCTACCGATTATGTTAGAAAGCCCTTTAGCATAGAGGAGCTGGTTGTGCGTATCAATAATCAGCTTACCATTGTGAATGCATCAAAACGATTGGGAGTTAGTGGTCAGGAACGAATCTTGGGGTGTTACAGGTATTTCCCCATGCGGTACGAGTTGGAATCGCCCACAAAAACCATAAAACTCTCCCAGCGAGAGCAGGATGTGCTAAGTATTCTTACCGCAACGGTGAATCAGGCGGTGGATAGGAAGCATATTTTAAATACCGTTTGGGGCGACGACTCATTCTTTAACTCTCGTAACCTTGATGTTTACATTCGCAAGCTACGCGAGTACTTCTCGGAGGATAGCGCCATAGAGATAGTAACCCTTAAGGGTAAGGGCTATCTATTCTTAGTGAAGTAAACCGTGAGCTTATAGCCTCTTCTCAAAGTTAATCCTTAAAAAATCGGGTATAATAGGTGTTTCGTTGCCTTTGTTTTGGTAGCCGCAGTCGGTTAGCAACTGCACAAGTGCCTGATCGTCGCAAGGGATGTGCCCTTTAATAATCTCGCTACCGCTACTTTTAGCAACAGCCTCGGCATGTTCAATTAGCTTGCGTGCAAATCCCTTTTGCTGGAACTTTGGGTATATGGCTAGCCTCGATATTTCGCTAGTTTTACTGTTTTCGGCACTAGGCTTTAGGGTTACAGTGCCCACGGCAACCCGGTTAACCCTAAGCACAAGTACGCGCTTTTGGGCAATGTCGTTTGATATTTCGTGGAAATCGGGATAGCTATTATTCCAGTACTTAACGCCTTTGCTCGATAGCTGTTTTGAGCATTCACGGATGATGTATAGTATCTCCAGTAGCTGATTCTGTTCTGCTAAGCTAATATCCATAATCGGTTATTGTTTTAGGTAAACAGCCTTACCGTCAATGTAGGTGGCTAAAACCTCTGTTTCAAAAAGAGTGGACTCGGGTGCTGCTAAAATATCGCGATCTAGTATCACAAAGTCTGCCACTTTTCCTTTTTCAAGGCTTCCTTTAAACGAATCCTCAAAATTTGCTTTGGCAGCCCAAATGGTCATGGCTCTTAGTGCTTGCTCTCTGGTTAGCGCATTCTCTGGTTGGAATCCACCTTCGGGGTATCCCTTTTGATCCTTACGGGCAACAGCGGCGTAAAAACCAAACATTGGGTTTATGCTCTCAATAGGGAAGTCGCTACCGTTGGGGAACCATCCGTTTTGCTGCAGTAGCTGCTGATAGGTGTATGCGTAGGATATGCGTTTGCCCAACCTCTCGTCGGCCCAGTACATATCCGATGTGGCATGGGTTGACTGAATAGAGGGAACAACCTTTAGCTCGCCAAATCGCTTTAGATCATTGGGATGTACTATTTGAGCGTGCTCAATTCTCCAGCGTCTATCGTTGTTTGGTTCAAGGTAGTTGGCGTACACATCAAGGCAAAATCTAACGGCTGCATCGCCAATGCAATGGGTATTTACTTGGTATCCGTTGGTGTGGGCAATCCGTGCAATCTCCATGTACTTTGCCGTTGGTTCTAGCTGTAGGCCATGGTTATTAACATCATCGGAGTAGGGCTCAATAAGTAATGCTCCGCGAGATCCAAGTGCGCCATCGGCAAATAGCTTAACGGAGCTAACTGTGAGCTTTGGGGTTTGGTAAACCCCTTTCTCCACAAAGTGTTTAATGTTTTCCTCGGTTGGGTTAAGCATGGTGTAGATACGCATGGTTAGCTCCCCCGATTTTTGCAGCGAGTCAAAGAGAAGCACATCGGCCAAATCGGTTCCTGCATCGGAAACAGAGGTTAGCCCCACCTGAAAGCAGTTGGCCTGTGCTTGGAACAGGGCGTTTTGCTTTTCCTGAGTACTAGGGGCAGGCACTACTTTTCTAACCAGCTCAATGGCGTTAT
Source organism: Bacteroidales bacterium UBA5206 (assembly GCA_002412705.1). Taxonomy (GTDB): domain Bacteria; phylum Bacteroidota; class Bacteroidia; order Bacteroidales; family Tenuifilaceae; genus UBA5206. Next base: position 5,145 of record DHVO01000119.1, on the reverse strand, counting down.
CTATTAGCACACCCGTTAGCTTGCCGTTTTGCTTTATTAGGCTGCCTCCATCAACTGCGCTACTCTCATTTACGCCAGCAATTTCAAGCGCTTTGGAGTTGGCAATGGCAGCATGTCCATCAATACGAATAAGTAGGACTGGGTTGTTGGGGAATGCCTTGTCTAGCAAATCCTTGGTAGGAAACTCTTTAATATCCCACTCGTTTTGGTTCCAGCCACGTCCTTCAACCCAGGTGGACGTGAACTTGGCATGGTGCTCAACCAAGCGGGTAACAACCTCGCTCCAGCTTCCTGCTCCCGATAGATTGGCATTGCGAAGCGTTAAGCCGTATCCTAAAAAGTGAGAGTGGGGATCGTGTAACCCTGGGTAAATGCTTTTTCCTTGTGCGTTTATTACTTTTGGGGCAGAGTATTTGGCTTGTATATCTTCTGTGGTGCCTAGTTCAACAACTTTCCCATTGGCAATGGCCATGGCCTGGTGCTTGCTAAACGTAGAGTCAACGGTGTATATGTTGGCATTTACAACAAGCGTATCTACTTTTTGATTTTTTGTACACATGGTGAATAGCGCTAATCCGGTTGAAAGTATTGTTATGCCTGATATTTTGCTGATAGCTTTCATCTTATGCTAGTTTAGGAACAAGCCGTAAATTTACATTTTTATTCCAGCTGAGCAAATGTGTGGTTGCAACAGCTATTTGGGAGCGTATATTTACTCGTGTGGTACAATAATATTTTCTACTTTTATCTGTTTTCAATTTGATCCCTTTTTTCTGCTGCAATGAGAAATATTTGGTTTGGTATATTGGTGGTTTTCCTACTTGCATCGTTTGGCTGCGAGCGCGATAATTTTTCGTCGAGCCCATCGCTCAAGCTCAGCTTTTCTGCCGATACGGTTATGTTCGATACGGTGTTCACCAAAATAGGTTCGTCAACCCGCCACGTTAAGGTTTACAATAGGAGCAAACACGATGTTAACATATCGTCCATAGAGCTGGCTGGAGGGAGCAGTTCCTACTACCGACTTAACATAGACGGCGTTGCTGCACCCAGCTTAAGTAACGTACCGCTGCGAAACGGCGATAGCCTTTACGTTTTTGTTGAGGTAACAGTTGATCCTACTAACCAGAACGCCCCGCTGCTTATTGCCGATTCCATTGTTTTTAGAACAAACGGTAATGTGCAAGATGTTAATTTGATTGCATGGGGGCAGGATGTTCATTTGTTTGCAGCCGATACACTTAAGCAAAACACCGTTTTTACTGCCGATAAGCCATACCTTATTTACGATTACCTTTGGGTGCCTAATGGAATTGAACTGCAAGTGGAGGAGGGAGCAGCACTGTACTTTCACAATACGGCGCAGCTGGTTGTTTCTGGCTCATTAAAGGTGCACGGTGCTGCGGGTAATCCCGTTATCTTTCAGGGCGATAGGCTAGAAGATTACTACCAGAACAAGGCAGGCCAGTGGGGAGGGATTCACCTTGCTGCGGGTAGCGTTGACAATAGGATTGATTGGGCAGAGATTCGAAACGCCATAATTGGCCTAATGGTAGATACCGTTTACAATAGCAATCCCACCTTGGTTATGAGTAGCACCAAGATAGAGAACATGAGCTATATTGGTCTTTGGGGTAGAGGGGCAAGGATTGAGGTATCCAACTCCCTTATTGGAAACGCAGCACAGGTAAGCCTTGCGTTAACCCTTGGTGGGAACTATAAGTTTTACCAAACAACCATTGCCAATTACTGGTCGCAGTTTAAGTACCGCAACGGGCCAGCGGTGCTGCTAAACAACTATTATCAGTATAAGCTTAACCCAGATGCCGACCAGTGGCTTGTTGACCCTCGGGACTTAACTGAGGCCACATTTAAGAATTGCATTATTTATGGAACCCGAAACGAGGAACTTACACTCGATTACAAGTTTAATGGCTCTCCCGTGGATGCATTGATGGAGTATAGCTTTGAGAATTGCATTGTTAAAGTGCCCGATTCCTTTTTATCTGCACCCAAATTTCTAAATGTTACTAATAAGGATCCTAAGTTTATTAGTCCTTCTGAGCTTAATTTTAGGCTCGATACCCTTAGTCCGGCTAAGGATTTTGGCTTGATTGGCGTGGGCTTGGCCTATCCTTTCGATCTGGATAATAATAGCCGCACAGCAGATACTGCACCCGATTTGGGCGCTTACGAACGGATAGAGAAACCTGCAAGCGGAAGCCGAAAGTAGTGAATGGTATAAAACGAATATCACCATGAAAGTAAAGTTCTCCTTTCTTCCTATTCTGTTGCTTATTGCACTTGCGCTAGCGGCAGTAAAGGCGTTTGCACAGAGTCAAACGGAGCGTTACAGGGTTATGTTCTACAACGTGGAGAACCTTTTCGACCCGTTTGATGATTCCCTTAAGCTGGACGATGAGTTTACGTCAAGGGGTACAAGGTACTGGACGTGGAATAGGATGGAGGACAAAATCAACAAAACCTATAAAACCATTACGGCTGTTGGCGAGTGGGATTTACCTATGATTGTTGGTTTTTGCGAGATTGAGAACCGCTTTGTGGTTAACCGGCTAATTAAGGAGACTCCTCTGGCCAGGTTTGGTTACGAGCTGGTGCACCGCGAGTCGCCCGATGCACGTGGTATTGATGTTGCACTGATATATCGTCCCGACCTGTTTCCCCTTTTGGAAAAGCACTGGTTTAGGGTTGAGTTCCCCGAGGGTAACGACCGCAAAACTCGCGAAATACTTTATGTGAGCGGCATTGTTGATGGTACCGATACGCTTCACGTTTTTGTGAATCACTGGCCATCGAAGTATGGGGGCGAACTGGAATCGGAGCCAGGACGTATGGCTGCTGCGGCAACCTTGCGCCATAAGGTAGATTCCATTAGGGTGTTCTACCCCAACGCAAAGATGCTGCTCATGGGCGATTTTAACGATGAGCCGCTAAGTACCCCATTGGTAGAGGGCTTGGGTGCATGCGACCCTGCCAGCGAGCAGTGCCCATCGGGGTTGGTTAACCTATCCATTCCTGTATCCCAAGCGGGTTTGGGCTCTCATAAGTTTCAGGGAACATGGTCGCTAATAGACCAAATGGTGGTAACTCAGAGCCTGTATGGAACTAGCCATGGGCTTCGCGTTTTAGCGCCTGGACAGCGTATTTTTTCCGCACCTTTTCTTCTAGAACCCGATGAGGCCTACGTTGGCAGCAAGCCTTTTAGAACCTACGTGGGCTTTAAATACAATGGTGGTTTTAGCGATCACTTGCCCGTTTATGTGGATTTAGTAATGGGGGCATCCAATAGGTAGCCATTTTTTTGTAGCTTTACACACAGATTCAACCTTCTAACGCTAATTAATATGAATGGTGCGTCAACCATTGTTTTTGTGGGGTTAATAGTTTTTATCTCCCACCTTTTTGCCGGTATATTCGAGCGCAAACGAATTCCTGATGTGCTGCTCCTTATGATGGTTGGTTTGCTAATGGGACCAATTTTTAGGTTTATAAGCCCTGAGGATTTTGGTATTGCTGGTCCAATGTTTACTACCATTACTCTTGTTATTATCCTCTTTGAGGGCGGATTGGAGCTAAAACTCGATGCCCTTCGCGATGCGCTTCGGGGCACATCGGCACTAACTATCATTAACTTTTTTGCCACTATGTTGGTGGTTGGCATCATTGCGTGGCTTCTGTTTGGGTTAAGTCCTGTTGCAGGCTTTTTGTTGGGCGCCATACTGGGGGGAACATCGTCGGCGGTGGTTATTCCGTTGGTGAAGCACCTTACCATGAAGGAGGATTCCAAAACCATTCTAGTGCTTGAATCGGCTGTTAGCGATGTGCTTTGCATTGTATTCGCATTGGCGCTTATGGAGGCATTGCGTGTTGGCGAGGTAAAGGTAGGGTTGGTTATTGGCAAAATAATTTCGTCGTTTGCCCTTGCAGCAGTAGTTGGTGTTGTGGGAGGCATCTCTTGGTCCATACTCTTGAATAGGATTCGTACCATTCAGAACTCCATTTTTACTACCCCAGCCTTTGTCTTTGTGCTCTTTGGTATTTCGGAGGCACTGGGCTACAGCGGCGCAATATCGGCATTGGCCTTTGGTATAACCCTATCGAACATTGAGGTTTTTAACTTTAACTTCCTTAAAAAGTACATCACCTCTGGACCAATTGGGTTAAATCAAACAGAAAAAATCTTTTTTTCGGAGATAGTATTCCTACTTAAAACCTTCTTCTTTATCTACATTGGGCTTTCCATTCAGTTTGATAATTACTGGGCGCTAATACTTGGTCTGTTTGTTACCATAATTGTTTACTTGCTCCGCATACCCGTTGTTAAGTTCTCCATTAAGAACAGGGCATCAACTATGGATTTAACCATGATGTCGGTGATGGTACCCAAAGGACTTGCGGCAGCGGTTTTGGCCAGTTTACCATACCAACAGGGCATTGAGGGGGGCGAGCTAATTCGCGATATCACCTATGCCGTAATTCTTTTCAGCATAGTATTTACGAGTGTGCTTGTGCCAGTGCTGGAGAAATCGAGTGTGGCATCTAGTATTTATGGTTTTTTGCTGCGTAAGAATATTGTAGTAAAGGTTGTGTCTAGAGGTAAGTCTGCCAAAAATGAAGCCGACGATACCAGTGCAGCAAGTAAACCAGAGGAAAAGTAAGTGATGAGGTGCCGAATATTATTGGCGCATCTGCAAATTCTCAATATTAAGCTTTTATGAAAACCCGTCAGCACTATTTGGATCTACTAGCTAAGCATGTTACAAACCCACGTATGATTGCTCACTGCGTTGCATCGGAGGCCATACTACGCGCCCTTGCTCGCCACTTTGGCGAGGATGAGAACGTTTGGGGTATAGCTGGTTTACTTCACGATATTGATGTGGAGATTACCGCTGCCGAGCCGCACCGTCACGCCCTTTTAGCTGCGGAGATGCTTGCCAGCGAGGAGCTGCCTGCCGAGGCCATTGATGCCATTAGGATGCACAACGAGATGGCTACAAATGAGCCGCGTACAACTCGCTTCCAGCACGCTCTGGCTGCCGGAGAGACCATTGCCGGGCTAATTTTTGCAACTACAATGGTTTACCCCGATAAGAAGCTGGAGAGCGTTAAGCCAAAATCGGT
>DHVO01000200.1 GCA_002412705.1 Bacteroidales bacterium UBA5206 | reverse complement strand
ACAACGCGGCGCAAACCGCTTGCGAAACTTTCAGCTACGGTGAGGTTGAGGACTACACAGTTAGCATCTCTAACAGTGCTCCTGCTGTAGATAACACTACTTTTGCAGAAAATCTAAATGATAAGGCTGTTGAGGTTTACACTATCTATCCAAACCCTGTTTCCGATCTTCTTAATGTATCTCTAAACGGTATTGAGGGTGAGGTTTCACTAAGAATCTACGACCTACAGGGTCGCCTTGTTAAGGAAACCATGCTAAATAACTTCGATACACAGATTAATGTAGAAGACCTTGCAAAGGGTGTTTACATTATCTCTGTTGATGAAGAGAAGATGCCTATCAACAAGCGTTTTGTTAAGATGTAGTTTATAGAGCCCGAGGCACAGAGTTCCAGAAAATGGAACTCTGTGTTTCTTTCTTTTTGTTTTTTCCTTTCCTTTCTTTTCCCCAAGTGGCCTATCCACTGGGCTTTCCAGTTTTTTTCATAGTTAACATTTTTTCTGGTTTTCGGCTTATAATTAGCCGAACGCTTTCATATTATCTTACCCCTTCACCTTTTATTAACCTAAAAAACACCTAGTTATCATGAAAAAAACCTATTTACTATTGGTTTTTGCACTGTTGTTCAACTGGACAATGGCGCAGGAGCATTGTGCAAAGAGTTATAACGGATATTCCGTTGAATACTCAGCCGACTCCAAGGGTAAAACCCTAACATTTAAAATTAATGATTATGCCATTGAGGATGTAACACACAATGGCGTTAAGTACTCTCAAATTCTATTTAAACATGGAGTAACAACCATGAAAAAGGGTTTTGCAGAGGTGCCTGTTGTAAATGCAAACCTAATGCTTGGAGCAGAGAATGATGTTGTTGTTAAAGTGGTATCGGAGGATTATGTCGATATCAAGCTAAATAACCCATTGCTGCCCTCGCGAGGTACCATTTATCGTAACGAGGATCCTCAAAAAATACCCTATGTAATAGATCCTGCTTCCTTGGTAAATGATTTTTACCCACAGAGCATTGTTGAAACCGATGAGCCATTTATTCTTCGTGAGGCTCGTGGTGTTAACATCTATGTTAACCCGTTTAGGTACAATGCTGTAAAAAAGACTTTGCGCATTTATAAAAGTGTTACGCTTCAGGTTGCTGACGATTATTCTAAATCGACCAATCCATTGAAGATTCAATCAAAGAGTGTTGCGCCAGTTGTGAATGATGTGTACAAGTCGCTATTTATAAACTATAGCGCCGAGAAATTTGCCAATCAGTTAGCCGAAGAGGGCGAGCTGCTTGTTATTTATACCTCGAGAGATGCAACAGCCATTCAGCCTTATATTGATTGGAAGCGCCAGAGAGGTTTTGTGGTTCACACTCAGGTTGTATCTACAGGAACCAATGTAAAGAGCATTATCCAAACGGCATACAATAGCAATCCTAGCTTGCTTTACGTGCAGCTTGTAGGCGATTGGGCCGATATTAAGTCCGATTTGGGAACCACCCAAAGCGCCCCTATGGATCCTTACATGGGTTGCGTTGCTGGTAGCGACTACTACCCAGAGCTTATTATTGGTCGTTTTTCTGCTAGTTCTGCTGCTCAGGTTACCGTACAGGTTAACAAGGCAATTAGCTACGAGAAAAATCCTGATATGAGCGGCACTTGGTATAAGAATGCTCTGGGTATTGCTTCGAACGAAGGCGCCGGCTCTGGTGACGATAGCGAAGGCGATACACCACATATGGAGGTTATAAGGGTTAATAAACTATCAACCTATACCTATTCTAATGTTTACACTCAGTATCAGCCTAGTGCTACTGCCTCTGCTGTTGCAAACTATGTAAATGCGGGCTTGGGGGTTATTAACTATTGTGGTCATGGTTCTGAAACTACTTTTGTTACCTCTGGCTATAGTAACACCAATGTTAATAGCTCTACAAATGGCAGTAAACTTCCCTTTATCTTCTCTGTTGCTTGTGTTAATGGAAAGTTCCATATGACAACTGGCGATTGCTTTGCCGAGGCTTGGCTTAGGAAAGAGAATGGAGGTGCTGTTGCAACCATTATGTCAACAATAAATCAGCCTTGGCAGCCTCCAATGCGCGGACAAGACTACTTTAATGATATCCTGATAGGCGGTTACAACTACACTGCAAATCCTGGCGAAGGAACCAGCACAACAGCTGCCGATAAGAGAACCACTTTTGGTTCTATAACCTTTAATGGTAATGTGCTAATGCTTGCAGAGCAGTACACAAATACCGATACCCGTGAAACCTTCCAAACTTGGACCATTTTTGGTGATGCTTCGTTACAGGTGAGAACCGATACTCCAAAGGCACTTACTGTTAACGCCGCTGCAACCGCAACATCGCCTTATTCTGTTACCGTAACCACTGGTGGACAGCCTGTTGTAAATGCTCGTGTTGCGCTATTCCAAAATGGTGTTACTTACTCTGCTTTAACCAATTCATCGGGAGTTGCCACTGTAACTCATGGTTTTACCAGCGGCGATGCTACGCTAACCGTTTCTGGTTACAACATGGGTACATATCAAGCAACAAAATCGGTTAGTGGGGGTACTGTAACTGTTCCATCAACACCAACAGGTCTTGCT
>DHVO01000140.1 GCA_002412705.1 Bacteroidales bacterium UBA5206 | reverse complement strand
TTATTCCTTTCTATATGAATCGTTCTACTTAAATCACCTAGGGATTGCTAGATGTGGTTAGTCAATTAGGAGAATAATATCCAAACGAATCAAGTTTAACTTTTATTTGTAACGAGCATAACTTATGCTTTGTTAAGTCTTGCTTATGCATAACGAAGGGAACTTAAGTCAATGATGGGAAACTGTGTTTGATATAGCGTTTTCACTGGGCCGCTTTAATAGATAATATCTACACAAACATTATTGTTGCTAGTGTTATGTTACAGTTTGATGCTATTTTAATATTATAGTTTATAAGAAACAGCGATTATCTACCCTTGTTTTACCAAGAGTAGATAATCAAATTAAACAATGTGTGCACAGGCTATTAGTAGATTGCCTGTTTGCGTAGATCATCTATAAAAGAAGTGTTAATCCAGTAAATATCAGTATTGCCATTTTGTGGCGCATTGTGGAAATTTTGAAATGCTTGAGCGTTTAGTTCTGATATTTTATTATTGCCTTGTATTGCCGACATAAAGAAAAGGTATTTACCGTTTGGGGTAACAGCAGCAGACCACTCTCTGGGATTTTCTGAGTTGATTTTATCTCCCATGTTTAATGGCTGGCTCCACTGATCGGCGCTATTGCGAAATGATATATAGTAATCGGTACCTCCGTGTGAGTCAGGCATACCAAATGCGGGAATTATAATGTAGCTCTCGGTAGGATCAACAAACGCATTATAGCGGGCTTGCCCTATGTTTACATTCGGTCCTAGTTTTTCTGGTTCCTGGTACATACCATTTACTAATCGAGATCGATATATAAATTCATCTTTAGCCACAGTGTCGAGGTGGGTGAAGTAAATGGTGCCATTGAGGGTTACGGAAGGGAAGAACTCTTTGCTCTTTGTGTTCACTGGGCTTCCAAGGTTTTTAGGTTTTTCCCAATTGCCATCAACTTTATCGGAGTACCAAATGTCTTCGTTAGGCTGAGAAGCCGAATCTATAGGCATTGTCGATATAAAGTATAGTCTTTTCCCGTCGGGTGAAATATGAGGCTCTATGTACTTAAAGTTTGGATTGTCGCAATACTTAAAAACTTCGGGTGTTGTCCAAATATCTCCAATGCGTTGTGTGTAGAATATTGTTGTGTACCTATAGCCTCCAACTTCACGACAGAAGAATATTTCGTTGCCATCGGGAGTTATAGCAAGGTCACGTTCGTTAACTCCTGTAGATACAATGTTAGGAGCGAAAAGCACCGCAGAATCGGAAGGAGGTGTTTCCCCTAGAAAGTCGCCTTGAATTACTGGCGATTTTACCGCATTGTTAGGAGTAATATTGCAAGCAATTGCTGTTAGTACAACAAAGAGCAAGAGTGGGTATACTTGTTTTTTCATGGTAAGTGTGTTTTTGCGAATTAAATGTATGACAATTTAATGGGTAAATGGCTTAATTGGTTATTAGGATAAGCTTAGTAAATAAAAAAACCACGGAATACCCGTGGTCCTTTTAAGAGTTTATCTGCAATTCATTGCGTTAATAGTAAGAATTAACTTCGTGTAAGAATCTCTTTTACAGTATCCTTGTTCATTCCATTAAATGTATTTTTCCCTTCAGGTGTATACAGATACTGAATCCTGTCCTCGTAATGTTTCTCAACCTTTCCGCGAACAACCTTCATGGTGCTGTTCACAAACCCATTTTGCTCGGTGAAACCATCAGGCAGAATAGCAAACGTTGCTGGTAGCCATCTGTCTGGGAACATATCTTGGTGTTCTCCTCCTGTTTTGAAGCGGGCGATTTCATTCTGGATTAGGCGAATAGCCTCTTCGTGTGCTTCTGGACTGTGTGCTTGTAGTTGCTTTTCAGCAAGTGCTCGCTTAATGGCCTCTTTGGAGGGAACAATGAGTGCTGTAGTGTAGGGGCTTTGGTTGTTATGAAGCAATACGTGATCTATATACTTTGAATGCTGAATAAGGGTCTCTTCAATTCCCTCAGGACTGTACTTCTCGCCATCGCTACCAATTAAAAGGCTTTTGAATCGACCTAAAACATAAAGGAACCCATCGCTATCCATGTAGCCCATGTCGCCAGTGTGAAGCCAGCCATTCTTAATGGTCTCTTCTGTTGCCTTTTCGTTACGCCAGTAACCAAACATGACGTTTTCGCCACGAATAACTATTTCACCCTTTTGTCCAAGTGGAAGTTCATTGCCATTCTCGTCACAAATTTTTAAATCGAGAGGTTTAACCAGATAGCCCGATGAGCCCAGCTTATGACGTGTTACGGCATTTGAACTGATAATGGGTGTAGCTTCGGATAAGCCATAGCCTTGCATCATAGGAATTCCTATGGCGTAAAAAAATCGTTGTAACTCTATATCAAGTAGTGCTCCTCCTCCAATAAAGAACTCAAGGTTGCCACCAAAGTTCTCCCTAATTTTAGAGAAAAGGATTTTGTCATACAGCTTAAGAAGGGGTTTGTAAATAAAGGTAAAGTTTTTACCCTTGTTATAGCCCTCTTTGTTGTATCGGTACGATAGCGCTAAAGCGTTATTGAATAGAGATTCGGTGAACTTCCCCTTTGCCTTAATGGCCGTTTCTATATTCTTTTTGAAGTTTTTTGCTAGAGCAGGAACGGAAAGAAGAAGGTGTGGCTTAATCTCCTTAATGTTTATCGGGATATTCTTGAGAGTTTCCATGGGAGTGCGCCCAACTTGAACGGTTGCAATACTTGCTCCCTTTGCCATAAACGAATAAATTCCTGCTACATGCGCAAAACAGTGGTCAAGAGGTAGGATTAGTAATGTTCTATAGTAAGGTGGAATATGCATTAGCGTTAATGCTTGCTCAACATTTGCTGTGTAGTTGCGGTGAGTAAGGATAATTCCCTTCGGGTCGGCTGTAGTTCCAGATGTATAGCTAATGTTGGCAAAATCGTTGGGCTTAACCTGTTGCTTCGCCTCGTTAACACAGTTAGGGTGAGCCTCTAGAAAGGTTTTTCCTAATTCAATAAGCTGGTTTATGTAAAGCTCATTGTCGTTGTAAGAGGCTTTGGGATCGAGGTAAACGTATTTTTTAACCTTTGGCAGCTGCTCCTTAATGCGATCGACCTTAGCGCTTTGTCCCCCCGATACAAAGACAATGGTTGTTTCGGAGTGTTCTAGTCGGAATAGTAGGTCCTGACTTTCTAGTTTGATACTTAACGGTACATTAATGGCTCCTGTGTAAAGTATTCCTAGTTCAGTTTCAACCCAGAGCTTGCGTCCTTCGGAAAGGAGGGCTGCTTTATCGCCATGCTTTACCCCTAGGCTTAAAAGGCCTGCTGCAATGAGCGTAACATCATTGTAAGTTTCCTTGTAGGTGGTTGGAATAAATTTGTCGTTTTCCTTTTCCCAAATGTATGGGTTGCCACTATAGGTGCTTACGCTTTCTTCAAAAAGGTCGATAATTGTTTTCATCTGTAATGTGGTAAAAGATGATTCGCAATAATTAGGTTTAGGGTATGCTGCTAGAAAGCTGAGTAGCCTTTTAGCCAACTTTCAAAACTATGAAAATCATTTGAAAAACAAGTAAAGGTTTAGCTCAAATGATAAATTGCTAACAAACTTGCTGTTGTTAGCCTCGTTGTTCGCATTTTATTGGGTAGATTATACTGATTTTTAAAATATAAATAGCAAGAGACTGTTAATACTCTAATCTTCGCTAATATTGTGGCTAAGTGTAAAAGTTAACATATTAAATAGTGGAACTAAACTTGGATTACTCCCGGTGTGCCATTTGCCCCAGAAACTGTAATGTAGATAGGGAGAAGGGGCAGTTGGGCTATTGTAGGGTTGGTGCAGAACCTTTAGTTTCCTGTGTGGTGTTGCATAAAGGAGAGGAACCCGTTCTAACGGGTTCAAAGGGTGTTTGCAATGTGTTTTTTGCTCATTGCAACTTGGGCTGTACGTTTTGCCAGAACTACCAGATTAGCTGTAATAGTCAGTTCGATATAAACTGGCTAACTAGCACCAATAGTATAGTAAATGCCGTATTAGCAACTCTAAAAACAGGAGTAAAGGTATTGGGCTTTGTGTCGCCATCGCATCAGGTAAAACAGATGCTAGAAATCATCGCTGCAGTACAAAAGGCTGGATTTAACCCAACCATTGTGTATAACAGTAATGGTTATGATAGCGTTACTACTCTAAAGCAACTTGACGGTGTTATTGATGTTTACCTGCCCGATTTTAAGTACTTTAACAACTCCATTGCAAAGCGTTACTCCGATGCCAATGGGTACAGAGAGCAGGCGTTAGCAGCACTTAAGGAGATGTACCGTCAGAAGGGTTCGCCTCTTTTTGTGGATGATGAAGGTATTGCAGAGAGTGGTCTTATTGTAAGGCACTTAGTATTACCTAGCCATGCCGACGATAGCGTAGCCGTTCTTAACCTAATAGCACAGGAGGTGTCGAGCAATATTCATGTATCCCTTTTGTCACAGTTTTTCCCTGTTGAAAAAAATAATCTGCCCACGGCCATAAACAGAGTTCTACACAAGGAAGAGTACGATAGGGTTGTGCAAGAAGTTGAAAAACTTGGATTTAAGGGATGGGTACAGGATTTAAATAGTCCTGACTTCTATTTGCCAGATTTTGAGCGAGATAATCCTTTTGAATATTGAGAGGCCTGACAATAAAATTTCGAAAATCTTAATAATTAAAGGCTTTTACGCTTGATTTTCATTTTTTTTTGTAATTTGGTTTTGTAAAACTGAACCAACCATGAAAAAGTTACTTGTCCCAACGTTAATAATAGCCCTAGCATTCAGCGGATGCAAGTTCATTGATAAATGGAAAAAGGGCGATTCTGCAGACACACTAGCTGCTTGGCAGGCAAAGCAGGATAGCATGCAAAAGGCAGAAGTTCTAAAGGCTAAGAAGCTTGAGGAGGCTAAATTAGCAAAAGAGAAAGCAGTGCAAGACTCACTAAGACGAGTACAAGAGTTGCAGGCTAAAATGCGATTCCATGTGATAATTGGCAGCTTTAAAGTTCCTGCCAATGCCGATAGATTCCAGGGTACTGTTGCTCAAATGGGATATAGTAAACCAACCATAGTGCAATCGGCAAATGGTTTTAGAATGGTTTCGGTGGGAGCGTTTGAGACCTATGGGAAGGCATTTAGGCAAATCCAAAAGTTTAATGAAGGTAAGGAAGAACCTGTTGAAATGTGGGTTTACGAAAACAGATAAACAGTAAATAAATCAGATATTTAAAGGCCTTTTTGCTTGTCGAAAAGGCTTTTTTTGTGTCCAAAAACTTATGGACAAAAGTTTTGTGGTACCATTAATTCTATATCTTTACTGACCCTCACAGGCTTTGACCTGTGTAAAATAATGTGTTCTATTAACTTAAATTAGTGATTTAAACCAAATTGCAATGACTGAAAAAGTAAAAAGAGTTTTACGTGACTCTGCAACTGCTCGGTGGATAGCACTTTTCCTTATTTCATCTACAATGTTTTTTGCTTATTTCTTTGTAGATGTAGCTGCTCCACTACAAAAACTATTGGAAACAAACTACAAGTGGTCGCCAGAAGTATTTGGTATGCTTGGGGGATCGGAGTTCTTCCTAAATGTATTTGCGGGTTTCCTTATTTTATCGGGTATTATTCTTGATAAGATGGGTATTCGTTTTACCATAATTACTGCTGGTTTAACCATGGTAATTGGTGGTGCAATTAAGTATTTTGCCCTAACTCCTGGTTTTGCTGAAACAGGAATTGCAAATTGGTTGGGAACTTTTTTACCAAACATTCCAGCAAGTGCTAAACTAGCATTCTTTGGTTTTGCAATATTTGGTGTGGGTGTTGAAATGGCAGGTATTACCGTATCTAAAACTATTGTTAAGTGGTTTAGGGGTAAGGAAATGGCCCTTGCTATGGGATTGGAAATGGCTCTTGCCCGTTTAGGTGTTTTTGCCGTATTCCAGCTTAGCCCACGTTTTGCTGACAATGGCGGTGTTTCAAATTCTGTATTCTGGGGATTAGCATTCCTTTGCATTGGTTTTGTTACTTTCTTTATCTATACCTTTATGGATAAGGCTCTTGATAAGGAGATAGGTGAAGATGGAGCAGAGGAGGTTAGTG
>DHVO01000118.1 GCA_002412705.1 Bacteroidales bacterium UBA5206 | reverse complement strand
AGATGCTCTGAACCAACTGAGCTAAGCTCCCTTTTCATCCTTTTTAGAACCTTTTGCTAGTGGCGGGCTTGCCGTCAAAAGCGATGCAAATGTATGCGCTTTTTTCAATTCTGCAAAGGATTCGGTGTGTTTTTTTTCTTTAAAAATCGATGTCGGCAACAATAAATGTGCTACCTCCGATGAAAATCAAATCGTTAGTTTGCGCATTTTTTTTTGCAAATTTCGCAGCAGTTTCAACGTTTGGGTAGGTGGTTCCCCGTAATCCGAACTTAGCGGCCTTTTCCTCCAGTATTTTTTCGTCCATTGCACGTGGTATCGATGCTTTTGTAAAGTAGTAAATGGCATCTTTGGGCATCAGCTCAAGCACACCATCAACATTTTTATCGCCAACCATTCCAAAAACCACATGGAGCCTATTGTACTTTAGCTGTGCTAACTGTAGCAGTATCTCCTTAATGCCATCAACGTTATGCCCTGTGTCGCAAATGGTAACTGGTGTGTTGCTAATTACCTGCCAACGTCCTTTAAGCCCTGTTGTTTTAGCCGCATTGGCCAGCCCGTCTTCAATGTTCTTCTGGGTTATGTTATAGCCTTTACTCTTTACTATATCAATAGTATTTAGCACTCCGGCTAAGTTTTTTTGCTGATAAATGCCAGGTAAGTCTAGCAGGTAGCTGCTGGTTTGGCCGTTGGCGCTAGTAACAGAAAATTTTCGCTGACTGTAGTTCTCCAGTTCTAGTGCTGTTACCTTGTATATTTGGTCGGCAAAGTGAATGCTTGCTCCAACGCTTTGTGCCTTGTTTTGGAAAAGCTCTACAATTTCTGTTTGCGATTGGCTGATCACAACTGGTGTATTGGGTTTTATTACACCAGCCTTTTCAGCAGCAATTAGCTCAATGGAATCGCCAAGTAGGTCGGTGTGGTCTAGTCCAATATTTGTAATAATGCTTACCAGCGGCGAAATTATGTTTGTAGAGTCCAGTCGGCCACCAAGTCCCACCTCAATTATGGCAATATCAACCTTTTCCCGAGCAAAGTAGTCGAAGGCAAGAGCAACCGTCATTTCAAAGAATGAGGGTTTTAGCTCCTGGAAAATAATTTTATGGCTAGCAACAAAATCAACCACCTCGTTTTCGGGAATCATGTGTCCGTTAATTTTAATGCGCTCCCTAAAATCCTTTAAGTGGGGCGATGTGTACAAACCCGTTTTGTAACCTGCTTCGGCAAGTATGGCGGCCAGCATATGCGATGTGCTACCCTTACCGTTTGTACCCGCCACATGAATGGTTTTAAAGCGCTTGTGTGGATGGTTAAAGTAAGCATCAAGAGCGAGTGTGTTATCTAGATTTGCTTTATATGCTGCTTTGCCCTGTCGTTGGAACATGGGCAGCTGTGCAAAAAGGTAGTTAACAGTTTCTTTGTAGTTCATGATAGTAAAATTGCAGTGCAAGTTTAGCAATTAGACGTTAGATTTTGAATTTTAGGGGTTAGATTTTAGTCGTGAATCGTGAATCGTGAATCGTGAGACGCAAGGTGTGAATCGCAAAAAAAATGAAGCAAACACAAAACGCAAATAAAGATTCAATATTCAAGATTCAATATTCAAGATATAAGATTAAGATTTAATTGAGCCAGACACAAAACACTAATGCAAAACTATCTGGTATTAAGTAAATGTTAAATGTTCATTTTTATTGGGGTTTCACGGCCATTTTCCATATCTTTAAGACACTTCTCTTATAAAATTTCTCGTTATGGCTAAAAAACAAAAAAAGATTTTCGTGCTCGATACCAATGTGTTGCTGCACGATTATAAGTGTATCTATAATTTTCAGGAAAACGACATTGTAATCCCTATTGTTACTCTTGAGGAGTTGGATAAGTTTAAGAAGGGTAACGAGATGATTAATTTTCATGCTCGCGAATTTGCCCGTGAACTTGATAAGCTGTCTGGCGACAACCTTTTTAATGGAGGTATCTCCCTAGGGAAAGGCCACGGAAAGCTGCGTGTTGAAACAGGTAAACCCTTTTCGGAGGAGATGCTCGCCTCGTTTTCTGAGAAAAGTCCCGACCACCGAATATTGGCCATTGCCGACTACATTAAGCGTCAAAACCCCGATATACCTGTAATCCTTGTGTCCAAGGATATTAACCTAAGGATGAAAGCCAAATCGCTTAGGGTTGATGCGCAGGACTATCTTTCCGATAAGGTGCAGGATATCGATACCCTTAAAAAAGAGATTGAAACGCTTGAAGGTGTTGATGATACTGTAATTCAGAAACTTTACGATAGTTTTCAGGTTGAGGCATCAAGCATTAAGGCAAAACCTTATGCAAACCAGTACTATATACTAAAAGGTGCTAAGTCTAGCGCTTTGGCTCATTACCATTCAGGAACTCAGGTGTTTAATAGAGTTGAGAAGATGCGCGCCTTTGGTATAGAGCCTCGTAACTCCGAGCAAACATTTGCTCTAGATGCGTTGCTTCGTCCAGAGGTGCAGCTTGTTGCGCTAACTGGTAAGGCTGGTACAGGGAAAACCCTATTGGCGCTAGCTGCCGCATTACAACAGGAGAGCGCGTTTAACCAAATTTTGCTGGCTCGTCCCATTGTGGCTCTGGCAAACCGAGACCTAGGTTTCCTTCCAGGCGATGTAAACGAGAAAATAGGACCCTACATGCAGCCCCTTTTTGATAATCTTACGGTGATTAAGAATAAATTTAAGTCAACCAGCAAGGAGATTATGCAAATTGAGGAAATGCAGCGCATGGAGCGGCTAATGATATCGCCACTAGCCTACATTAGGGGGCGTAGCCTATCCAACGTGTTCTTTATTGTTGACGAAGCCCAAAACCTTACCCCGCACGAAATTAAAACCATTATTACACGTGCTGGCGAGGGAACTAAAATGGTATTCACTGGAGATATTCACCAGATAGACCATCCGTACCTCGATATGAAATCGAACGGGTTAACCTACTTGTCCGATAAAATGCACGGACAGGAGATATTTGCCCACGTAAATCTAGTTAAGGGAGAGCGAAGCTACTTGGCAGAGCTGGCTAGCGACCTGCTTTAGCTATGTAATGCCATAAGTAGGCAACAGCTTCTTGTTGCCTACTCTTTTGTTGTACCGTTACGTTTATCGTTTTGAGTATTCAAATTCAAAATTTTATTGTAGATGAAACGCCTGGTTGTACTCCGTCATGCTAAATCCTCTTGGGATTCCGAGGGGGTGAGCGACATCGATCGCCCATTAAAAACAAGAGGTATTAACGATGCCTATGCCCTTTCGCGGGAGCTAAAGGAGCGGCTAAAGGGAATAGACTTGGTGCTTTGTAGCCCTGCCAACAGGGCGCTGCATACTGCTACCATTTTTTCTGAGGGTGTAGGTTTTGCTGCAGAGAAGATAAAGGTTACCGCAAAAATATATGAGGCCAACGAGTCGGCTCTTCGCAAGCTTATAATGGAGGTTGATAGTACTGTAAACACCCTTATGGTTGTGGGGCATAACCCAACCTTTACCTACTTTGTTAACGAAATGTTGCCCCACCCAATTTACGAACTGCCCACAACAGGTTGTGTTATTTTTAATTTTGATATTGAGTCGTGGGCTCAGTTGGCATCATCAAAGCTAACCGAGTACACAATACACTCACCCCAGCGATAGAACAACATTTGTAGAGACCTGTTGTATAGATACTATTATTACCACCATTACTATGGTAAAGCAAAAGGAGTTTATAAATAGGGAGGAGAGTTGGCTCTCTTTTAACGAGCGGGTGCTACAAGAGGCCGCCGATACTGCTGTTCCCATTATTGAGCGTATTAAGTTTTTAGGAATATTCTCCAATAACCTCGATGAGTTTTTTCGGGTTAGGGTGGCTACGCTGCGTAGGCTGCTCGATTACGAAAAAGGGGTAAAGAAGTATATTGGTGAGAAACCTCGAAAAACGTTGGAGCGTATTCAGAACATCGTAGTTGGGTTTCAGAAAACATTCGATTCTATTTACGATACCATAAGGGAGGATTTGGCCAAGGAGAACATCTTTATCGTTAACGAGAAAGAGCTAACCCCCAATCAGGCTCTATACGTACATAAGCTATTTAAGGAGCATATTGCATCAGCTATTGCACCAATAATGTTGGGCGGTTTAGCCCAGTTTCCGGAGCTAACCGATAAGTCCATCTACCTTGCTGTAAAGCTTACCAAAAAACTTATTCCTGGGGTGCAGGAGTATTCGCTAATTGAAATCCCTACATCCGATTTTCAGCGGTTCATTGTGCTCCCCGAACACGATGGCAAGCAGTACATTATTCTTTTAGATGATGTTATCCGCTTTTGCCTAAGCGACATATTTAGCATCCTGCCCTACGATACCTTCGAGGCCTATACCATTAAGATTACACGCGATGCGGAGCTGGATGTGGATAACGATATTAGCGAGAGCCTGCTGGAGAAGATCTCAAAAGGTGTGCAAATGCGCCGAAAGGGGCAGCCCGTTAGGTTTGTTTACGATGCCGACATTGCTCCCGATTTGCTTACGTTTATTATAGACGAGATGTCGCTCGATGTGGAGGATAACCTTTTAGCTGGCGGTAGATACCATAACTTTAAGGATTTTATTAAGTTTCCTAACCTTGGTGGTGCTACGTTGGCTAATGAGCCATTGCCTCCTGTGCCAGTTACAGCGTTGGAGAATGCCACAAGTATTCTGTCTGTAATTGCGCATCGCGATTTTATGCTACATTACCCTTACCATAATTTCTCCTACTACATTCAGATGCTGAGGGAAGCAGCCATTGACCCAAGGGTTAAAACCATTAAAATAACACTTTACCGTGTGGCAACCGAGAGCCGTGTAGTTAGAGCGTTAATTAATGCCGCTCTGAATGGGAAAGAGGTTACCGCTGTAATAGAGCTTCGTGCTCGTTTCGACGAAAAGGCAAATATCTACTGGTCGCGCCAAATGGAGGAGGCTGGCATAAAGGTTATTTTTGGTGTGCCCGGTTTAAAGGTTCACAGCAAAATGACCTATATTGTTAGGGAAGAAGGGGGTAAGGATCACAAGTACTGCACGGTAAGCACTGGGAATTTTCATGAGGGAAACGCAAACCTTTACACCGATATTAACCTCTTTACTGCCGATAGGCGTATTACCAGCGAAATAGAGAAGGTGTTTACCTTTTTGGAATACAATTACAAAACGTTTAGCTATAAGCATCTTCTTGTTTCGCCTGTAAATATGCGCCGCAAGCTTTATAGCCTTATCGATGGCGAAATTGCCAACGCTAAAAAGAAACTGCCAGCGTATATCCTATGCAAAATAAACAACCTTGTTGACGAGGAGGTTATTCGTAAGTTATATCAGGCAAGTAACGCTGGTGTTAAAATAAAACTGGTTGTAAGGGGAATTTGCTCATTGGTTCCGGGAATCCCAGGTCAGAGTGCAAATATAGAGGTGGTTAGTATTGTTGATAGATTCTTGGAGCACTCCCGTATTTTTATTTTTGGGAATAATGGCAATGAGCTCTGTTTTATATCCTCGGCCGATTGGATGACCCGTAACCTTGACTACCGCGTTGAGGTGGCAACCCCAATTTACGATGCCGACATAAAACGGGAGCTCCGCTTGGTTATTGATGCTGCCCTGCGCGATAATGTTAAGGCACGAATTGTGAATCACAAACAGAATAATGTGTTTAAGAAGGAGGGAGGCAAGCCTCCCTATCGCTCACAAGTTGAGCTGCATAAGTACTATGTTGAACGTGAACTAAAAGGATTAAAGAGTTGAAAGTACTTAAATTTGCCGCAATCGACATTGGCTCAAATGCCGTGAGGTTGCTATTCACTAATGTTATTGAGGATGGCAAACGCCCTTCCTTTAAAAAATCGTCGTTGGTTCGCATTCCCCTAAGGCTGGGCGAGGATGCTTTTACCTTGGGCAAAATTACCGATAGACGCATTGATAAACTGGTTAAAACCATGACCGCATTTAAGCACCTAATGGAGGTGCAGGAGGTGGTTGCCTACAGGGCTTGCGCTACATCGGCTATGCGTGAGGCTTCTAACTCTGCCGAGATTGTGGAGCGCGTTAAACGCGAGTCGGGTATTGCCATTGAGGTTATTGATGGAAAGCAGGAGGCCGAGATTATATACTCCAACCAAATTGTGGAGATGCTTAACGATGATAAAACCTACATTTATGTTGATGTTGGGGGCGGTAGCACAGAGCTAACGGTGTTTGCCAAGCGACAAATGGAAACCTCCAGATCCTTCAATATTGGAACCCTGCGCATGCTAAACAAAAAGGTTACCAAGGGGCATTTTGATGAGCTAAAGGCTTGGATTAAGGAACAAAATCTTGATACCCGAGAAACTTCGGTTATTGGTTCTGGTGGCAATATCAATAAAATTCTTAAGGTTTCCGGTAAAAAGGATTTGCAGCAGCTGGAATTCGATGAGCTAAAGGAGATTCACCGCTTTGTGAGCTACTACTCCGTTGATGAGCGTATTAAAACCCTAGGTATGAATCCCGATAGGGCAGATGTTATAGTACCTGCTGCCGAGATATTCTTAAAGGTGATGAAGTGGTCGGGCTCTAAAAAGGTTATTATTCCTACAATTGGCGTATCCGATGGTATTGTACACCAAATTTATCACGACTACAAGGGGCGATAGCCCTTTTTTAATCCTCTTTTGTGGCTGTAAGGATTTTACGGGCGCTTGTGTACTATTTTAGCCCATTTATTGCTGGTTATTGCTTTTTTGTCATAAATTGTCGGCACATGATCTGCTAAACTCGTAAAATCCTTATAAATCACAACACCTTAGACTATGAACGGTGATATTTTAGAAGTAATTGGGATTCTGATCCTTGGTATTACTGTAGGAACTCTTTCCATCCGTTATTTTTTCAAGGGGTCTATACTCTACATGATAACTACTCTTTGGATTGTAAACCTATCGTTATTTGTGGCCTTATCTAACTTTAAGTACATGTTTCCCGATATCTATAAAGGGTATATTGTGCTTCCTGCTGGGTTGCTTGTTACAATTCTGATGTTTAGGTATATAGCCCGTTCTATAATGAAACCCCTCGATAGCGCAGTTAGCAATTTGCAACGCATAACAGAGGGAACACTAAAGGTTAATACGGATAGTTCTTTTGCCAATCGCAACGATGAACTTGGACGATTAACTGCTGCAATTGCATCTTTATCGCACCATATGCAGGATGTTATAAGCGGTATTGCCATAACTGCCGACGAGATTAATAGTGCAGGGGAGCAGCTATCGGCAAGTTCTGTGCAGCTGTCAAACTCAGCATCGGAGCAATCGGCCTCTTTGGAAGAGATATCGTCGTCGCTAGAGGAGATGGTGTCAAGCATTCATCAGAATGCCGATAACGCCACCCAAACCGAAAAGGTTACCGTTGCTGCGAGTCATAGCTTGGAGGAGGGCGTTTCGGCAACTAGTGTTGCGCTTAAGGCCATGCAGGATATTGCCGAAAAGATTCTTGTTATTAATGATATTGCTTTTCAGACTAATTTGCTGGCGCTTAATGCTGCTGTTGAGGCTGCACGTGCAGGCGAGCATGGCAAGGGCTTTGCGGTAGTTGCTGCCGAGGTTCGCCGACTGGCAGAACGTAGCCGTATAGCCGCAAATGAGATTATTGCAATATCAACAAAAGGAGCTCAGGTGTCCGTTAAGGCACAGGATCTTTTGAATAAAAACTTGGATGATATTCGCAAAACTGCCGATCTTGTTAGGGAGATTGCCGCATCTAGCTTTGAGCAGCGTTCAGGTTCGGATCAGATAAACTCGGCCGTTCAGCAGCTAAACACGGTAACGCAGCAAAATGCTACTGCCAGTGAAGAGGTGGCCTCAAGTGCCGAGGAACTATCAGAAAAGGCCAATTCGCTAACAAATCTAATTGCGTACTTTAAGGTTTAAGGGGGGAGGCTAATCTATAAGCTTTTCTCTTATGTAGTTGGCTAAATCAAGATCTTGCATCATGATATGCCAGTACCACCATCCCTTTACAAACTTCACAACTTTAGCAGGCTCTGTATAGTTTTTGCTTTTGAAGTTGGTGTTAAAAAGCGCTACGTGGTAAAGGTATTCCCTATGCTCCTTCCTGTGCTTATCTAAATGAGGGTAGTTAAGGTCTTGCATCAATTTTTCTTCCGTTTTGAAATGCTCCAACCCATAGTCGCTAATTTTGGAGAGTATTATGGCAAAATCTTCCGACATAGGTTCTATTCTCTCCTGTGTAATAATTTGATTAATAAGATCGAATAGCTCTTTGTGCTGCTCGTCTAACTTGTCGTTGTATAGGGTAAGGCTGTTTGTCCATTCTAGGACTTCGGGGGCAACTAATGTCTTGATCATGGCAATAGTTTGTTTAAAGTGGAATGACTAAATGGTATATCATTTAGTAAAAAAGGAGGGGATACATCTGTTTAGGTGGTAAAGGTAGGTGTGTTGCTGTAATTGCGCATCGGTTATTTAGCGTATTTGTTTTTCAATCAGTATGTTTTGCTTGGTTTGTGCAAAAAACAATGCAGCCTACGGCCGTTGAAGAGGGTGGACGTAGGCTGCTTGAATAAATTAATTAACCCTTAGTGAGAACTAGTTTATTCCATGTTTCTTAAATGTTTCAACGTAAGCTCTATCCGTTTTGTGGATATGGGTTACGAGCCAATCCTGAAGGAAATGTACAACGTCAAGTGCAACAGATGTATCTCCGTTGTTAAACTCTTCCCTAAAGTCGTTTATCTTGTTAATGAACTTGGTATGCTGCACAAGGTGTTTCTCTGTTCCTTCGTAGTTTATCTTTTGGAAAATTTTCTCTTCGTTCCCAAAATGGTAAATGGTGTAGTCTAGCAGCTCGTTAAGAACCGTTTTTAGTGCCGCTCTGCTCTTGGACTTGCCATAGGTTTGGTATAGCTTATTAATTAGACCAAATAGAACCTTGTGCTGCTCGTCTATTGAGTTAATGCCAATTCTAAACTTATCGTCCCATCCAACAAGAATATCCTTTCTTGTTTGGCCAGTAGAGTGCTTGTCGGCAATTTTAAAGAAGTTGATGGAATCCTTAAGCGATTCGGCCTGGCTGGCAAACTCCTCGGCGCTTGTAGCAAGCTCCTCACTGGCAGCTGCATTTTGCTG
>DHVO01000257.1 GCA_002412705.1 Bacteroidales bacterium UBA5206 | reverse complement strand
GCATACTTTAGGTACTTGTAGGTGTTATACTTTTTGGGGATTCGGTTAACCTCATCGTCCCACTCAACAACCCTAAAGTACCAACGCTCAAATCGGGGTATCTTAACCAGCTTTTTAAACAGAGCAAAGCTCACCCTACCAATAAAGCGACCTATGCTGGTACCATTCAAAAAATCGGCATTATGACCGTGCTCAATGTAAATGGATTGCCCCAAGGAGTTTACTATTAGGTGCGAGTCCTTAGCAAAGGGATTTAGCAAATCATGATTACCCCTTATGTAGATGTACCCCTTGCGGTTAAAGTAGCTTATCAGCTCAAAGTTTTTATGGTAGATATCCTTAAACGTGTACTTGTAGAGGTCAAAAACATCACCATTTAGAATAACCTGCTCAATTTTATACTCCTCAACAATCTTCTCAAGCGTTTTTATAAACCGCTTCGGTTTCCAGTCAAAGGTGCCAAAGTTATCACCATTGTCAATGTGCAGGTCCGAAATTACGAGTATGTTCATGTACGTTTCTCTTTATCTATGCTGAAAAATTAAGAATATAATTTGATACATCAATGGTTCCCGACGATAGCCCCATTCTTCCAATCTGGCTCCGCATTGCCTCCTGCATTTGTGCATTGGTTATTAAAAGATTAGCAATGGAAGGAATCATGGATACCCGTTTCTCGTAAAAACCCAAGCCATTATGGGTTACAAACTCCACGTTTCCTTTCTCCTGCTCCCAAAGATAGCTGTTAATAAGCGGAACCTTACCGGCAACCAGTACCTCCATAAATGTTGATGCGCCACACTTGGTAATTACCAAATCGACTATGTTTAGGAGTTCATAAACAAAATCAACATAACCAAAAACATGAATTCCTACCAATGGGTTGCGCTCCTTTAGCTGCTGCGACTGATGGAACAACCTTTTGTTGTTGCCGCAAACCATCACAATCTCGGCATCAATTTGCTGAGCAATAAGCTGACTAAGAATTGCCTTGCCATGAGGAATGCCATCGGCACCACCCATAACCAGTATAACCTTTGATGCAGGGCGCAAACCTATCATCTGCCTAAATACCTGTAGCTGCTCCGGTGCAAGGGGCTTGGTAAACTTCTCGTTAATAATGAACGGGAATACCGATACTCGCTGCGCATCTATTCGCTGCGCGCTAACCAAGTACTTTTTAAGCGATTCGCTAAACACTAAAAAGTTCTGCTCTTTATCGATATACCAAACTGGATGTGCGGTGTATGGGTCTGTAACAACAGTAAGAACAGGAATGTTTAGCCCATGCTTCTTGAGGATTGCCTTTACAGGCTTTATTAGGAAGAAGTGAAAAACAACAATCTTGTCGGGATTTTGCGCCAGAATCTGCTTCTCTAGGGCAGGTACAACAAAGCGAGATACCATAAAACAGGTGAGCCTTGCAAACACTTTTAGCTTATTTACAGCGTAAAGCATCTCGTAAACCCAACGGGCATAGCCCTGAGTGGCTCTATACCCATCCTCGATGGTACGTTTTACCAAGGGAGACACACCAGTAAAACCATCAACCAGAACTGTTTCAACCTCGTTGCTCTTGTTGGCCTGAAGCCAACTGGTTACCGCCTTTGCGGGGGCTAAATGTCCGCCTCCCGTTTTTAAGTAAAGAAAGAGTAAGCGTTTTTGCATTTACCTTTATCTTGTTTGCGCAAAGGTATTCTGCACAAGCTACTGCAAGCTAAAGGCTAAGCTAACTTAAGTGCACTACAGCTAAATTTGTGTAAACTCCATACATTCTGGTTCCAGTGTAGGAGCAATAGCCAAAGATTGATTGGCAGTAGCGTTAATAATATCCAAAGCCTCATACAGCGCTGTACGCTTGCCCAATCCCCATCCGTTTTTTGCCAAACGAGCAAGCGAACCTGAGTACAACTGATTTAATAGCCATACGTTACAGGTGGAAGGGTCGCGCTGGTCGGTAGCACCGCCAAAGCCAAGTAGCCACTCCCTATTTGCCTCCTCCTGTGGACCCAATGGTGGAGCCATTACAATGGGAATTCCCAGCGCACTGTAAAACGATAGCTCGCTGGGTTTAGTCCAAAGCACATCGGCAGTTTCCATTATTTGCGCAAACCCGTCAAAGTACTCGTTGTAACTAGATGAATAAAACACATCAATTCCTTCGTTACTAACCATAAGAGAGCGCTTAACCGACATGTACTTAGCAGCAATATCGGGTCGTGTACCTGCAATTAGTGTTAGCCTTACATTGCCCTGAGTTATCTCGTGATATAAGCTTTGCGCTATTTGCACACCAATCTCCCAGTACGCACCAGCACCACCCACTGCATAAACAACATGAAATGGACGCGACTGCGATTTTGGATGTGCCTTGGTTAAAAAGTCGTAGCGCTGAGCCCAGTTCTTTCTGGCCAAGGGCTCATGGTAGCCACCAACAAGCTGATGAGGAAAAGGAAATCCAGTTAGGAATATACTAGTGGGGTTTACACCATAGCTAACCAGCCTTTGCTGGGCGCGCTCACATGGCGCAAAGTAGTACAAATTATTCTGCGTTGGATTGGACGGAACCCACGCGCGACTTAAATCGGAATCGCATATCTGACAAAAAACGGGAACATCGGTTTGCTGAGACAAAGCTAATGCTGGGGCATAAAACGTTGCCAATACTGGCTGCTCATCCCGCTGTACAACGCCTATAATGCCCGAACACAAACCATTCTTTATTGCTCGCTCCACCATTTTTAGCGGGATTGTAGGTCTACTGCAATCCCTTAGCACGGTTTCCCTTTTGGGGATACTTAGCAACGCATTCATCCCGGCAAAGACAATAGGCCCAAGCACGGGTATCGATTTGTAGCGCGACACCCGCTCGTAACCATTAAGCATGCGCTGCCACAACTTTTTCTCGGCATGGGTTGACTCATCGTTCTTTCCCATTATAACCACACTGCTCCCTACAGCTGCGCTAAAAGGTTGCGCGGCTCTAAGATGCCCCAACCCCATTTCGGCGGTTGCAACAATAAGTCCTTTTCCCATTTTTATGCTGATATCGATTTAATATTGGGTTTGCGAAGCATCTCATTCCCCTGCCCTTTCAATAAGTTAGTGCCACTAGCCCTACTCTTACGGTACTGCATACCAAAAACCAGAACATCATCAACCTGCTCCTGTTCCCCTTTCCACTGCGCAAATACGCTGCTAACTATATCCTTTACTCCCATCACCTTTTTGTCGCGAATACTTAGGAGCATTTCCCTAAACCTTCTGGTTTTAAACTTTTTGCCCATTGGGCCACCAAACTGGTCGGCATAGCCATCGGTTGATAAGAAGACCCAATCGCCGCTGCGTAGCGTAAGCTCATGGTTTGTAAAACCGCTAGTGCTCCCCGTAATAGAGGGTTCATTGCGCCCAATTACAATTTTATCGGGCTCAATAACCGTTTCGGAACCATTCGTGGACACATGGTATAGGGGAATAAAAGCACCGGCATACTCAATCCTAGCCAAATTGGGGTAGTAGGCCATAACGCCTATGTCCATGCCATTCTTTATAAGCCCATCGTTCCGTTCGTGATGAAGGGTGTCGAATACAGCCCTATTAAGAAAATTAAGAATGTCCGAGGGCTTGGTAAGCCCATGTACACTAACCGCATGGTTTAGCGCATTATGCCCCACAATGGACATAAATGCCCCAGGTACTCCATGCCCAGTACAGTCGGCAATGGCAAGTAGCACAACCCTTCCTTTATCGGTTGTTGTTTCGTGAAGCCAGTAAAAATCGCCACTAACAATATCCTTTGGTAAAAACAGAGTAAAGCTATGGGGAAACGCACGTTGCATTGCCCCACTATCGGGCAGTAACGATTCCTGTATTTTACTGGCAAATAACAAACTATCAATCATATTGCGATTCTGCGCAATAAGCGTTTCGCGGTGCTGCTCAATAAGCTGATTCTTAGCAAAGAGCTCATCACGCTGCGCCTCTATCTCCTGCTTTTGAGCCTCAATTTCACATTTTTGGAAAAGAATTTCCTGAGTCCTATCGTCAACCTTACTCTTAAAATCGTTGATAAGCGCAACTATTTCTGTTTGGAGTATTCCAAAATTCCTGGCAAGCATACCCACCTCATCGTGCGTACTAATGGATGGAAACCTACCCTTGGGAACAAAGCCGTTACGAACAAATTTTGAGATATAGTAGTTTAGCTGAACTATGGGATTTGTAAACCTATTGGAGATTACCATACTTGCCCATATGGCAAGAGCAATAAGCGCTAGGTTAATAGTAATAAACCGTCGGGTTAGCTTATTTAGGAGCTGTCCCTTTTTGTCAATGGCAGCCTGTTGAAGGTTCTTTATTTGCCTTGCATACAAAGCTACTTGCCTATCGAACTTAAACACTATACCCTCACGGGGATGCAAGCCTAGCAGCTTATCGTAGTAAACTAAGGAATCGAATAGGTTTATGTAGCTATTAAGCGTGCTGAGAATTTCCTTCTTTAACTGAGGGCTAACACTTTTGCTTCTAGCCACATTTCCTGAAATATCAGTCCCCAATAACCTAAGCTTATGAACATATGCGGTATCGCGCCTAATGATGTAATCCTTTTCGTGTCGCCGTAAGCTTAAAACTTGGCTTAAATCCAACTCATCATACGACTCTAACCGATGGGCTCGCTCACGCATTTTCCCCTCAATTCCCCAATCCTTAAAACCACGGTAAAGCATTGCCCCTTTAATTTGCTCCACCATTAGGTAGCAGGAGTCGTAATGAGCAACAAGTGCAGGTGATGCCTCAATTAAACTATAAGGATATATTTTAAGTTTGCGTTCAACATCAACAAGTAAGCGTCTATTTGCTATATAGTTTTTGTGTAACGACTCAAACCCTGAGCTTTTTCCAAAAGCATGAAACGCTGAATCTGTTTTACTATCATCAATAAGCCTACTGGCTATGCGAGAATCGTACAAAAAGTGGATATAAAAGGAGTCGATTTGCGCAATGGTACTATATACTCGCTCCCGCTCATTTATAAAGAACCATGTATTAATTCCTGTAAAAAGGATAATAAAGATTGTGAAAAACAGGAACCAACCCAATAATCTTTTCCTGAACGAAGTTTTTTGCCACATAGTGCCCCTGGTAATGTTCGGGCAAAGTAACAGCACAAGCGTTAACTACATGGAAACTCCATATTAAGTGTAGGTTAGCTTTTTATGAAGGGAACAATTGGCACCAAAGCCTAAAACTCAATCCCCATAACAAGGATATCATCAACCTGTTTCTGCTCGCCCATAAACTGCTCAAAGTGCTCGTTTAGCAGCTGATATTGTGCAGGTAAACTCTCGGGCTGAATATCAAGAACAAGCTGCCTAAAGCTACCTAGTGTGAGCTTTGCATTGGTTGGGCCACCAAACTGGTCGGCGTAACCATCGGAGAAAAGGTACAGCCTATCGCCCTTTTGCAACGGGAAGGTAATGGTATCAAAAGCCTTATCGGCCATAATATGAAAGCCTATAGGCATTCTATTACCCTTAAACTCTAGCAGGTTCCACTTATCGGATGTAAGCACTGCCTTGGCTCTACTCCTTTCGGCCTCATCAACAGGAAGGGTTGCCTCCCGACAAAGGAACACGGAGTGATAAGCGCCAGCAAACTCAACAGCGGTTTTTGCCTCGTTAATTAGAACCAAGGCCATGTCCATGCCATCAACAGATACATTATCGGTTCCATTCTGGTTAAGGCTTCCAATAACGTGGGTACGGAGCGCATTTAGCAAATCGCCGGCGGAACCGCCATTCCAAGTAGAAACAATCTCGCGCAGATGCGTTATCCCCAGCATACTCATAAATGCGCCCGGAACACCATGACCGGTACAATCGGCTGCAGCAATAAGCGTTCTACCATCGGGTAGCTTACCAACCCAGTAAAAATCGCCACTTACAATATTCTTAGGCTTAAATATCAGGAAGTTATTAGGGAAAGCTTGCTCCAGCACGCTCTTAGGTGGAAGCACTGCTGTTTGAATTCGACTAGCGTAACGGATTGAGTCGGTAATGAGCTTCTGCTGCTCGGCAATTTGGTCGCGCTGCTTTGTGGCAATGTCGCGCTGGCGCTCAATCTCGTCCTTTTGGGCTTCAATCTCGTGTTTCTGCTCGGTTATCTCATGATTTTGGGCCACAAGCACCTGATTAATCCGCTGCTTCGCCTTATAAAATCGCCAAATAACAATTACCAGAACAAGGCTTAGCACAAGGGCAACTAGCACAAACACGGTAATAATTTGCTGTCTTTGCAGCTTTGCCTTTTGCACCGCTTCCTTTTGCTGATTTATGAGCTCGGTCTCCTTCTCCTTCTGCTCAAACTCATACTGTAGCTCAAGCTTGGATATCTCACCAGCATTTATGCTATCCTTAATCTCGGTGTAATCGGTGTAGTAGTCAATTGCCTTTTGCAGCTTCCCTGTACTCTGACACAAATGGAAAAGGCTTAGGTAGGCATCCTTTGTTTCCGATAGCAGCTTGTGCTCCTTGGCCATATCCAAGCTAC
>DHVO01000019.1 GCA_002412705.1 Bacteroidales bacterium UBA5206 | reverse complement strand
CTTAACATTACTTTGACCTTCGGCAGCAGCATAAATGGCTCCAGCAGATGTAAAGTCACCAGTAGTTCTATCAACTGCAGCATAAAATGCAGCACCACTAGACAGAGTAAAACCTCCGCCTAAATCCTGATACTTTGATGTAAACGTATTATTACCTAGGGTAATGCTACAATCGAAAGAACCTGCAACTAAAACCTTATCGTTACTACCTGCAACAATGGTGTTAAGTAAAAGGCCTTCGTCAAGCATACCACTAGGATTACCCTCTATAAGTTTATGCCATACCAAAGCACCTTCAGTATCGAAACTAAAAAGAAGTGAATGCCTCTCCAAGTAAGAGGTAAGGGTAACATTTTGAACATCTCCTTTAGCAGGATTTATCTCTTGATCGCCCTTAATGTTGGCTGCAATTATCAAATTATCGCCAACAAATACGACGCCCACAGGAGATATTGCACCCTTTACTGACGCGCCCCAAACGGGCTCACCATCGGCGTTGTACTTTAGGATGTAGGTACTCCCCGCATCAATTGGAGTAAGTGTTTTTCCAGCAAAGTCAAACTCAACATTAAACTGCCCCACCATATACATGGAGTTATCGGAACCAACAGCAACGAGTTCTGAGCTAACAGGTTTATCGACGGGAGTGGCAAACTGAACCAGTTTTTTTGTCACATCGGCGGCCATTCCTGCAATGGTTATGCAGCAAACAGCCATTAGTGTTAGGTAAATGTGTTTCATGGTTTTAGGTGATATTTGGTTTTATACTATAGATTACTATTATTGTCCTTTGCCTCCTTTGGGATAGGAATGGTGTAACGAGCATCGCCCTGATTAAGGGTATATGTTTCGCCCCTAAACGTTCTAACTATTTGGGGTTGTGTAGTACGGCGCAAATCGAACCAACGATGCCCTTCTAGGGCAAGCTCACGGTAGCGCTCGGCAAGCACCTCGGTAAGCAAAACATCCTTATCGGCAATAGCCTCAAGGCGAGCCTTCTCCTGCGCATAGTAACTAGCAGTGAGTCGTGTTTGCATCAATGCAAAAAGATAGGTACGGCTCTCGATTAGGTTACCCTTACGAGCGTAAACCTCGGCTAGGTTTAGGTATAGCTCTGCGGTACGGAACGACACACGAAAATCTATGCTTCCCCCCTTCTTTACGCCAAACACACCAAGCGATACCTCCTTAAAGGTTGTACGCTTGCGGATATCGCTTGATGGGAACATTGCCACTAGCGAGGCCGATGGTTTAAGCGCAGCAACATAAGCATCGCGCATCACGTAGTCTAAAGCCATTATTGATTCAGGAGAGTCAAACTGGCTAGGGATTACTTTTGTGCTCGCGTTCAAATCGACCAGCTGATTGTTGTAAACCAGCGCAGCAAGTGCTGCTGTTTCGGCCAAGTCCCATTTACCCATATACAGGTGAACTCTAGCCTCGAACGCTGCGGATGCCGCTTTTGAGAAGCGGTAGTGCTCGCCCACAGGCCACATGGTAATGTTAAGAAGCTTGTTGGCGTTGGCTATATCAGAAAGGATGCTGTTATACACATCGGAAAGAGTGTTCTTTTTTAGAACCACATCGGTATTTGTATCCAACGACAAGGGTATTGCTGGAGTAGTTGCCGCAGTGGCCTCATTGTAGTGAGGGGCAAACAGGTTTGCAAGAGTAAAGTGGGAATAGGCTCTTAATAGGTAAGCCTCACCCACAAGTTGCCTAAAGCCCGCATTCTGTTCGCCCTCTAGAGCATTAACATTCGCAATAATATAGTTGGCATTGTAAATAACATAGTAGTAATCCTTCCACATAAACTCTGCGGAGAAATCGCTCTTAACCAAATCGTTCCATGAGTATATGTCGAGATAGTTACTTACATCAAGCTCATTGGTACCAGTTAGCTCCACCTCATCGCTACGGAAAGATGCCAATCCCCTATCGGTGGGGAACTTGGAGTACGCATTGGTTAAAAGAGCGCGATACTGCTCCTGCGTTTCTGGAATAACCCTACCTACAGGCTTAATATCCAAAAAATCGTCGCACGAAGCTAATAACGCCGATATCATAACCAGTAATACAAAATACGCTTTGCTCTTCATAATCGTATTATTTTTGGCTTTGCAGAAATGCATTCTGCATCGCTTCTTTTTATCAATAAGTTTAAAACAACCCACTAAAAGCTCAAGTTTACGCTAAGCGTTACCGACCTAGGGATTGGCTGCGCAAATGGGTTTTTCATTGTTTCTGGATCGAGAAAGCCCTTGTAATCAAATCCGTAAACAAAAAGATTTTTAGCCTCAACGTTTACTTTAAGGTTCTGCAGGCGTAGCTTCTTGGCAAACTTATCGGGTACAGCATATCCAATCCTAACCGATTGCAGGCGGATATAACCAGCATCGCGAAGCCAAAGAGAAAAGTACTTATCGTAAGCAAAGTAGCTGTAACCACCATATTCCGTAACCCTAGTACCACCCAGTGAGCCTGCAGTGATTAGGCGAGGCAAGTATCCATTGGGGTTCTCGTCGGTCCAACGGTTTAGTATTTCGCCGCTCACATTAAGTCCCCTATCGTAACTAGTGAGGCTATAGTATGGTTGTATAAGATATTTGTGCCCAAAGTTGGATACAACCGATGCATAGAAATCCCAGTTCTTGTATCGTATAACATTGGTAAAGCCACCACTATAGGGAGCCTCATCGGTTCCAGAGTAGTTGTAAAGGCTGCGCTCATCAATTGCCGACAAACCACGTTCAACGCTCTCGCCAACACCTGGCCTAAGCTGAAACAAATCGGTTAGCAGCACAGCCTCGCCGTTTGCATTGTATATTAACGGGTAGCCAAACTCATCGAGTCCTGCATAGGGCAAGGTGAATATAGCCCCAACGGGATAACTCTCTATAACGGGTGTGCGCTGGTCGCTACGAACAGTTACCCGGTTTACCTGGTTGTAGTTATAGGCAAAGTTCACCTGTACATCCCAGCTCAACTTATCTGTTTTTACAAGCAAAGCCGAAAGGTTAAGCTCAACGCCCTTGTTGGTTAGGCTGGACCAGTTAATGGTGGTGTATGTAAATCCTGTTTCCAAAGGGAGCTGTTTCATCCCAATAAGATCGGTACTCTCGCGCTGGTAGTAGTCTGCACTTAGCTTGTAGCGATTGTTAATTACAGCCAAATCGAATCCCACGTTGTAGGTTGCCGTTTTTTCCCAGCGCAAACGCTCATTGGGTGGAGACGAAACAATAATATTGGGCTCACTAACACCAGGAAGGATGGTTACATCGGGCCTCCACTCTCCTAACAGCTTTGGCGATGTGGACTTATCTATGTTACCCTGTAATCCATACGATGCTCTAACCCTAAGATCGCTTAACCAGCTAACATCCTTAAGGAAAGCCTCCTCCGAAGCGCGCCATAATCCGCTAACGGAGTAAAGCGGCAGGTAGCGGTACTTGGGATCGACACCAAAAATGTTGCTACCATCGTACCTAACACTTGAGCCAAGAGTATAGCGGCGCTTGTAGGTATATGACCCTGTTCCAAAGAACGACACAAAAGCATTCTCGTAGTAATTCCTTCGGAACAAAGGGAACTGCAAGGCATAGCTCTCATCGGGATAAAAAACTGGCTTTGATGTAAGCGTATTAGGATCGTACCCATAGGCAGCAGAGAAAATGGACTCCTCGGTTGAGCGACGAAGCTCATTACCCACCATTACCTCAAACTCATGGTAATCGCCCACCAGTTTGCTATAGCGTAGCATATTCTTTAGCGTGTACTGGAACGTTGAAGCATCGGTATTCTTAATAATACCGCCAGTGGGAATAAAGGGACCAGTAATAAGGCGGCTCCTCTCAATCTCCTTACGGGTAGAGTAGCTCTCCTGACTGGAAAAGGCCTGAGTATTTTTTACATCGTACTGTACGCCATACTGAACATCGAGAACAAGTGCTGGAATAATACGGTACGATAAATCGAAGATAGCATTCATGGATTTCACCTTAATGCTGTTGCTGGTATTGCTACGCTCCTCTATAATATTAAACGGAATATTCCCATTGCGTCCATAGCCCTGCATGTCGAGATCGTAAACGTAATTCCCTTCCGAATCCCTTACTGTTTGGTATGGGTTAGCCCTACGCGAGTAAAACACAGGATTAGTAAACCCGTCGGTAAGGGTTAGGTACGATGTGTTCTCGCGCTGGTTAGCAAAAAGACTTGCTCCAATGGTTAGCCTCTCGGAGAACTTATAATCGGTTTTAGCGGTAATATTGTAGCGGGTAGAGCCAACACCAATGGTAGTACCCTTCTCGTCGTAAAAACCTGTTGACAGGAAGTAGCTGGCCTCATCGTTACCACCCGATATGCTGATGTAGTGATCCTGACTAACGGAGCTACGGAAAAGCAGGTCGTTCCAATCGGTATTCATTCGTTTTAGCGCGTTTATCTGCGACTGCGCATCGGCAGACAGAGCATCCCATCCACCAGCAATGTAGCTATTGGTTTCGCCCAAACCGCTTAGGATACGTGAAACGCCCCCTTTATCCTTAAGGTAATCGAAATCGCTGCGAAGTAATGCAAGCTCCAGGTCAACCTTTTGGCTTGACGACAAAAGATTTAGCCTAGAGATATCGGGCTTAGCCACAATTGATGTTTTACCGCTATAGTTAACGCGTATGCTACCCTTTTTCCCTTTTTTGGTGGTGATAACAATTACCCCATTAGCGGCACGTGCGCCATAAATGGCTGTGGCAGCAGCATCTTTTAGTACCGTAATGCTCTCAATATCGGACGGATTTATACCTGCAATAGCCGAAGAGTACAGCTGGTCGATGTTGCTATCGGACAAGTCGGGCAAATCGGTTCCCTCTAAAGGCATTCCATCAAGCACCCAAAGTGGATCCTGCGTTCCGTTTAGCGATGATGTACCCCTAATCCTAATTTTAGCAGGTGCACCAGGCGCACCAGATATTGAGGCTACACTTACCCCAGCCATTTGCCCCTGCAGCATTTGATCCACACTCATGGCCACCTGAGGCGCTTCTTGCATGGAAATTTTGCTAACCGATGCAGTATTCTTACGCCTATCAATTTTACCGTAACCAGTAACCACAACAGCATCTAGAGCCTGTGTTTCCGCTTCAAGGCGAATGTCAACAAAATCGACACCCGTAACCTCTACAAATTCGGACTTATACCCTAGGTACTGCACGGTTATGCGCTGGGTCTCGGCCGGAACGGAGATAACAAAACGCCCATCCAAATCGGTAATGGTTCCAAACGAGGCATTAACCTCATCGGAATTAGGCTTTAAGGCAACCACCGAAGCCCCAATAAGAGGCATTTGTTCTACTTTATCAAGTACAATCCCCTTCACCTCTCGCTTAGCCTGAGCAAAAACGTTGGTGCCTTGCATTGTGAACAAGAGCACTAGGCTAATTGCAACAAAAAAAACTCTTCTAGTCATCAACATTATATTTAGCGGCACATGCCGGTTGATTCTTCAAACACTGTACAAGAAAATGCTACTCTGCCTTTAGCGCATCGTCGATACGCATAATTAGGTCCTGATAGTGATACTGTGTAGCAGTATCGGCAATGCTAAGCTTTTGCTTTAGCAAATTGCGTATGCGTAGCAGCTCCCCACGCTTTATAGACACAATATCGGACACACGGCTTAATTGGGTAAACTTAATTCTACGTGTTGCGCTTGTAAAAGCTACATCGTGATTATGAGAGCAATTTGAATGGCTGCAAAGGTAATGCGCCCCAACCTTTGGTTCTAAATCTATTTGAGCAATAGTTTTTTTCTCCTTACGTGCAGCGCCCCTATCGCTAGCAATAATTAGCGCATCAACATACCCCTTTTGAGCAACCCTTTCCTGTATTGTTAAGGCTTTCCCACGGCGGGTTTTATCAAATAGCGCATCGTTTAGCTGATTTAGCATATCAAGCGCAGTGTAAGCCCTTTTGCCATTCATGGCCTCGTTCTCGTACATACGAGCCAAACGCTCCTCACTTAGCATGTCCCAGAACACATACGACTGGTAGTTCTTAAGCAGTTCCAGCGGGGCAAACTCATAGTACCCATTGGGCGAGTTCTTAACTGGATATATTTTGGTAAAGATATCATTTCCAAAAAGCCACTCAGGATAGGTTAGCACCTCATCAACTAAATACTTTACCGATTTTTGCTGAATACTCTTTGGTACGAATACGTACGACGGGCTATCGGCCAAGTAATGCCTATCGTTAAGGTACACACCCCCAACATTGGCCAAAACATGGTACGAGTACAGATGCCACTGGTCCATGATATCGTGCAGGAACCTACCCGCCTCAATGTAATTTCCCTCTTCGGCCTTAGTCCAATCCAACACTTGAGGAAGTATTGCTTTTAGACTCTTTACCCCAAGTAGTGATGCAGCAACCGCATCGTTACCAATATCCTCACTTTGCGAGCGAGGGTCAACCACCTCGCGAGGATCTTGCTGTGGCCCGTAGAAATAGAGTGGATTATTTTTATGCTGAGTAATAAAAGCGTTAACCTTAGCCTCCTCTTCGAAAGGAGTTGCTGCACCATAGTAACGGTATGCAAACTCAATGGCGTACTTATCGTACTCGCCAATTTGAGGAGTTAGCATGGTAACCCCATCGCCTGGTTGGGCTACGTAGTTAAAACGTGCATAGTCCATAATAGACGATGCTGTACCAGAGTGCGCGGTAAAGGATGACGAGCGTAAAGAATCGACGCTATAGGCAAACGATGCCGCCATGTTGTGCGCTAGACCCAACGTATGGCCAATTTCGTGTGACGACACAAAACGGATGGCCTCACCCATGTACTCATCGGAAAACACATTACCCTGTCCTGCGGGGTTTAACAAACCCGTTTGCAAACGCACCCAGCGATGTAGCGCACCCATTACGTTGTGCCACCAAATAACATCGGCTTCAATAATTTCGCCGCTACGCGGATCCATTACCGATGGCCCCATGGCATTAGCCAACGATGAGGCAGCGTAGGTTACAACGGAGTAGCGAACATCATCGGGGTCAAAGTTAGGATCGTTTGTGGGCGCATCCATTGCAACAATGGCGTTTTTGAAACCTGCGCGTTCAAAGGCTGCTTGCCAATCCTCTATTCCCAACTTAATGTACTTTCGCCATTGCGGAGGAGTAGCTGGATCTATATAGTAAACAATTGGCTTTGCTGGCTCAACCAGTTCACCATTAAAGTACCGCTCCATATCCTCGGGTTTGGGCTCTAGGCGCCAACGAGTAACCAGTTCGCGCTTATCAACGCTTTGCTGCTTATCGGTTATATACCATTTAGGCACGGTAAAAAGACCAACACGCTCATCGGCAAAGCGAGGAACCATAGGCTTTTCTGGTAGTAGAACAATGTTTGTAGTAACCTCTACGGTAAGGTAGGCATCCTCCTCGGCGCCAGGAATACGGGTAGAGAGCTCCGAGCGAGCAATTAGGTTATCGTGAAAGCTCTTAATCTGCTTTATTCTAGAGATATCCTTTATGGGAGAGGTTCCTATGCCCAGCACGCCAAAAATATTCTGGATGCTACTACTTCCCCCATCAAAAAGTTTGTTCACCTTAACCACAACGGCGGTTGAGTCGGCATTAAAGCATTCAATAGAGAAGCTCTCGCTAATGGTAGTTATAAAATTATCGAGAACAGAGGCGTGGATTGCATCATTGGGATTACTCTCTACCAAAGGCTTATTCTCCCTTATGTACAGCTTCTTTTGCTGGGGGGCGAGCTCAAAGTTAATCATCAGGTTCTGGTAGTTAATCCCCTTGTTCAAGCCCGTTTCGTTAAGCTTGGCGCTAACCTTCGACACCTTGTTTACCACTAGCAAATCGCGACCAACCACAGTAAAGGGCACCTCCATAAAGTAATCGTCCTTCACCCTGTAGATGTTAACAAAGCCAGAATCGGAATTTGCGGTAGAAGTAATAACCTCTGCAAATTTTTTAAGCCCTCCTTTTCCGGATTCCTCCTTTTTTTCCTCGGAGACCGCATCCTTCTTGCCCTTTTTCCACTTCCAAATTGGAGATGAAAAAGAAGAATGCGGCGCTACTACGGTCTCCGAAAAAGAAGGGCTCCAACCCAAACTTAATGTAACAACTAAACCTAAACCTAAAATTGTTCTCATGTATAGTGAAATATCTACTGTTATCAACTTTGCCAAAAATCACAATAACAGTAGACCCCACAAAAAGAAAAAGAGTGAAACGGGAAAAAGAGGGAGTGAAGCGGAAGGGGGAATGAAGTGATTAAACACAATATCGGGAAAAAACCTAAAAATTAAAAAATACTAGTACTAGCACTTATAGACTCCCTTCCCTATTTTTCATAATATTGTACAACAATTAACCTCGCAATTAATAAAACCCAATTGTAAATGAAAAAAAATCTACTCACCCTCCTTTTCTGCGCAATAGTTCTATTTGCATTCAGTGCACCTATAGATGTAAACAAAGCGCACCAAATTGCCGCAAACTTTATGGCAAAAAAGAGCGGAATTAAAACAAACAAAGAGTTTTCCCTTGTCTATACTGGACTAAACAACTCAGCAAAAGGAGAACAAACTACATTCTATGTATTCGCTTCAAAAAAATCGAATGGATTTGTAATAGTGGCTGCCGACGATTTACTTCCAGCAATTCTAGGTTACTCCGAAGAAGGAGTATTCGATACGAACAACCTTCCTAGCAATTTTAGGTATTGGCTCTCATTTTATGAGCGCTCAATTCCTGCAATAATTGCGAAAGGAGATAAAACAAATACATCTAAAAGCACCAAAAGCGTTGAACCTTTACTTAGAGATATGGCATGGGATCAAGGTTCGCCATACAACAATTTATCACCAACATCTGGAGGTGTAGCAACTGTTACGGGCTGTGTTGCAACAGCTATGGCTCAAATAATGAGATTCCACCGATGGCCTGCTAAAGGGCAAGGAACTGTTTCCTACACAACCAAAACTCTTAAAATTAACATTACTCAGGATCTTGGAGCTAAACCATTCGATTGGAATAACATGCCAGGAAT
Source organism: Bacteroidales bacterium UBA5206 (assembly GCA_002412705.1). GTDB lineage: Bacteria > Bacteroidota > Bacteroidia > Bacteroidales > Tenuifilaceae > UBA5206. The sequence goes on along the minus strand of DHVO01000019.1, from coordinate 6,128 downwards.
ATACTCCAGCAGTAGCACTAGCACAGAAAAAGCCGCAGTTGCACAGTTAATGTTCTATGCAGGAGTTTCTGTAGAAATGGACTTCAACACATCACAAGCTGGCGGTAGCGCTGCATATTCATCAAAAGTACCCAATGCGTTAATTGAAAAGTTTAACTACAGCATTGGTATCGATCACCTGTACCGAGATGGGTATCATTATGCCGACTGGGCTACTATAATTAGAGACGAACTTGATAATAACCGTCCTGTTTACTACTCTGGAGCTAGCCCCAACGGAGGACATGCTTTTGTTTGCGATGGATACGACAACAATGGCCTTTTTCACATTAACTGGGGTTGGAGTGGCATGTCAAACGGATACTTTAGCTTGCTTGAAATGAATCCCGATGCTCAAGGCATAGGAGCAGGTGGCGGCGGTGGCTACATTGAGGGACAGACCATTATTATTGGTATTAGACCTCCCCAAGATGGTGACGTAGCCCCCAAGCCCTACATGCTTTTTGAAGACATTAAAACCACTGCATCACAAATTGGCATTACAGAACCAGCATCGGTAGTTGTTAGTCAGATTTTCAACTATGGTAAATCAACCCTCAATGCCACTTTGGGTCTTGCACTATTTAACGCTAACAACCAATTTGTAAAAACAATTGCAGAGAAGACTCCTGAATCAGTTCAGTCCTATTACGGATGGAGCACACTCTCCTTTTCTGCTACGTTTACAAACACACCTGCTGGAAACTATAGAATTTACCCCGTGATGAAAAGAACGGGATCCTCAGCATGGGAAATAATTCGCTCATATAACACTCGACCCAACTACATTGCCGCAGAGGTAACTAGTTCCAATGTAATCTTTACACAGCTAACACACCCTGTTATCTCCCTTGAAGCAGAACTAGCCCTACCCGAAACCACATACACCAACAAGCCTGTTAAGGTAAGCATGCAACTAAGGAACAATGGGCAAACGGAGTTTGCCTCTAACATCGGCATTAGCGTAACAGCAGGAGGTGTAGAAAAGGTTGTGGCTTGTGAAAAGGTAATAATCCCCATTGGAGCCACACAAACGGTTACCCTAATTACCGATGCTTTTGCCGAAAACGCAGGTGCTGTTACCGTTAAAGCCCTTTACGATAGGTTCAATGGTACTAACTCAGCCGACACATTATCGGGAGTATTAACTACGAAGCAGGTTAACGTAATAGCAAGCAGTGGAATACAAGGCACACTGCCAACCCTACAGAGTGTTACCGCCAACAAATTATCGGTTGCCGTTGGAGAAGAATTTAAACTAACGGCTCAATTTATAAGTACCGATAACCAGAATCACTTTGAAGCATCCCTTGTAGTTTTCATATTCAAACCCGAAGGAGGAAATTCAGTAGGCTACTTGGGCTACAATCCCTATTTTGTTGTAGCGCCAAACGAAACGGTAAACCTATCGGTTCCAACTAGCCTATTTATTACTCCAGGAAATTATATCCTAGCATTTTTCTACAAACCAGTGGGTGGTGATTGGACCCAATACTCAAACAAGTACGTGCAAATACAACTTACAGAACACGCCAATCCAGTAACTGATCCTACTGAAGAACAGGATATTTTAAACATTTATCCTAATCCTACTTCAGACATTATTTCTATAAACGGTTTAAAATCTAAGGGCAATAGCATAAGGCTAATAAACATGCAAGGACAAGAGGTTCTTCATAAATCAATTGAAAACAATGAGGCCATAGCCATAGGGCAGCTTTCGAGTGGAATATACATTGCTGTAATTACCTCAAAAGAGGGTACTGTTTCTCATAAAGTCAAAGTTGTTAAACAGTAATACTTATAGCCAGTGCAGCATTACATAGCAAATATAATGCGCACTGGCTAATCTCTTTGCTTTTGCTCTAATCCAAAAACACGCTGCAAATGAAAACCAAACTCACACTAGCCATTGTAAGCATGTTACTCTTTAGCATGTGCAAAGCACCACAAAAGACTCACGAATCAAATTCACCGTTGGACAAAAAAGAAGAAATTGCTCCTAAAGGAAATCCACCAAAAGAATTAGTTCAAGCTATTGTTTACAAAACTAGAGGCAACTATAACAACTTGGTTCCTGTAACTCTAAACGAAGCACGAAATGCCATAGTATCGTATCCTGCTCCCACTGATATTTACTACAAAGGAGAACTTGCCTTACCTACACATCTTACAAATGGTTACTTACTGGACAACAGAGGGATTAATACCAATTCGGCATTTTTAAACATTACGTACGAGGAGTATAGCCAGTTAACAAATGTTACGCCTGATTTTTTGTGGCAAAACATTATTGATTTTACCCCTCTTACCGAACTATACCAATGTGGAAATAGGAGTGATTTTACGGAGGAAGTCGATCTACTAAACGCAATTATAGAGAGTGGGTTCGCTAACTGCAAAAAAATTGAAGTGCCTCCAACCGCAACCCTTAAACTATAGCAAAGGTAACTTTGCGCTGAATACTCCAGAAGCCTCATCAATTTGAGGCTTTTTTTGTATTAGCAGGTCGTACCGAGCCGACAAGTTCTTTAGGCCAGTGCCTGTTCCCTCTGGTTGCTCTGCTCTTGGGTTGATATTATTACACACCTCAACCAAATCGGCATTTGCTGTAATGCTAATGGTTAGTGGGGCTGCAGAGGTTATTACATTATGCTTTATTGCATTCTCCACTAGCATAAGCACTCCCGACGAGGGTATTTTCCTTAACAAATAGCTAGAGGCCACATCCTGCCTATAAATAAGGTTTCCCTTAAAACGGGTTTGCTGCAAGTAGATGTAGTCGTTAACCGATTGCAACTCGCGCTCTAGGGTTATAAGATCGGTGTTGCTAATCTCTATGAGGAATCGGTAGAGCGACGAAAGCCTACGCACAAACTCAACCGCCTCCTGGGGGTTATCCTCAATTAAAAAAACAAGCGACCCCAAGGCGTTGAAAAGGAAGTGGGGCTTAATCTGATTCTTTAGATTTTCGAGCTGCGATAGCAATAGCTCCTTCTCGCGAATTGCACTTATCAACCGCAGGTTCTCCGCCTCACGCTCCAATGCCCTATTCTTCTCCCTAAGCTCAATGCTCTCGAAGGCATTATCGAGCACTAGGGTTAGCGCACCCGTATTCCAGGGCTTGGAAATATAATGGTATATCTTCCCTTTGTTTACCGCATCTATAAGCGCATCAAAATCGCTATATGCAGTTAGGAGTATTCTTATTGTTTCTGGCGATACTTCCCGCACCTGCTCTAGAAACTCCACACCCGATGTTTCGGGCATTCGCTGGTCGGAAACAACTACCTTAATGCCATTCTGCTTAAGCAGCTGCATCCCCTCTGCTGCCGACTGAGCCGTAAAAACCGTAAACCGCTCCCTAAACGTGGCTTTAAACGCCAACAGGTTATGCCTCTCATCGTCAACAAAAAGAATCGTTTTATCTGCAATTCCAAACATAGCCTACTTAGTTTGAGATATGGGCAGGTAAATTACAAACTCGGTTCCGCTTCCCTTTACCGAAGTCACCTCTATGCGCCCCTTGTGCTGTTGCACTATGCCGTACGCAATGGAGAGCCCTAAACCTAATCCTTCGCCAACCCTTTTTGTGGTAAAGAATGGGTCGAAAACCTTTTTGGCAACACGCTTCTCCATGCCTACACCATTATCGGAAATGGATATCCGCACCATATCCCCTTCAACACTGGCCGCAATGGTTATTACGCCTTTATGAGTGGCATCCTGAGCCTGACGCTCGGCAATGGCATGCAGGGCATTGTTTACCAAATTCATAACCACCTGATGCAGCTTTCCGGGTATGGCATCAACCATAGGAAGTCCCACAAGGGAACGTACCACATCGGTTCCTGTTTTAATCTTATGGTTTAGTATTCGTAGGCTCTCCTCAACCACCTTTTCTACGCTAGTAGGAACAACCTCACTTGACTCCGACCTAGAGAATTGGTAAAGTCCCTTAACTATTAGCGAAGTGCGCTGAGCCCCTTCGTCGATACTTTCAACTAGCTCCTCAATCTCCTTTAGCACAAAGCGAATCTCCTCATTACGCCGCGGAGAGGCTGAATCTTTTGTAACCTCGGATAAGTAATCCTTTACGCGCTCAACATCCCGCTTTAAAGGGCTAACATTGGCAAGAACAAAGTTCAAAGGGTTATTCATTTCGTGGGTTATACCAGCGGTTAGCTCCCCAAGCGAGGCCATTTTTTCGCTAAGCACAAGCTTCTCTTGCATTTCGCGGAGCTTCTTATTGGCATCTTCGGCTTTTACGCGTAGGGTAATCTCGGCAATCCACTGGCGTAATGATACCATTAGTATAAGAATGAGCACCAGCGTTGCTGTAACACCTACTATTAGAGAGAAATCGCTAACTGTCTCTGATACTTTTAGGATCTCCTGATAGGGCATGCTTACCATTATTACCCATGGCTTTTGGCTACGTGTTACCGTTAAAGGCATGTACAATCGGTACACTGGTATCTGAAGGAATTCAGACATCACCTCGCGCGAGTAATTCTTCTGGGTTTGTAGCACAGAATCAATGTACGATGCGCCATCAACCTCAACGTGAGCCGTTCCAATTAAGCCAATCTCGGGGTGAGATAGATACACTCCCTCTGACGAAACAACTGAAACATAACCGTACCCAAAACTCTCTATTGAAATAAACTTGGAGTGAATTCCCAGCAGATCGGTTTCAAGCAGAATTACGCCCTGGTCGCCATTAACAGTGGTAAAGGGCTTAGCGGCGCAAACGTACACAGAGGAATCTTTAGGGTAACTATAAGGTTCAGATATTAGCACCTCTTGCTGCCTTAACCCATGTACCGAGAGTTGCATTAGATCTTTACCCAGCGTATCGGAAACATGCGTTAAAGGGATAATGCGGTAGGGGGTTAGATTCTCCTTGAATAGCACAATCCACCCTTTGCCCAAGTATCCATCTAATAGTTTGCTTGTAGAAAGCATTCCTCGCAGCGCTGCTACAGGCAAGGTCTTCACGGTATCGGACTCAACAATACTACAAAGCTGGTTAAGCAATTTTACAGGACGCTCAGTCTCTGCTTTGGCAATTCGAGCATTCACCCGCCCAATTATCTGTGCCATTCCTACTGCTGCATCGTTGGCAACATCCCCTAACCTATTTCCCATTACATAAGAGAGGATTGCAAACCCAACAATCATAAGGGTTGCCACACCAATTACCGTTCTTTTTCCTAAGCGCATCATGGTTCCATCCAATTTTTTAGTAGCGCGCTGCGTTCGGCGCTTACGTAAATATCATCACTATCGGGCGGGGTAGGTTTTAGCACAACCTTAAGGCGACTTTTGGAAAGGGAGAGCACCTCGGCTATGGAGTCTATATGGGCAATAAACTTGCGGTTAAGCCTAAAGAATTTTGTGGGGTTCACCATAGCCTCCACCTCGGCAAGTGTAGCGTTGTAAAAGTATCGGCCTCCGCTTCTATCAAAAACCATTAGCAGCTTATCATCAGCCATAAAGTAGGCAATGTCATCGTCGCGTAGGCTTTTAATTTTTGCACCAATGGATACCATAAAGCGCTCCTTAGCCTTCTTACCCGATGCAGAGGTAAGCATCTCGGCTACACGCTGGGCTAAGCTGCTAATCTCGGCTCCACCACCCTGCATACGTCTAAACTTCTCCAGCGACCTTGCCACACCCGCCTCCTCTATGGGTTTTAGCAGATAATCGACACTGAAGTGCGAAAAAGCTTTGAGTGCATACTCATCGTATGCTGTTGTGAATACCACTGGTGCCGATACATCAACCCTATCGAAAATGGCAAAGCTATTGCCATCGCCTAAATGTATGTCCATAAATATAAGGTCTGGTGTAGCATGCGCGCTTAACCAGCTAACAGAATCATCAATGCTCTCAAGCACCGCCAATACCTCTATGCTCTCATCAACCCGCTTTAGCACCTTTTGTAGCTGCTTTGCCTGTAGCGGCTCATCCTCAATTATAATAACCTTCATAGACATTGTATTACCCCATAAATGTAATGATTTGCATGAAGAAGTTAAATGTTAAGAGTGAAAAGTGAAAAGTGAGAAGTGAGAAGTGAGAAG
>DHVO01000148.1:23050-30232 GCA_002412705.1 Bacteroidales bacterium UBA5206 | reverse complement strand
GGTATAAAGAACCTTTATAAAGTAAAAACCTTTACCGAGAAGCCTAACCATGAATTGGCAAAGGTGTTTTTCGAGAGTGGGGAATTCTTTTGGAACTCTGGAATCTTTATCTGGTCTCTTAAATCCATAATAAGTTCGTTTGAGGCACATCTCCCAGAAGTAAACAATCTTTTTGCCGAGGCATCAAAAAGCTTTGATACCGAAACAGAAGGATCTACCATTGAAGCCGTGTACTCAGAGTGCAGGAATATCTCTATCGATTATGGTGTTATGGAAAAAGCAAATAATGTATTTGTTATTTGCTCCGATTTTGGTTGGTCCGATTTAGGTACCTGGGGTTCTCTTTATGCCCATTCAAAAAAGGATTTAGCAGGCAATTGTATTGCAGGAAATAACGTCTTAACATATAATCTTAAGAATACTTTGGTTAATGTCCCTAAAGACAAGCTAGTTGTACTTCATGGCTTAGAGGATTTCATTGTTGTTGAATCCGATAACATCCTTCTTGTATGCAAAAAAGACGACGAGCAGGAAATTAAAAAATTTGTTAACGATGTTCTTGTTGAAAAGGGTGAGCGTTACACTTAACGGCCCATCCTAATTGTAAATAAAAAAGGCAGCCAAATGGCTGCCTTTTCTATAATCTAGATATTTCTAGTATTCCCAAAGATCGTGTTCAAAATTAAATATCTCGGTTTTAATTCTTTCAGACTCCTGCATATTTGGAATCCCACCAATTGTATAATCGGAAATTAAACGATTATTGTGAACGTTTGACTCACGAATGATGTATGAACTAAACCTACGCTTGAAGAACAAATCGTCGAAAGAAACACGTTGAGCATCGTTATACTCATTAAATACTGCTGTATTAGCAAGAACTGTACGTGCCTCATCAAAGTTAACCCAGAATAGCTGAGTACGATTTATCTTTCCGCCGATATCTGTATCCTCATCACCAGTAGATAAAACGTCAAGGTAAACACGAATAGGGCAAATTCCAATAATTCGGGATTGCATGGTTGAGTGCTGCTTATCAAAGAACCACTCTTCTTTAATTAGAAGCTGTGTTACCTCTTGCCAGCGGAACTCACCAGGAATAACAATTGTGGTATCCCTACCTGTTGTCAAACTCTGCTGAACCACCTCTTTATCAACTGCACCAAAGTTATTTACAACCTGATCGTAAGAAAGAAGGGTTGTGAACTCATCATCAACAGGATCGTAAGCAGTAATTTCATTGTACTTAATAGCATCAACCAAACGCTGAACCAAACTAATTCTATCCTGCATACGGCTTGTTGGGTAGTAAAGCGGATGGTTGATTTTCTGCTTTAAATCAATAATCCTCCACACCCGTTTTGTCCATAGCATATCGGCTTCCCTTAAATGAGGATATGGTATTGGAACTCGTTGGGGAATAGTCTCCCTAATGTAAATGCCATCTAGTTTTTTGCTATTAACGGTTACATCTTGCCCATTAGCATTAAATGCTTGAAGGAATAGAACCAACGCAAAACTTGCTAAAAATATCTTTCTCATAAGGCAACCTTTTATCTAATCTTGTACACTAAATCATTAAGATCTTTTACAATACCATCGTTACCAACGGCTTTAATGTTTGTTATGGTTAAGTTATCGCCAGATTTTAACCCATTCATTATTCGTTTTTGACCATCGGAAAACATCTGCCCCTTTGCAGTTTCTTCACGCGTAAAGCCGCCAATTGATGCAGAAATGGTAAAGCCTGTAACCGTGTATTTCATATCAAAGTCGAAATCTGGAGGCATCTGGGCTACAACACCCAGTGCATTTGCTACAACGTTCTTGTCAACAACCTTTCCAGACACACCACTAATTGAGGGCAAGGGAGCGGGCACCGTCTTAATACGGAACTCTTTGCTACCCATATTCTTTTTAACACCATCAATTTCAGCAAATACGCTAATAGAGCAGGTATTAGAGCCTTGCGAGGGAGTTGCGATAAAAGTCTCTCCAACTCTAGTAATACGCCCCCTACTAATTTGAGCTGATATTTGATGCGACGCTATACCAGATATTGATATTTCCACTGGGTTGTCAACGCCAAGATACAAAACGTTCATTTTTGATGGAGAAACCACAACATTAGGTGGTGCAACCTGATATGAATACTTAAATGGCTTTCTGAAAATTCCACCCGAAGGATCCTTCATCTCAATAAGGCCAGACCAACGACTGGTACCAACTTGGCTTGCTCTTTGGCGATATATACCTCTACCATTCTCAACAGGGATAGTATCATAAGAACCTACCATTTCGTATTGCCAAGAACCATCATCGTTTCTTGTAGAATCGTAACGGCCTATGTATATCTTGGGGCGTTGCGTTGTATCTGATGCCGCTATAAAAACTTGGGCATTAAACTCATTGTCCTTTATAATGTAGTTGGAGTTGGGAATTACAACCGCATCAAGTTTATTAAACTTAAAATCGCCTGCATCAACCTGTTGCAAAAGATAAGTAACAACCTCTGCCTCTGTGTTTAATACATCAACCTGTACCTTTGTTAACTGAGGAATTACAGAAACTAAAGGAATATGTTCAAATCTATAACTTTCCCATGTATGCATGGTTCCATCTGGCTTAGCAGGAGGGTTTTCTGTGGTTAATATGCTGCTAATCGACTCAACTAACTGAGGTGCCTTTTGCGCATCTATTATGCTAACCAGAAAGTCTCGGTACTTCTCTATCTTATTTTTTAACTCCGTTGCGCTACCATTCCTGTCTGGACCAATAAGAATATTTGATCCCACATTGGTATCACTTTTATTCTGAATATGCTCAGCGTTAATCTCCTTATCCTCCATTATTGCTTCCGAGCCTTCTCCCTCAGAAGCCAAAACAACCTGATGCTTAAGATCTTGAACAAAAACAATCAACTCGTTTGCCAAGCGCTTAACCTCATCAGCCTTTTCTTTCCAAGGCTTCACTTTTACTTCGTTAATCAGCATCTGACTCTCGAACTGGTTGTAAAGCTTCTCGTTCTTAACGCGGTAATTCTTGGTGGTTTGACTTAATCCGTTTTCAACCAGAACAAATGCATCAAGCACCTCTGCCGATACGTTAAGCGCAAGCATGGCGGTCAGCACGAGGTACATCATGCCGATCATTTTTTGCCTGGGGGTTTCTTTTCCGTGACCCATTGGTGCTTAAGTACTTTAGTTATTTTCCGTTAGAGATAACATTCATTGCAGAAAGCATATTGCCGTATACCGCATTAAGCGCTGCAATGTTTTGGTTAAGTTGAGAAACAGATTTAGCGTACATCTCAGTCTCGCTCATAGAGCTGCTAAGAGTTTTCATCATTTTCTCAACACCTGCATACACCTCTTCCGACTGCTTTAGCTTATCCGAAGTCATATTAAGATGAAGCTCGTGCGCTGCATTTAGTGCAGCCATATTCTTGTTCAGCTTATTAAGCTGCTCGTGATAGTTCTGGCTTCCATCATTCAAGATCTCGCCATTGGCTTTCATTGCTTCTGCCAGCTGCTGGTATGTAGTAACAAAACCTTGAGCTGCATTAGAAAGTTGTCCTGCGACCTGAGAGCCAGACTCAACTATTTTATTTTTAACAGAATCTCCCGCACTTGAAAGCTGCTGCTCAAGAGTTGAAACGGATCCTTTAATTCCAGATGCAAAGGTATTTCCCGATTCTCCTATAATACTGGCGGTTTTCTGATAACTTTCAGAGAGTACATTAACTGATTCCGATAAAACCTGACCTGATTTTGAATACGCATCAGACATACCAGAAACAGCGTCGGATGCCTTCCGCATTTTATCTGAAAGATCGTTTCCAGCGGCTGCAGCATTAGATATATCTGCCAGCTTAGCCGATGTATCACTTAGCTTACTTAACCCCTTGCTAACTTTTTCGAAAAGTTCTGGTCCAATTTCAGCATTTTCAAGCATTTTGTTGAACTTATCGGTAAAGATAAGTGCTCCAGATGCGCCACCTGTATTAACTGCCTGATAATGTCCACCACCAGAAGGTTGCGCAGTTGCCGCTTGAACGGGTTGCGCAGCAGGTGCTGCTGCCGTTGATGAGGTGCTTTGAGCATTCGCAGCTAAAACGCTACCTAAAACTTCTTTTAACGTTTCAGCATCAAGCCCACTATTTCGGCTGCTGCTGCGGTATTGTTTTAGTTCTTCCTCATCAGACATTCCAGCCAATTCAGGGTAAACAAGAGTCCAATCAACCTCTTCGTGAATAGGCTCAAATGCGGAAAAGAAGAAAATTACAGCCTCAACGGTCATACCTATAGTAAGCATGATACCCGCACCTGGCCAGTGCATCAGCTTAAACAAAGCTCCCACGATAACTGCTGTTGCACCCCATCCGTACAGATACTTCATGAAGTTTTTCCAGCCAGAGCCTTGTACTATTTCTGAAATGTTGAATCCCATGGTGGTTAAGGTTAATGGGTCTGTACCCGTTAAATTTAAATCGTTACTTTCCGCCCAAATATGACTTAACGTTTCTAAAGCCAATGTAGGACTTTGCGGTATCTTGGTATTCAAAAGAGCGTGTTCCTATTTGAAGGAAGTACCCTATATCTTTCCATGAACCGCCACGAATAACCTTACGTTTTAACGCAGGAGGATCGTTTGGCTTAGCATTATATTTATAGTCTGGGTTCATGTCGTGCATAAAAGCATATGCGCTCTCGTCGAATGCATTGGCTGTCCATTCCGCAACATTACCAGACATGTCGTACAAACCATAATCGTTAGGCTCATAAGTACCCACTGCAACAGTAATGTAACCACCATCATCGGTATAGTTTCCACGTAATGGCTTAAAGTTAGCAAGGAAACAACCCTCTTTATTTCTTGTGTAAGGACCACCCCAAGGATACATGTTGTGATCCAAACCGCCACGTGCTGCATATTCCCATTCTGCTTCGGTTGGTAAACGGAAGTCGTTAGAGAAAGAAGATCCTTGCGATGCTAAGAATTTATTGTACATCTGGGTTCTCCAGATAGAGAATGCAAATGCCTGCTTCCACGATACACCAACAACAGGGTAGTTGTCATATGAAGGATGCCAAAAATAGCTGGTTGTGTATGGTTCGTTAAATGCATAGGTGAAATCGCTAATCCAAGCCAAAGTATCAGGATAAACATTAACCCTATCGTTAAGAATAAAGGCACGTCTATCGGTTACTTTTACTGGTACACCCATAATATTAACAACCTCTCCAGTATCGTATGATTTGGTATTGAAGTTATAACGATTCTTCTTTTGTGCGGCTTGCTTATAGTCTATCCACCAATACTCAAAATCCAACTTTCTTGTATCAATCTCTTTTCTACCATAAAAGGATTCATCCTTTGTATAGTACATATCGCTCAGAATCTCTACTTGTTCCTCATCCATTGGATCGATTGGAATATCCCAGTTTAGCACACTAGGATCGATAGGATTACCAAACTCATCCTCAGATATAGCAAAATCGTCTATTTGCTCAGCCAACTTTCTACGGGCAATAGAGTCCCTTACATAAAATACAAACTGACGATACTGATTATTGGTAATCTCAGTTTGATCCATCCAAAACGCATCAACAGACACCGTTCTGGTAGGAGAATTAATTGCCCACGCAACATCCTGATCGTTGCCCCCCATATTGAAAGACCCCATGGGCACAAACACCATGTTGTACGGAATGGGTTCAGCATAACTTTTGCGACCAGGAACACCAGTCAACTCTCCGTTTTGCTGAGGGCCACAACTGCTTAAAAAGGCAATTATAACGCTGAGAACAAGAAGTTTTTTCATAACACTCCGATTATATTATGCAAATAACGTAAAATATTTTTAATTCGGTTTCGCCGACTACAAAAATCTAATGCTTTTGTATTGCTGAGGAGGTCTCTCCTTTCGCAAAGAAAAACTATAGCCCAATAAAAACTCGTGAGAACCATCGTTATAGCTGCCAATTTTAGACAACGCATAATCATATGCATATCCTACTCTTAAGCCATTGAAAAGTTCTATTCCAACCATTCCAACTACAGCTTCTCCTACTCGATAGGAAACGCCGCCCCAGAACTTTTTATTGTAATGTAGTGCTGCAGAAAAACTAAATTGTGAAACAACAAGGTCTGTTGCTATATGTACAGAGGGTGCAAACTCCCAACTAGGGTTTAGCTCCAACCTATATCCCCCCGACACATAATAGTTCCTACTGTAATGTGCTGGATCAATAGCCTTTGTTCTCTGGGTTTCGTTCAAATGCGTTGCCGAAACACCAAAAAACATGCTCTCTGTATTGTAAAAAAGACCAAATCCCAAATCAACGTTTATGCTACTCTCCTTTTTTGTTGGAATAGAATTGTCGCCTGAGATGGGCGGAATCCAAACAGGATCCAATGAGTTGTTAATAAAACCACCACTAATACCAACACCCAATTTCCCTTTGCCCACATTGAACCGTGCTGCATAGGTTAGGTTTAGGCCTAAATTCTTATCAAAACCAATGTTATCACTCAAAATGCTCAAACCTACCCCGCTAGAAAAACCAAAAGGCTTTATTGCCGCATCAACGCTTACGGAAGTGGTATTAAATGCATCATCAGCAAAACCCACCCACTGCTGACGATTAATTGCAGTAATGTTAATCATGTTACTACTTCCAGCAAAGCCTGGGTTTATGGCCATATGGCTGTACATGGTATGACTGAATTGAGGATCTTGCTGGCCAAAAGCAGCAAGAGAGAGCGTTGTAAGTATAAAAAGTAAATGGCGTTTTTTACAACTCATTTTTCGTATCCTCAATTAATAGTATAGGTTCAACCGAAAAGTAAAGTAAACAAAAAATTAATTCTCCTACAAATTTTGTCAACAAGAAAATGTTGATAAAATCAGGCAAACGTAATGGCTTATACTGAGAATTGGAACCGAAAGTTTCCACCAATCTCTAAAAAAAATTACAGTACACGTAATTATTTCCACCATTCATCCTTACATCCTCTTTTTAAGGGGGAAATGATCTACATCAACTTCCTATAAAAGTGCATCCATCTATCGGGTATCTCTTGTTTGCTTGCTGCTACATAATCGTTGTACGAGCAGGCAATGGTAACCTTATCCTCAGGAAAAAGATTAGGAATACCCGATGGGATTTCTACCCACCA
>DHVO01000148.1:17220-23028 GCA_002412705.1 Bacteroidales bacterium UBA5206 | reverse complement strand
CGCTGCCCGTGTCCCTCAATAAAATGCCAAATAAGTTGAGCTGCGAGGTGGGCACTTTGACCATTTCTATCGGCAGATGTGGCAAGTTCATATATGCCAAAAACAGATGTTCTGTCGCTAAGTCCTGCATAGCGAGCCAACTGACAAGCCTCCTCTGCATATAATCCGTTTGGAGAAGGGTACAAAACGCCCGGACAATCGGATTCACGTATTGACGACATGTCTAGGCTTACAATATCAGAATCTCTTAGTATCGGCTCAACCTCCTTAAATCGCCCACGAATAGCGCCCAACCTAACTAACTCTAGGCCACTTGCTTTGATCTTCTCTGTTTGTTCTTGAGCTACAAGGTAGCCCTGATAACCCAAAATACTTAAATTTAAAAGGTTTGTTATTGGCTCTTTTAAAAGGTGGTTATAATAACAAGACGAACCAAAGTCGCTCTCATCAAAGCCCAAATCAATGCGGGAATCAATAATGGAGACCCCTGCACTTTCCCTATGCTCTTTAACCCCTTGGTAGGTATGCCAAGTTAACTCTTGGGTTCCTCCCAAAACAACTACAGTAGCGCCCTTACTTGTTAAATAGCTAATAATATCGCGGGTTGCAGTATAGGTGTCTGCTGTTTTTACTGTATTCTTTATGTTGCCCAAATCTATTAGGTTACTCTTTATGGCACTGGCTGATAGTGCGTATAGAAATCGCCTAATCTCATTTGGAGCGAAGGAGGCCGATGCGTTACTTGAGTTGCGAGCCTCAGGAATACCAACTATTACAATATCCTTGGGGGTTATTGCGGGCATCTTACCGTTAACATCGAAAGAGGTTAACTGCCCTGCTATAGCATGAGCCTTTGGCAATCCGCCTCTCCATACATCAACATCAACGGGGCTAAAATAACCTGTAAGATCCATTACGAAACTTTATTTGGAGGTATAAGATTGGTATAAGCATTGTGCTACTCTTTCTTCTTGGCTCCCTTTGATTTTGCTGCTGATTTTGTGGTTTTAGCACCTGATGCCGACTTGGACGTTTTAGCTGTTTTAGCCTGTTTGGAATCCTTAGATGTGGCTTTACCTGATTTACGTCTAGCGTTAGTAGGCGTTTGCTCGGTTATTATTTTCATGCACTCCTCTAGGGTTAACGCATCGGCATTTGTACCCTTAGGGAGCTTGTAGTTATCGCCCTTATAAAAAAGGTATGGCCCCCAACGTCCATTTAGCACCTGAAGTTCAGGTTCCTCTCCGTAAGTTTTAATAACCCTCTCTCGTTCCTTCTTCCTGTTCTCCTCAATTAGCTCAATGGAACGCTCTAAAGAAATGGTTAATGGATCGTCGTCCTTCTTTAACGAAACGAATTTTGATGCGTGGCGAACATATGGACCAAATCTGCCAACACCAATTACAACCTCTTTTTCCTCATAAAAGCCCACACTTCTGGGTAGTTTGAATAGAGAAAGGGCTTCTTCCAACGTAATGGTCTCTATAAGCTGTCCCTTAAGAAGGCCAGCATACTGAGGTTTTTCATTAGCCTCGGAAGTTTCTCCAAGTTGTGCTATGGGGCCAAAACGGCCAATCCTTACAGAAACCTGCTTACCAGACTTAGGGTCTATGCCAAGAATGCGCTCACCCTTGCTATACTCCGATACCTCTAAGGTTTTCTCAACGTTTTGGTGGAATGGCTTATAAAACGAATCGAGCATCTTAGTCCAATCGAGCTTACCCTCTGCAATCTCATCAAAATCCTTCTCTACTGTAGCCGTAAAGTTGTAGCTTAGAATATCGGTGAAATACTCAACAAGGAAATCGTTAACCACAATTCCAATGTCGCTTGGAAAGAGCTTGGCCTTTTCGGCTCCTGTAATTTCTACCTTCTGCTCCTTGCTTATTGTTCCCTTTTTCAGAACAAGCTGAATGTATCGGCGCTCTAGTCCCTCTCTATCCTCTTTTAAAACATAACCCCTATTAAGTATGGTTGAAATGGTTGGAGCATATGTTGAGGGTCTTCCTATACCCAGCTCTTCGAGTTTCTTTACTAAGCTAGCCTCTGTATAACGTGAAGGCCTTTGGGTAAATCGTTCGCTAGCCACAATTTCCTTAGCCTGCAGCACCTGACCCGCTTTAATGGGAGGAAGAAGATCTTTTGATGCTTCTTCGTTCTCGTCGTCGGTGGACTCGTGATAAACCTTTAAAAAACCATCGAAAAGAAGAACTTCACCAGAAGCAATAAACTTATATGTAGAAGTTGATATATCTATTGTTGCGGTGGTTTTCTCAAGCAATGCTTCGCTCATTTGCGATGCTATGGTGCGTTTCCAAATAAGATCGTATAAACGTTGCTCTGCCGAATTACCTGCAATTCGTTGCTTGTCCATATAGGTGGGTCGAATTGCCTCGTGGGCCTCCTGAGCACCCTTTGTTTTTGTTTTGAATCTCCGCGGATTATGGTATTTCTCGCCGTACTCCTGAACAATCATCTGCCTTGCAGCATCTATAGCTGTTTCTGAAAGGTTTACAGAGTCTGTTCTCATGTAGGTAATGTGTCCAGCCTCGTACAAACGCTGTGCAATAGTCATGGTTTGCGATACAGAGAAGCTTAACTTACGGCTAGCCTCCTGCTGTAGCGTTGATGTTGTAAAGGGTGGTGCAGGTGATTTCTTTGATGGCTTTTTGCTTACATCGGACACGGTGTAACTGGCATCTTTACAAAGCTCGAGGAACTGTTCAGTTTGCGATAGGTCTTTTAACCTATCGGAAAGTTCAGCCTTAATTGTTACATCGCCGGCAAATAGTCCAGTAACCTTAAAAAAAGAGCTGCTCTTGAACGCCACAATCTCACGTTCGCGCTCAACAAGAAGTCTAACAGCAACAGACTGAACCCTTCCTGCAGAAAGAGACGGCTTAACCTTTTTCCAAAGCACTGGCGAAAGCTCAAATCCCACCAACCTATCCAATACTCTTCGAGCCTGTTGGGCGTTTACTAGGTTCGAGTCTATTGAACGAGGATTCTCTATGGCACGTTGAATAGCTCCCTTGGTAATCTCATGGAAAACGATTCGCTTGGTTTTATTCTTATCTAGCTTTAGCACCTCAAACAAGTGCCATGCTATGGCTTCTCCTTCACGGTCTTCATCGGAAGCCAACCAAACGGTTTGTGCGTCCTTTGCAAGTTTTTTCAGCTCATCAACTACTTTCTTCTTTTCTGCACTTACAATATATTCTGGAGAATACCCATTATCGATATCTATGCCTAGATTTTTTTTTGATAGGTCGCGGATGTGCCCAAAGCTAGACTTTACAGTAAAGTTTTTGCCTAGAAACTTTTCTATGGTTTTTGCCTTTGCAGGTGACTCCACTATGACCAAGTTCTCTATCATGCCCAATAGGATGTATTAGATTGTATTAAAATCGGCACAAAGTAAGTTAATTAGGAATGCAACCGCAAAAAAAATAAAAATTTGGTTCGATTCGAAGCAAGCAGAATCAAAAACAAAAACACAGCCAACACATTCATTTCCATATACATAAAATCTAGTCAAAAAAAACAATATCAGCAAATAATTCTTTAGCAACCTATACCACATAGGTCCTTATCTTGGTTTTTTTACAAGAAAAAAATGTAAGTTGCGTTATATCTTTATTGCCCAATAACGCAACTCTCACTAAAAATGAAGAAGCATTTATTATTAAACAAAGCGTAGCCCCTATAGCTGCCATCTCCCAATAGCCATAAATAATTGCTAACTTTGCAAATCAAATGTAAGCCTATGTCCTTTAAAGAAAAGAGTACTAAAACTAAGTTCCTTCTGTGGTTCTGGGGAATATTCATTTTCGGGTTCCTTTTTGCAGTAACCCTTTTTACGCTAATTAGCGTTGAGTTTTTTGGCCCTATGCCAACATTTGAAGAGCTGGAAAACCCCAGAAGTAATCTAGCCTCAGAAATTATATCGGAAGATCACAAACTCCTTGGAACATATTATATACAGAATAGAACCTTTGTTGAGTTTGATGAACTTTCCCCGAACCTAGTTAATGCCCTTTTAGCCACTGAAGATATTCGGTTTTATAAGCACAGTGGCATTGATGCCCGAGGACTTGCACGCGTAGCGGTTAAAACCATTGCAATGGGGCAAAGCGGCAGTGGAGGAGGTAGCACAATTACTCAGCAACTGGCCAAGAACCTTTTTCCGAGGGACACATCCATTTACTCATCATCTGTAGCTCGGTTCTCCAAATTAGCCATTGCCAAATTTAAGGAGTGGATTACTGCAGTAAAACTTGAAAGGAATTTCACAAAGAATGAGATTCTTGCCATGTACCTAAATACTGTGCCTTTTGGCAGCAATGCATTCGGAATAAAAGCCGCCTCAAAAACATTCTTTAATACAACTCCCGATTCTTTAACCATTGAACAGGCAGCTGTTCTTGTTGGGGTTGTGAATGCGCCCACAAGGTATAGCCCCGTTCGTAACCCAGAGCGTTCGCTACAGCGCAGAAACTTTGTGCTTTCGCAAATGAAAAAGTATGGCTTTATTGATCCTTTGCTGTACGATTCAATTTCGCAAATTCCCATAAACTTAGAGTATAAAGTACAAGATCATAACGAAGGCCTTGCAACCTACTTTAGGGAATACCTAAGAATTTACCTATCGGCAAACAAGCCCGAACCTAAGCGATACTATTCATACTCTCAATATAAAGAGGACTCATTGCTTTGGGCAAACGATCCGCTTTATGGTTGGTGTAACAAGAACCTGAAACCCGATGGAACCCCTTATAACCTGTACCGTGACGGATTAAAAATATACTCCACCGTTAACTCTAGAATGCAGAAATATGCAGAGGATGCGGTAACTCAACACTTAGGCCTAGATTTACAGGTTGCATTCGATAAAGAGGTAAAAGCAAAGGGAAATAGGCTGTTTGCAAAGGAACTCACAACCGACCAGGTAAACTCGATTATGCTTTTGGCCATAAAGCAAACCGAACGCTATAGGGTTTTGAGAAATGCTGGCATATCTATGGATAGCATTTATTCCAACTTCAACACCAAGATCCCAATGACTATTTTCACCTACAAGGGTGAACGGGATACCACCATGTCGCCTCTAGACTCCATTAAACACTACAAGCGATTCCTTCGTGCAGGGTTTATGGTAATGGATCCACACAGCGGATACATTAAAGCTTACGTTGGTGGCCCAAACTTCAAGCACTTCAAGTACGACCAGGTTAGGCAGGGAAAGAGGCAGGTTGGATCAACCATTAAGCCATTTCTTTACACCTTAGCAATGCAAGAGGGCTACTCCCCTTGTCATCGCATTCCTAATGTTCCTCAAACATTTGTTGATGGGGATTCTACTTGGACACCTAAGAATTCGGGACGCTCTGATTACGATGGAAAAATGGTTACCCTTAAATGGGGGCTAGCCAACTCTGTAAACAATGTTTCTGCTTGGCTCATCAAACAGTTTAACCCACAATCTGTTGTAGAGGTTATTAAAAAGATGGGGGTAAAAAGCAGAATTGATCCTGTACCCTCTATATTTCTTGGAACATCAGAGGTCACCCTTTTTGAAATGGTGAGTGCATACGGGACTTTTGCCAACAAGGGCGTACATGTAGAGCCTTTACTGGTTACTCGTATTGAGGATAAAAATGGGAATGTTCTGGCCACATTCCATCCACAAAAGAATGAGGCAATAAGCGAGCAAACAGCTTACCTAATGGTGAACTTGTTAGAAGGAGTTATTAATAAGGGAACAGGGGTTAGACTAAGGTTTCGCTATAATTTACCAGGACCAATTGC
>DHVO01000148.1:14461-17174 GCA_002412705.1 Bacteroidales bacterium UBA5206 | reverse complement strand
GAGGATCGCTCTGTGCGTTTTGAGGGCATTGGTTTAGGTCAAGGAGCTAATATGGCTCTGCCAATTTATGCCCTATTCCTGCAAAAAGTGTATAGCGACCCATATGTAAATATTTCGCCCAATGATATTTGGGAAAAACCCCTTGTGCTGGGAGACTATGATCTTGATTGCGAAAATGCAGTAGAAAATGCGAACAACAAAGAAATATATGAGGATGATTTTTTCTAATCATCTAAAGGGTAAAGAAAAAGCCTAGCTCAATGCTAGGCTTTTTTATTACAAATCTGTAATCACTGCGAGGAAGTGGTTCAGTTGATCTTCTGTAAAATCAAGGTGAGTCACCATTCTTATTGTTTGAGGACCAAAGCCCGAAGCCAAAATACCTTTTGATTTTAATCTCTTCAAAAAATCAATATCCAATACGCTCTCGGCAAGAGTAAAAATTACAATGTTGGTTTCTACAGGAAGCACGCTCTTAACAAAAGGTAACTTACCAATAGCTTCTCCAATGATACTTGCCCTACGATGATCCTCTGTTAGCCTTTTAGTGTTGTTCTCAAGCGCAAATATCCCTGCTGCAGCTAAATAACCAGCCTGACGCATAGCACCACCCATAACTTTTCTGTATCGACGCGCCCTTTTAATATGCTCCAAGGAGCCAATAAGTAGCGATCCAACTGGTGCTCCTAAACCTTTCGACAAACAGATTGATATCGTGTCAAAAGCCAAACCATACTCAGCAGGTGTTTCCTTTGTCACGGCCAATGCATTAAAAAGCCTTGCGCCGTCAAGGTGCATAGGAATACCCACCTCTTGAGCCAATGATTTTATAGCCAAGATATCGCTGTACTTATAGTAAGCGCCCCCCCCTTTATTGCAAGTGTTTTCTAGAGCAATAAGTTTTGATGGAGCATGATGAATATTGTCAGGATTAATGGCTGCCCGCACCTGTTCCACCGTGAACCTACCGTTATCACCATCTAGCAACCGAACAGAACACGATGAGTTAAAAGCGATTCCACCACCCTCAAAATTGTATATATGAGCCATCTTATCGCAAATAACCTCATCGCCTGGCTGAGTGTGAAGCTTTATTGCAATTTGGTTAGTCATAGTGCCCGATGGGCAAAAAATGGCAGCATCCTTACCAAAAAGAGTTGCTGCCAACTGCTCCAGATCATTTACGGTAGGATCTTCACCAAGTACATCATCGCCAACAGGAGCCTGCATCATAAAGCGTAGCATCTCTGCCGAAGGACGTGTAACCGTATCGCTTCTTAAATCGATTAGCATATTAGTTTGGTTTTGTGCTTTGATTTAGACGATTGAAAAGGGTTTAAGCACCTGTTTATGGCCTAAAATGAAAAAGGCCACTCCACAGGAGCAGCCTTTGTCGGTTCGGAGGGGATCGAACCCTCGACCCCATGATTAAGAGTCACGTGCTCTACCAGCTGAGCTACGAACCGTGTTGATTAGAGGATGCAAAAGTAATCAATAATGATTCTACTCAAAACCATTTAGCTCTTTTTTACATTTTTTATGCATAGAACACATCTCCATTTAATGCGGAATAGAAGATTAACAGCACATGTGCATAATATTTTAATAAATTTGCCAAATATCTCAACCAAAAGGACAATAATGAAAAGAACCATTTTAGTTACAGGGGGCGCTGGGTTTATTGGCTCAAACCTCATTCAGCTACTGGTAGATAAGTATAATGATTACACCATCATAAACTATGATAGCCTTACCTATGCAGGTAATTTAGAGAACTTAAAATCGGTAGAGGCTAAATCAAACTACATTTTTGTTAAAGGAGATATAACAAACAAGGATGAAGTTGAAGCCGTTTTTGCTCAATACCCAATAGATAGCATTATACACCTAGCGGCCGAGTCGCATGTTGACCGATCCATTACCGATCCACTTGCATTTATAAATACCAATATTGTTGGAACAGCAACCCTACTAAATGCTGCAAGAAAATTCTGGTGTGGAAATTATTCAGATAAACTATTCTACCATATTTCCACCGACGAGGTGTACGGAAGCCTAGGTGCCGATGGTCTTTTCCTTGAGAGTACTCCATACGATCCACGCAGCCCTTACTCTGCATCAAAAGCAAGTTCAGATCATCTGGTTCGAGCGTACTTTCATACCTACAAATTACCCGTAGTAATTTCGAACTGCTCCAACAACTATGGCCCAAATCAATTCCCAGAAAAGCTAATTCCGTTGGCCATTAGTAATATAAAGAACAACAAACCCATACCTATTTATGGAAAAGGGGAGAATGTTAGAGATTGGCTCTTTGTTAAAGATCACGCAGAAGCTATTGATACCATCTTCCACAAAGGACAGGTAGGAGAAACATATAATATTGGCGGATCTAATGAATGGAAAAACATCGATCTAATACGTCTTCTATGCCAAATTATGGATAATAAACTGGGTAGAGAGAAAGGAACCTCGGAGAAACTAATAACCTTTGTGTCTGATAGGGCTGGACATGACCTACGTTACGCCATCGATTCATCTAAACTACAAAACAATTTGGGCTGGACACCAAAGGTTAACTTTAGCCAAGGATTGGAACATACGGTTGACTGGTACTTAGCAAACGAAGAGTGGCTTAACAGAATTCTTAGTGGAGACTACCAGAACTACTACAAAGCCATGTACGAAGGCCGATAGAACAAAAAAGGAGCGG
>DHVO01000148.1:0-14422 GCA_002412705.1 Bacteroidales bacterium UBA5206 | reverse complement strand
TAACTGTAATGGAATAACAGCAAGTAACGATTCAACAATCTCGTCAGCTTTAGGTATTTCAATTACATAGTCTGTCATATCACGAATAACCGTGTCTCCTTCGGTAACAATAGATATAACTACACCCTTGCGCGCCTTTACTTCCTGCACATTACTAACCACCTTTTCATAGCTGCTATCCTTTGCGGCAATAACAACTACAGGCATCTTCTCATCAATAAGAGCAATAGGGCCATGCTTCATTTCAGCAGCAGGATATCCTTCGGCGTGTATATACGAAATCTCTTTAAGCTTAAGAGCACCCTCTAAAGCTACGGGATAGAAGTAGCCCCGTCCTAGGTATAAGAAGTTAGTTGCATCCTTAAATATTTTAGCAATATCAAGAACCTTTTCGTTTGATTCCAGAATCTTCTCAATCTTATCAGGTACAGCATACATTTCATCAATAAGCATCTGGTAACGCTCTTCCGAAATATGACCACGTTTGCGCCCAAGTAGAATTGCCATCATGGTAAGTACGGTAACCTGTGCTGTGAAAGCCTTTGTAGAGGCCACACCAATCTCTGGTCCTGCGTGGGTGTACACACCTGCGTGTGTTTCGCGGGGAATGCTTGAGCCAACAACGTTACAAATACCCAATACCAGAGCGCCAGACTCTTTTGCCAATTTTATGGCTGCAAGGGTATCGGCAGTTTCACCACTCTGACTTATTGCTATTACAACATCGTCCTTATAGATAACAGGATTTCTATACCTAAACTCTGAAGCATACTCAACCTCAACAGGAATACGAGCCAGCTCTTCAAAAAGGTATTCGCCAACTAATCCCGCATGCCAAGATGTTCCGCAACCAATTAGTATGATTCGTTTTGCCTCAACTAGCTTTGGGAGAACATGGTATAATCCTCCTAAGTGAATGTTTTTATAGTCGGCCGAGATCCTTCCTCTAAAAGTATCGTGAATACTTCTGGGTTGCTCAAATATTTCCTTGAGCATGAAGTAGTCGAACCCATTTTTCTCTATTTCTTCTATATCAAGATCTAGGGTTTGTATCTTTGGTTCAAGGGCCTCGTTACGAATAGTTTTTAGAACCAGTTCACCAGGTCGAATTACAGCAACATCATCATCATTCAGAAAAATAACGCTGTTAGTGAACTCAACTATTGGCGTTGCATCTGATGCAACAAAGTACTCATCATTGCCAACCCCAATAACAAGGGGGCTACCTTTACGTGCGGCAATTAAAGTATTTGGCTCATCCCTACAAATTACAACTATACCATATGCTCCAACTACCTTTGTCAAGGCTAATCGAACGGCAATTTCCGCGCTTATGTTCCCTTTTAGGTAGATATACTCTATAAGATTAACTAGAACTTCGGTATCGGTATCGGAGGTAAACTTATAATCACGACGCTCTAACTTCTTTTTAAGTTGGGTATAGTTCTCTATAATTCCATTATGAATGATAATAAAGTGACCATTCATTGAAATGTGAGGATGGGCATTAACATCGTTTGGCTCACCATGAGTTGCCCACCGAGTATGTCCAATACCAACAGTTCCAACTACAGGCCTCTCTCCGATATGCTCCTCTAGGTCGGAAACTTTCCCTTTACACTTATACATGTATGGTTTATCGTCAACCACGCAAACACCTGCGGAGTCATACCCCCTATACTCAAGACGCTTTAGCCCATTAATTATAACTGAATAGGCTTGTCTCTTGCCAATATATCCTACAATTCCACACATATGTAACTATAATTTTGTATATGTTAATGCTAGTCTAATCTTACGCCTATGGTTACCGCTGCGTAATATTGCTCGGTTCACTTCCGATAATGTGTTAGAAGGTTCAAGTATCAACCACTTTTCTGTAAGATCTCCTGTAAGAAGTTGCTGTAAATGCAAAGTAATATTGAAAGAATAATAATTCTTAGACTGAGAGAATGTTCCTCCAAAAGTGGAAGAGAAAGATGATGCATCTACAATTCGGCTTAGCTGTCCCTCCCCGATAGGCATATATATAGCAATACTATTAAGGATTGAATCTTCTGGTAAAAGCAAACTATTCTCCCTCTCAATAATAAGTTCAGCTCTATTTATAACAACGGGCATTGAGTCAATCCAATTAGTTAAGCCATCTAGTCTGAGCTTTCCATAAACACCACCAAAACCTTGTAAATAAAATACGGAGTCTTGAGTTATTGTGTCATTAAGAAACTTGATGCCCTTTTCGGGTGAAGCTAGTGTATAATCATGTTGAAAATGGTTGTACCGTGGAGTATAAACATCGCTATAATATGCAAAAATCAACGAGTCATTATCCTCTGGTTCAGAATTATGGTAGTACAGTTTGAGAAAATCTGTATTACTCGTTAAATCAAACGAATACATAGAACGTTGATTTAAGCCCAAATCATCAACTGTAATGTATAAGCCCTTAAAGTAGTCCACAAAATTTGTTTGCTTCGATAAAGTTACAGAGTCTAATGAAATTAATCGTTGAGCAAGTTCATTATCCAATTTGATTTTTAGGAGTGAATCTCCATAATACGTTGTTTGTCCTAAAATTTCTGGTTTGAATTTTCCTTCAAGAGAACCTAAAACATTATACAGAGAATCATATGAAAGAGAATCGATTAACTCATGAACCTTGACCACTAACGGATTTGTTTTGTCCCCATATGTTCTAGAAAGTTTAAAAGTAAGAATCAAAGAGTCGGCAACGGGACTGTCTCCAAAAGAGAAATTTAATGAGGGCAACTTCATTTGCATTAAGAAATCTGCCTTTGTTTTACCAAATATCTCGTCATGAATATACCCAAGATGAGCTTTGGATATCCCCCTAGTAAGAATTGTGTCAGAGGCGATAGTATAAGCAGAGATCACAAAAGAGGTATCTAACTCTAGTCCAATCTTATCCTGATTAGGAATCAAATTTTCCCCTAAAAAATCGGGCTCAGTACTACAAGAAATAATAGAAATAGCAAAAAGTACGAATATAGCCTTTGAAAAAAGAGATAAGTACCTGCTTGTAAAGGGACTAACCCTTTGTTTTACTGTCATTTGTGCCATTTAAGATCTGATCGTAGAATAAGTTAAACGCTTCAATGTATGATTCTGCATCATGATACCCCAAAACGGGTTTCTTTACCGTTTTGACATACTCCTCAACCTCACCATTTATCTTTTCGCTACCAATAATAATGCCATCGGAATAGCTGCAAGCAAATTTTGTAATGTTTAGGAAGTCTGGGCTCTTAAGCAGCTCCACATCCTTCTTTGTAATGCCCTCCATAACAGCCTTCTGCCTCATCTCGGGATTCAATGCTGGAGTAAAGTCATCATCGTAAATAGAGTAAACTATTTTCGATTTTGCAAATATGGGATCCTCCTTGTACATCTTTTTAACCAAAATTGGGAGAAAAGAAGTAAACCACCCATGACAATGAATCACATCTGGAGCCCATCGGAGCTTTTTCACAGTTTCAAGAACGCCCCTTGCAAAGAAAATAGCCCGTTCATCATTATCGCTAAAGTAGTTACCCTCATCGTCGGTTAGCGTGTGCTTCCGGTGAAAGTAATCCTCGTTATCGATAAAATAGACCTGCATCCGAGCGCTCTGTATAGAGGCAACCTTAATAATAAGAGGATGGTCGGTGTCGTTAATCACCAAATTCATCCCCGAAAGACGTATCACTTCATGAAGTTGGTTTCTACGCTCATTTATATTCCCAAAACGGGGCATAAACGTGCGTATCTCCTTACCTTTCTCCTGTATCCCTTGTGGAAGGTTACGCCCAATTGTGGCCATTGCCGAATCGGGCAGATACGGAGTAATTTCTTGCGATACAAATAGAACCTTAGTGCTTTTCATCAGTATTTAGAGTTTCTGCTTTGGGGCACAACAAGGAAAGCAAAAAAAGTTCCTACACCCTGAACTTTTAGCATAAATAAACTACAAAAGTATAAAAAATTATTAAGATTTTTTGATGTACGTAGTCCCCTTGTTTGCGGGGGTGATGTTATTTTGGATCTCTTTAGCTAATTTTCTTTAGTTTGGTTTTCCATTTTTTACCACCTTTGCACCGTTTTTATAGATACAAACCATCATGGTTTATCAATAGCTAAGTACTGCTAATTTTAATTGTACAATGGAAATTGCCAAAACGGTTGTTGAACTAAAGTCCATACTCGATAGCAGAAGGGCCTTGGGGCAATCTATAGGATTTGTTCCTACTATGGGCGCTCTTCATCAGGGACATGTTTCCCTTATGGAGCAAGCTGTTAATGAAAACAGCTGTGTAGTGGTAAGCATTTTTGTAAACCCAACGCAGTTTAACGACCCAAACGATCTTAAGAAGTACCCCAGAACACCAGAACAGGATCTAGAACTTGTAACGCGCGCAGGTGTTTCTGTAGTATTTATGCCTACCGTTGATGAGGTTTACCCTACGCCAGACCAACGCCAATTTGATTTTGGAATGCTGGATAAGGTTATGGAGGGGGTACATCGCCCAGGCCATTTTAATGGAGTTGCACAGGTTGTGAGCCGACTGTTTAACATGGTTGCACCCAACAAGGCATACTTCGGACAAAAAGATTTCCAACAGCTTGCCGTAATAAGGCAAATGGTTAAGATGCTTGATTTGGATGTTGTAATAGTTGGCTGCCCTATTATTCGTGAAGCTGATGGATTAGCTATGAGCTCTAGGAACATGCTTCTGGAACCAAGCAAAAGGCAAAGCGCTCCACTTATAGCTAAAACCCTAAATGAAGCTCGAAACAAAGCAACTCAACTATCCGTAAAACAATTGATTGACTGGGTTGTTTCAACTATTAATGCAGACGATAACCTAAAGGTTGAATACTTTGAGGTTGTTAACGCTGAAACCTTGATGCCCATTAGCAACTGGAAGGACGCCCCACAAAAAGTTGGTTGTATTGCTGTATGGGCAGGAACAGTTAGATTAATAGATAACATTGTGTTATAAACATTTTCAGATACAGGAGGAGACAGATGTTTATTGAAGTTGTAAAGTCGAAGATTCATCAGGTTACCGTTACCGAGGCTAATCTTTACTACGTTGGTAGCATTACCATTGATGAAGATTTAATGGATGCAGCCAATATTATTGAGAACGAGAAGGTTCAAATTGTTAATATAAACAACGGCGAACGACTTGAAACCTACGTAATTAAAGGTGAGCGTGGTTCTGGTAAGATTTGCTTAAACGGGCCTGCTGCCCGCAAGTGTGCTGTTGGCGATATTGTGATAATTATTTCCTATGGACTTATGGATTTTAACGAGGCCAAAGGATTTAAACCATCAATTATTTTCCCCGATATTGCTACAAATAAGCTAGTTTAATTCACTTCTTACATTGAATTATAGGATCAAAAAATACCTTAATTTTTTTATATTCCTTTCACTCTCTGGAGTGTTACTCTTTTTTGCCTTCAAGGACGTCGATCTTAGGTTTATTCTAAAAGGCTTCCTTGAGGCAAATTTTTTTTGGGTAATACTGTCGCTTCTAGTTGGTATTGCATCACACGTAATTAGATCGTTAAGGTGGCAACTGCTTATTGAGCCACTGGGTAAACGCCCAAGGCTAATAAATACTATTGGCGCCGTAATGATTGGATACTTTGCCAACCTTGCACTCCCTAGAGTTGGAGAGGTAACCCGATGCGGTGTTCTTAATAAAAGAGAGAATCTTCCCTTTGAATCGCTACTGGGAACCGTAATAGTAGAGAGAGTATCGGATCTAATTATGCTTGTAGCTATAACCCTTGTTACAATTCTTTTAAAATTCAACTTCTTTGGCAAATTCATTATAACCAACCTGCTTTCTCTCATAAAAAACAGAATACAGGAAACATCCGAAACAAACATACTTGCCATATTGGGTGTAACCCTAGCAACCATTCTTTTGACCTACTTTTTTATTTCTCGTTTTCTGGGAGGAAAAGCAAAGGATAGAATGCGTAGCATATTAAAGGGGCTTGCCAATGGGCTAAAAGCCATAGGACAGATGAACTCAAAATGGCTCTTTGTAGTTTATACCCTTCTATTATGGTTCTGCTACTGGTTAATGACATACCTACTTCTTTTCTCTATTCCTGCAACAAGTGGCTTAGGGACAGCCGATGCGCTTTTTCTTCTGGTTGCTGGCTCTGTTGGCATGCTTATTCCTGTACAGGGCGGGTTTGGGGCATTTCATATTGCAACAGCACTGGGATTAAGTCTATACGGTATATCGCAGGAGGAGGGGTTAATTTTTGCTACGGTTTCCCATGAATCGCAGACCCTACTTATAATTGCTATTGGCCTTTTCTTTGTATCTCTGTTCATGAATAGAAAGGCAACAAGTGAACCCCTAATTTGATGCAGGAAGATTATTTAAAAAGGGAAATTGACAGGTTGGGGCAAGTGCTCGCGTTGCTTATATCCAAACTACGTGGAAACGACCTACACCAGAACTCTCAAGAGGTTCTTTTTGTAGTAACTACCGCACTAACCGAACTTGGACTTGATCTAACCACACTGCTAAGTCATCCTCCCAATGTAGCTGCAAACGAGGCCTGGAGCAAGCTAAAGGAGAACCCAACGCTTTTTGAACATTTTGCCGATTCCCTTGTGGATTCAGTAGCACTCCTAAAAAATGAGGATACCAAACATTCTATCAAATTACTTAACGTTGCTTTGGCTTGTTACACAAAGTTAGAGATAGAAACTAAGGCCTTTTCTATCTCCATAAACGAGAAGAAAGGTGAGATTACAGCTATTCTATCCAGTACTGGAACTGTCTAATTTTGGGGTATTCCTTCTGTTTTCTCCGATTTAAGGGCTTTTCTATACAACCTTAAAGACTCAAAGTAGTTTATCCCCTTCCTTAACAGATCTATTTGTAATGCAACAAACAGAGCAAGTGATCCTAGCCAAATTACAGCAAGGTTAAACCAAAGTGTATCCACGTACTGTCCGTTAAAGTATTTTACTGGTGCGTAAAACTGAGCACGTCCCCACGGATGATTAGGGTACATAAAAATTGGATCGAATTTTTGCACAATTTGCCCATCCGTTTCTAGCATTTTGCTAATCTCGTTGGTGTTCTGAACCCAATCGGCAAGGGCTTTATTATGATTCTTCTGCTTTAAATCAAAAACCTTATCCCCACCTAAACTATCAACTAGGTGTTGATAAATGCTATCCTTACTATGGCTAGCCTTATTGCTCTGCTCCGAATAGTGCAGCTTTAAGAAGATTAGGTACCCATTGGCCTCATCGGCAATATTGGGAAGAAAATCGTTGGGGTTTAGCTGCGATAAATACTCAAATGGCGGTTGTTGTGATTCTTGCTGCATCCTAATTAACTCATTCCGTACAACGGCTAGATTTCTCTCCATCCTAGGGTTTGCCTGCTCTTCTCGGTTGAAAAGCCTTACGCACTCCTCCAGTTTACTTTGCAGTCGCGGTATTAGAAAAGAGATTTTAAAGTGAGCCTGACTCATCTTTTGCTCCTGATGGTAGAAGTGCTTTTCAAAGTTATTGTTCTTAAATGCCTCTACAGCAAGCGCCTCATATGCCCATCGGGAGGCCATTAAGTCTCCAACAAATGGGGTATAAACTTTTTTGGTTAGCGATGGGTGCAAATTATCGAACTGCACAATTGTACCGCTTAATAGTATTTGTGGCACAAGAATAAAAGGAATAACAATGTATATAGCAACAACGGAGTTTAAACCCGAGCTAATATTTAGACCTATCATGTTTGCAAAGCAAGAGACAGTGAATAGTATTAACCAAAAGCTAATAGTCATTCCCTCTATTTCTAGTATATAGTTGCCAATTAATACAAACATCAGCATTTGTAGACCCGATAAAAGGAACAGGTAGAACACCTTTGCATTGAGGTAGCTAAACCGGCTAAGGTTAAGAAAAGATTCCCTTTCAAGTATTTTTCGGTCGTTTATTATCTCCTCGGCACTACCCATCAGTCCCATAAAAAGGGACACAACGATGCTCATAAAAAGGAATGCCGGAAGGTTTTTATTCTCGCTAAAAAGGTACTCGTTACCAGGAATGTACTTGGTAAAAAATGCAAGTATAAACGCTAGAACTGGTGCCTCCATTAGGTTGATGAAAACGTACTGCTTGTTCGCAATTTTAGAAAGGAAATTTCTGATGGTAAAAATCTTGAACTGAACCTCTACGTTTGGGATATTAAAAAAGTTTTTGGGAAGAATTCCCTTATGCTCTTTTGGCCCAACCTTACTCTGGATGTGCTGTTGGTATAGCCTATTCCACTCCCATGGCTTTTTAAGTCGTTCGGCCGTTAGCTTTCCCTGCTCATCAACTACACGAGCTTCTACAATCTCCAGCACCTGCTCGGGATTAATGCTCCCGCATTGGGAACAGCCACTTTCCGATGCATTAACCTGAGTGCTCATTGTTTTAAAGTAAACAATAGCATCAACTGGATGACCAGCATAAATAGGATATCCACCCTTGTCAAGAACCCAAAGCTTATCGAAAAGCTTAAAAATTTTGGATGATGGCTGATGAATATTCACAATAACCAATCGTCCATTCTCGGCCTGCTGCTTTAGAAGCCGCATAACCATAAGGGAGTCGCTGGACGAAAGTCCACTTGTGGGCTCATCAACAAAAAGAATTCCTGGTTCCCGAAGAAGTTCTAGGCCAATATTTAGTCGTTTGCGTTGCCCCCCAGAAATCATCTTATTGAGAGGAGAACCAACTTTTAAGTCGCGAATCTCCCAAAGATCTAGGTTGTCGAGAACCCGCTTTACCGTTTGCCTAATCTTGAACTCGGTAAAGTTGCTAAAGCAAAGCTTAGCATTATAGTAGAGGTTCTGATAAACGGTTAAATCCTCAAAAAGTAGATCATCTTGCGGCACGTAGCCAATAATGCCCTCTGTAGCGCGCTTATCGGTGTGAATGTTATACCCATTAACGGTAACGGTTCCCTTTTTGGGCTTAGACTTTCCTGTTAAAAGGTTTAGTAGTGTTGATTTACCAACCCCACTTCCCCCCATAATTCCTATTAGCTGACCCGACTCCTCTGAGAACGAAAAGTTCTTTATTCCGTTACTGCTATTGCGAAAGCTAAACTCTAGGTTATCGGCAGTAAAAACTATCCGTTGCTGTGCCTTGAATCGGTTCAACTCTTTAGATACGTCGCCAAAATATATAGGTTCAACTTCGGCACCCCGCACAATACTTCCCACTTCAAAGATATAGGCCTTACCTGGGATTATAATTTTCCCGTCTAAGTATAGCTCCGATTTACCAAAATACCTTAATACATATGCACCTATAGATGGTAGGAGAAGAAACCCTAATCTTCCGCCAATTTTCTCATTATGGATAATGTTAGAGTCATCTTCCCAGCTTGAGCGGTGTTGCTCCACCCACAGCCCTTCAAGCATCTCTTCCTGCATTCGAGGCTGATCCTCTATTAGCAGGAGGCTCTTGGTATCAATTTCAACAAAGTCATTTCTAAAAAGGAAGTTCTTTAAATTATGAGCTTCTTTGGGATCTATGCTAAAACATGATGCAACGGTATCAACAATCTCGCGCTCAACTTCTGTTACCTTATCGTCCTGACACACGTACTCGAGCATGCGAATGAAAACCAGAATTCTATCAGCTTGTTGCAGCCCTTTTCTAATTTGGATACACACCTTATCAACGTAATCGATAAGCACCCCGTAATTAGCCTCTGTATGCTCATTTATCTCTGGCATATCGCGCTTGTAAAAGCTCAGGTACGAGTCAAAGAGATCTACATACTCATCTATAAGCCTGCGGCTAAGGTGCTGACGGAGAAATGCGTCCACAATTTTTCGTCCCTTAGCCGTAACCTTTGATGTGGTGGCGGTAAGGGCAAACAGCTGAATAAGTGCGTTAAGAATTGATTCGCTCATATGGCGGGGTTATTGCTGCGGTCTAAAGTACAAAAAACGAAACCGCCCACAAAAACAATCGGTTTAAAATTTGAGCAGGACTTAAATGCTCTTCGATTGCTCTTGTGGACGGTTCCTTATGCTAAATATCCGGGAAGGCGTTTAGATTAGGCCTTCGCGAACTTGAGAAACGGCTTGTGATACCTTTTCGAATTGCTCTGGGGTTAGGGTGTCACCGCTAATCTCAGCAAAAATATCAACCAATGGTTGAAGCGATGCAAGAAGCTCTGCAATAGCAGCATCTTGAGCATTTGGCTTCATCATCTCAACAAGTTTGCTAAGAGGCTCTTTTTGGTTGGCGATAATCTTAACAATATCAGTGTTGTTCTTGCTGATAATACCAATTTGGCTGGTGATGTAAAGACCCTCAACCCAGCTACCAGTCATAACCATTAGGGAAAGGTTATCCTTGCCATTGTTGCTAAGGTACTCGTAGGTATCGTAGAACGAATCAGAGATTATGTTAATAAGCGAATCCTTATTGTCAATGTTTGCCTCAACACGGCTAGCAAAATCGGTATTGAAAGCGGTAGAGATCTGAAGCTCATCTATTAACTTTTTAGAAACCTTTAGGTAGTTCATGGTTTCCTGCTTCATTTGGTAGGTTGAAGCGTAGCTAAGGTCGGCACCATAGATACCTAG
This sequence comes from Bacteroidales bacterium UBA5206, assembly GCA_002412705.1. GTDB lineage: Bacteria > Bacteroidota > Bacteroidia > Bacteroidales > Tenuifilaceae > UBA5206. Next base: position 3,784 of record DHVO01000148.1, on the reverse strand, counting down.
GTTTACCGCTTTGCTCTTCTCTGTAAAATACTTATCAACGCTCTCAACTGGGTTACTTAGGCTAAGAATATAGCTAGCACCAGCTTTATTAAGAAGCTTAGTAACCTCAAACGCAGTAGGAATTGGGTACTTGGTTACACTCTTAAAGGCCTCCTCTTTTGGAGTTGTATCGCTCTCGTTCTCTTGAACTTGCTGATTATTTCCACCACAGCTTGCCAAAAGCATTGCTGATGCAAATGTTAGTGCTAGTGTGGTTGATTTTACGACTTTAAACCGTGATGTTTTCATTTTGATATGGAGTTATATGGTTCTTAGGTTTGAAGGTGCCAATTTATTAAAAATGGCTGATAAAGGTACATATTTAACTACAAAATGTTAAACGATTTTGGGGAAACAAAAAAATAGCCAAATCAAACTAATTATGAGGCCAGTTAGGCTACTTCCCCAAAATACAAGGAAAGGAATTGCCTAAGGCAGGGTATTCTTGAACTGCATATAGCGATCGGAATACGCTTCCCCTTGCTTTGAACCCAAGGAAATCCAAACGTTGTTAATAGCCTCAACTCTATTACCTGGGTCTGGGTGTGTGCTCAAAAACTCAGGTATCTTAGGGCGCTGACCTTCGTCCATAAGCTTCTCAAAAAAGCCAGCAACACCTTTGGGATCGTAGGTGGTATCGTACAAATACCTAACGGCAAACTCATCGGCCTCATACTCATGGTTACGACTAAACTTTAGGTTGGTGGCTCCCAGTGCAAGTTCCGATAGTATTTGCTCAAGAGCGCTTGGGTTTTGTCCTAATACTATTTGTAGCAACGTGCTAAACCCATACATCTTGGTCATTGTTTCTGTTGAGTGGCGCTTATCGGCATGGGCAATTTCATGTGCCATAACACCAGCCAGCTGCGCCTCGTTATCCAAATACTTTATTAGCCCTGTATAAAAGTACAAATAGCCACCAGGGGCTGCAAAAGCATTTAAAACTTCATCGTTATGAATAATTCTAACCTGCCAAGGGAATCTATCCTTGTACTTTAAATCGTCCGAAGCAAGAACCGCATTCCTTATCCTGATAATATGCTCGTAGGATGCCTGATACTGAGCTTCACTTAGAATACTGTATTCCGATGGGTTAGCCAAAATTACGGAGTCCATTTGCTTTCCAAACGCAATGTCCTGATCGAGAGTAAAGAAGTTAATTCCTCCGTCCTCATCGCAAGCAGTAAAAACCGATACTGTTGCAAACAATAGAAGTATTCGCAGCTTTCTTATCATGATTTCTCTGTTTTTGGTTGTGTACACTTCTGTATATCAGCAAGAATAAAAACGCCAGCATACAAAACAAAGTTAACTTGGATAAAGACGCAAACCAAGACTCTTTACAAAATAATAGTAATACCAGCAATACATAACAACACAATTGGCTACAACATTGCTCAATAAAAGCTTCTATTAGTTTTTTGTAACTTGGCATTTAATATCTTTGTACTTACAGCTAAAATGTGTTGTTCGCCTAACCAAAACCCGTTTTTGTCACCAATATAAAGGTATTCGCCACTTTGTTGGTCGGTGCAAAACAGGGTAAAACTCATTTTAAAATGTTCAACAGAGCAGTAATTATAATTGGCTTGGCATTAGTATCTTGTATGAGTGCAAATGGCCAGGCTGTTATTACCCACTACCTTAATGTACAACCAGAACCTTTTAGAGGGGGAAGGGTGAAGGCCGTTATAGAGAATCACGAGCTCATGATTAATGATGTTGCCGGGCAGCCCTTTACGGTGGAGAAAAAGTACAACGGAGCGCAGTACATTGTTTCGGAAGAATCGAAGGGTAAAGCAAGTGGAGCAAACCTATCCCGCACCTGGGAGTACGATGGCCAAAATAGGCCGCTGCTCATTATCACCAAGCAATTTGTAAATATACTTGGATGGAAAAATGAGCGCATAGAGTTTACCTACAACGATACAACCACATTCCTTCAAACTATAAAGGTAATTAAGGGAGATGAAGTTGAAGTAAGCGGTAATGTTAAGTGCGACGAAAAGGGAATCCCCATATATGTAGAAGTATTCAACAACCGGGGCGCTCATATTGCTACCGAAAAAATTTACTACTTACCAGCAAACAATCTGGTTAAGATTATGGTTTACAAAATTAATAACCAGCTAAGCGGTATAACAAACATTCCACTTGATAAGGGGAAGCCTTTTACGCATAGCTCCCTAAAGCGGGAATACTATTCCAACGGCGATATAATGCTAGACTCGCTTGATGGCAACGAAAAAATTAATCAGGCTTACTACTACGAGTATGAGTACGATAGCAAAGGGAACTGGATTGTTAAAACCACGTATCAGGTTAACCTAACAAAGAGCAACAAAATAAGAAACAAGAAAGCGGAGGAAAAAACTAACCGCCAAATAATTTACAGCTAAATACCACGCAAATGGAAACACTACGCCCGCTCCGACTATCGGATGCTAAAAGTATTGCTAAGTATGCGAATAATAGAAATGTTTGGCTTACCCTACGCGATATTTTTCCACATCCATACACAGAAGCCGATGCGGTATCGTTCATTGGTCTGATATCCAAAACAGAACCTCTTACCACCTTTGCCATAGAACTTAATGGCGAAGCTGTTGGAATTGCAGGCATTCATAAGCGTGACGATGTATTTGCACATACAGCCGAAATTGGTTACTGGCTTGGTGAACCATTCTGGCATCAGGGCATTGCAACCCGAACCGTTGCTGCACTAAAAGAGCTAGCCTTTAAGCGGCACAACCTGTATAAGCTGTATGCAGAGGTGTTTGAGTCAAATCCAGCTTCGACAAAGGTGCTTGTAAAGAATGGCTTTGAGCTAGAGGCAACGCTTAAAAAGGGTGTTGTAAAGGATGGCAAACTTTGGGATTTTCTTATTTACAGCTGCATAAACCCAAATTTTGTAAAGGACTAGTGCAAAGGTATTGCGCTATGCTTTCTTCCCTTTATCGGATAAGGCTTTTGCCAAAGTAAAAACAAAGGAAGTTCCTTCATTTACACTGCTGCGCACATTTATGGTTTGCTTGTGCGCCTCAATAACATGCTTCACAATGGCTAGACCTAAGCCCGTTCCTCCCTGCTCGCGCGAACGGCTTTTATCAACCCTATAAAAGCGCTCAAAAATTCGGGGTATGTCCTTTTTGTCAATACCCACACCATCGTCGTTCACCTCAACCAAAATACGCTCGTGCATATCGGAAAAGGAAACAACCGTTTTCCCGTTTTGCTTACCATAGTTAATGGAGTTCACCACCAAGTTGGCAAGCACTTGGTATATCCTTTTTTTGTCGGCATATACCCAAACAGGCTTGTCGTACTCCTTATCGAAACATAGCGTTATACCCTTAGACTTAGCGCGAATCTCATGAACATCAAAAACCTCATCAACCAAAGTCACAATGTTAAACCTATCCATATCAAGCCGCATCTCACCAGCCTCGAGCCTAGATATTGCCTCCAAATCCTCAACAATGGAGATCATCCTATCAATGCTCTTCTCCGCTTTCTCAAGGTACTGCTTGTTTATTGAGGGATCGTCTAATCCCCCATCAAGTAGAGTGAGCACATAACCCTGAATGTTAAAAATTGGGGTCTTTAGCTCATGCGATACATTACCCAGAAACTCCTTACGGTATCGCTCCATCTCCTTAAGTTTGTCAATCTCACGCGATTTGGATGTAGCCCAGTGAAGCACCTCTTTGTTTACCTCGCTAATAAGATCCTTTTCCTCAAGCTC
>DHVO01000236.1 GCA_002412705.1 Bacteroidales bacterium UBA5206 | reverse complement strand
CCTAGTAGAATGGTGCCCACCAAGCCGTTTATGAAAAGGAATGTTTCAAAGGTCCTTTTTCCCAGAACGTTATTGGGTTTTGAGCGGTACTCGTACGATATGGCCTGAATAATAAAGCAGAAAAGAATGGCCATCCACACCCAGTAGGCGCCACCAAAGCTGGTTGAGTAGAATAGAGGGAACGATGCAAAGAACGCTCCACCAAAGGTTACCAGCGTGGTAAAGGTGTACTCCCATTTGCGGCCAAGCGCATTAACAAGCATGGTGCGCTCATTATCGGTTTTGCCAAGGGTGTAAATAAGGGTTTGTCCCCCCTGTACAAACAGAAGGAAAACCAGCAACGCACCCAGTAGCGATACAATAAACCACCAGTAGTGCTGTAGGAATATGTAAGTTGTGTCAATCATGGTATCTTCCTCCGTTATTTAGGTCCAATTTTAATTTGCTTAATCATAATGCTTACCTCAGCAATTAGCAGTGCGGTAAATATTACTGCGAAAAGAATAAAGGTAACCTGAACTGCGCCCGCATCAATGCGCGAAACGGCAGCAACGGTAGGTAGAATATCCTGAATTACCCATGGCTGACGGCCAACCTCGGCCACAATCCAACCTGCTTGGCTGGCAATGTATGCCAATGGTACCATAAATACTGATACCCATAGCAACCAGTTGTAACGACGAACCCTGTTGTTAAGGGCAAGGAACAGGATTAGGGCAAAGAACCCAATAAATAGGAATCCAAGGCCAACCATCACCCTAAAGCTGTAGAAGGTTAGGGGTACGTTTGGTATTATGCTTTTAGGATCGTTTAGGTAACCGTAGCCAAAGTATGCAAAGTTCTCCTGAAGAATGGCTTTGTGGTACTCCATCATCTCTGTGTTACCCTCGTCCGATGCTGCTTTATAGTCGGCAAGTGCCTGTATGGCAATTTTACCGCGGGCCATTTTCTGCTCTGCCGATAGGGCTATTTGAGGCTCTCCGTTGGCATCGGTGTAGGCGTAACCTCCCTCAACAATATCGTTTATCCCTGGTACAAATGCATCGGCATTACGGTAGCCAAGCAACGATAGCATTTTGGGTATTTCAATCTTAAAGATAAATGGCTCCTTGTCGTCATCGTACTCCTTACCTGGGGTTAGCGCACCTATGGCAACAAGTCCAGCGCCCTCTTGCCCTTTGTACAGGCCTTCCATGGCAGCTAGCTTCATGGGCTGCTTTTGTGCAACCTGATATGCCGATCCATCTCCAGTAAATGCAAGGAATAGTGATGATAGAAGACCAAATGTGGCAGCAATTACAATGCTGTGCTTAGCCATCTTAACCTCACGCTTTTTAAGCAGGAACCACGCGCTTACTCCAATTACAAATATGGCAGCCAGAACGTATCCTGATGTTATGGTGTGTAGGAACTTGTTTATGGCAACGGGTGAGAATAGCACTTCCCAAAAGTTAACCATCTCGTTACGGGCTGTGTCGGGGTTAAAGTGCATACCAGCGGGATACTGCATCCACGCATTGGCTACAAGAATCCACAGCGCCGATAGGTTTGCACCCAAAGCAACTAGCCATGTTGATATTAGGTGGAACTTTTTGCTAACCTTGTTCCATCCAAAAAACATAACGGCAATAAAGGTGGACTCCATAAAGAAGGCCATTATTCCCTCAATGGCTAGTGGTGCACCAAAAATATCGCCCACAAACCACGAGTAGTTACTCCAGTTGGTACCAAACTCAAACTCAAGAATTAGTCCGGTGGCTACACCAATGGCAAAGTTTACTCCAAATAGTGTTTGCCAGAACTTGGTGGTGCGCTTCCAGTGTTCATCACCAGTTTTGTAGTACATGGTTTCCATAAAGGCCATAATGTAGGCCAAGCCCAGGGTTAGGGGCACAAATATCCAATGGTACATGGCCGTAAGGGCAAATTGTGCCCGCGACCAGTTTACCAAGGATAGGTCCAGGTTTTCTATCATAGATTTAGTTTTGGTTGGTTAGCTGTTCTATTACGTGGTTGCTCCGCTCCTCGTCGGTTTTAAAATCCCTTTTTAGAATGTTAGGGAAAAAGAAAATTTTGAGGATAACGAACATGATAAAGAGCTTAATAAGGATTATGGCCCATAGGGTTTTACCTAGGGTCATACTTCTAAATCCTTCGTAGTAGAAGTTAAAAGCTCTTAGAAAGATGTTTTTTTTCTTCTCCATTTGCGTTGGTTAATGTGGGGTGTTCTATCAGGTTTTTTCCCGATGTATAAATAGATTTCTATAAAATACAGCCTTTTGGGCTAGCACAGCTCAATAACGCAAATATCGGCTAATTGTTCCCTTTAAGGATGTAAACAAATCCTTTTGCTGTCTCGTAATTGTTGTCTAAATCCTCAATTACATAGAAATAGATTCCCTCAGGAAGCTCATTGCCCATCTGATTTTTTCCGTCCCACTGTATTACATTGGCTGTATTCTCGTGTACCAGTGCTCCCGAACGGGTAAACACCCGAAGCACCATTCTCGATAAGCCACTTGTTTGTACCGCAAAAAAGTCGTTAATGCCATCGCCATTGGGTGTGAATACGTTGGGGACATTCTCCAGTGGTACCTTTGTTGTTCCAAAAACAGTTTTTATCTCAATGGTTAGGGTGTGTGCAATGGTTTTGGATGGGTCGGCGTTGTTCCATGTAGTAAGGCTAACGATGTAGATTCCTCCATTGGGAAATGTATAGTATAGGTTTGGATAGTTAGCATTGGTAGGCGATTCTCCATTTATTGTCCATGCAAACCCCATGCTTCCTGGCGCTTGGTTGTCGTTAACAAGGAATGCGCTTCTAAAAATTCTTTTGAATGTGGCTAGCGAGTCAAGATTTGGATCCAGTTCTACAGTAAAAAAGGCCGAGTTGGCTTTAATCTCTTGAGTATATGTGTTCTCAGTGCCAGCTATGCTGTAAACTAGATTTACGGTTTTGGTAAAATCGGAAACAGTAATAGCATACTCATGGGTTGGTGAGGTTTCTGTAGATGTGGCTCCATCTCCAAATTCCCATCGTACCAGGGTTGCTGTTTCTGGCAGGTTTGGTGTAAACTTAACAAGTGCTTTGGTGCTTGGGTCGTCAACTACATCTAGCTGAATGCTAAAATATGGCTCTTGAGCCAATGTTGCAAAGCCAGTTAATATGCTTGCTACTGTTACTAAGAGATATTTTGAAAGCCTGCCCATTTCTATTTGGTTTCGTATTAAACAGTAAAATTAGTATTTGCCGTAAATAAGGCGTTATATTTTCTGCGTTAATTTCTTTACCACCCTGAAATTGTTGAAAAATTCTTTGCCAAAAACCCTAATAACGGTGTAACCAGGAATGGCTAGTAGCATACCAAGTATTCCGCCAACGCTGCCGGCAATTAGTAGCACTATAAAGATCTCTAGGGGGTGGGCATTTACGCTATTCGAAAATATTAGGGGTTGGAAAATGATGTTATCCATTAGCTGAACGGTAAGGAAAACTGCTAGCATGTATATGGTTAGCGGTAGTAGTTCGCTGCTAAAGCTAAGCTGTAAATTGGAGGCTATGCCTATTAAAGTGCCCAGTATTGTTCCCATTAAGGGTCCCACATAGGGTACAACATTTAATACACCTGCCAGTAAGCCCATAACAACTGCCGTTTGAAACTTAACCCCAATAATGGTTAGCCCAATTGTATTGAGGGTCATTATTGCTAAACTTTGTATGAATATGCCAATAAAGTATCGCATTAAAAGCTTATTTATGCTCGATAAGGCGTGCCTTATGTTGCTCTCATAGCGTTCGGGGAAAAGAATAAGAACTCCTTCGTAAAAAAGGTTCTCGTCCTTTAAAAAGAAAAAGGTGATAAAGGATATTGAGAAAGCCGCAATAACAATGCTTATTAGAATATTGGCTGTGGAACTGAAAAAGTTGGTGAGCATGGCTACGTTAAAGAAGCTGCTAACCTTATCAATAATAAACTCCTTAACAGAGAATCCCTGAGCCGATGCTGGAAGGTACTCGTGCATAATTCCTTCAAATCGGTCGATAGGCTCAGAAAAGTTCTCAACCATTTGTGTAACGTTAACGGAGCTAAGCTCGTTTGCTTGGCTAACAACCAACGGTATCATTATGCGGAAAAAGAGGACGAAAAGGGTCCATAATGCAACAAGGGTGATTGTTGCAGCTAATGCTTTGGGCGGGCTCCAGCCCCGTATTTTAATTCTGCATAGTATATCAACCAGTGGTTTGCCAACTAGCGATAGTACTGCCGAGATAAGAATGTAGGCTACAATGTTTGAAAAGTACCAGAGGAGAAACCCAATAAGCGCAACTACTGCGCTAAGTATTATATACTTGGCTAGTTTGTTCATATAGCAGGTTAATGTGTATCAAACCTAGCGCAAATTTGTAAAAAAACAAAATGGCAGTGGGTTATATACTTCGTAGTGCCTAATTCAAAATGTTTTAGCATACACTTAAACGTTTTAATGGTTCCCTTGTCAAAGCTCTGTTCCTTTGCTAAACGGAAATAATCATCTCTAATTCAATTATATGTTTGCTTCACATCAGGGTGAATTTGCTGCGTTGATAACAGCGTTTTTCTGGACAATCACTGCGCTGGCATTCGAGTCGGCTGGTAAAAAGGTGGGGTCACTATCGGTAAATCTTATCCGATTGTGCATGGCCTTTGTTTTTCTATCCTTATTAAACTGGTTTGCACGGGGTGTTGCATTCCCAACCGATGCTGGTGCTCATCAGTGGATTTGGCTATCCCTTTCGGGGTTGGTTGGCTTTGTGTTAGGCGATTTATTCTTGTTTCGTGCCTATGTGCTAATTGGTGCGCGTATTTCCATGCTTATTATGGCTCTGGCACCTCCTATTGCTGCCCTTATAGGCTGGATGCTTCTTGGCGAAAGCCTTTCTGTTAAGGAGGCCATTGCTATGGTTTTAACATTTGCTGGTATTGCCTTGGTTATACTAAAGCGTGAGGCTAAGGTGCCTGAACTTGAAGTTGCCACAGGGAATGAGGTTACAAATGGGAACAGCAAGCGCCGGAAAGTGAAGTTTTCATATCCCATTACCGGTTTACTGTTGGCTTTTGGTGGTGCTGTTGGACAAGGTGGTGGTCTGGTTCTTAGTAAGTTTGGAATGGGCGAGGGGTACAATGTTTTTGCGTCGGTGCAAATTAGGGTAATTACTGGGGTTATTGGCTTTGCCCTAATCTTCCTTTTTACCAATAGGTGGAAGGCTCTTTTTGCTGCACTCAAGAACAAGGAGGCAATGACCCGTTTATCCATTGGTGCCTTCTTTGGTCCTTTCCTTGGCGTATCGTTCTCGTTGTGGGCGGTAACATTTACCTCAACAGGTGTTGCTTCGGCAATTATGTCTATTGTTCCTGTTCTTATTATTCCTCCTGCCGTTATTTTCTTTAAGGAGAAGTTTAATCCCAAGGAGCTTATTGGTGCTGTAATTGCGGTAGGGGGGGTAATGCTATTCTTTTTGTAATCCTTTATTAAGCAACTCTGCACAACATAAAATGAGGAGAGCTATTGCCATTGAGCAATAGCTTTCCTATTTTTATTGCATTCCTATCGCACATTTAAGCTGCTTAGCTGTTCTTTCCATAATTAACCACCAAAAAGCGATTGCTATGAGACGTTTAATACTACCCCTTACTCTGCTATTTATTGTTGCAGCGTGTAAGGTCTCCAATAAAGTTGCTGAGGTTCCTGTGCAGCCAGTTGCTGTTGAGGACTTTGTAAATGAACCATTTGGCTTTGCCGAGACGGTTAAGAATTTTCATAAAAATTTTCCTGGGCTAAAGGAGACTCGCGTACTTAGAAAAAATGTACACTATCCTGAGAAGAGCGACACCATTTATAAGTTGTACTCCCGCAAATCGTCGGTAATGATTTATAAAACCCATTTTAATAGGGAGATGCTGTTGGGAGGTGTAATTCTCGACAAGCGTATTAAGCTTAGAAATGGCATAACAGTAGGCGCTAGCCGGGAAGAGGTACAGGAGGCTTTTACCAATTTACCCAAGGGTGCCAGTAGCACCGATACTTTAAAAATAAGCTCCGAAGCGGATCTCAGAACTCTTAAGTTTGTTTTTGATGACAAGGGAAAGGTAAAGCGAATCTCTTTTTCTGGTTACGTGGACTAGCTCACCTGCTATGATCATCAATATAAACAGGAAAGCCTGTCGTTTACTGCGACAGGCTTTACCGTTGGTAAATATTACTCCTTATACTTACTCTAGCTCTGCAATTATGGTTTGGGTACCAGTGGTTTTTTGATCCATGCTTACCTTGATTTTAGCATCAAGGGGAAGGAAAAGGTCCACCCTAGAACCAAACTTAATGAATCCAACCTCTTGGTTTTGGTCAAAGGGCTTAAGGTCGCCAGCGTAGTTCACAATTCTACGGGCAAGAGCACCTGCAATTTGGCGCATCATAATTTTTGTTCCCTTTTCGGTTTCCATGGCCAACGATGTTCTTTCGTTAAGCGTTGACGATTTTGGGTGCCATGCCACAAGAAACGCACCTGGGTGATACTTGTAGTAAATTGGCTTGCCCTTAATGGGGAACCAGTTGATGTGCACGTTCCAAACCGACATGAATATTGATACCTGAATGCACTTGGTTCCAAGGAACTCGGTCTCCTCAACTTCTTCTATTGCACATACGGTACCATCGGCAGGCGCATATACCACGTTAGGGTTGCTGAGTGTGGCTCTTTTGGGAACACGGAAAAAGTGACCTACAAAAAGTGCCAATAGTACTGTGGGTACTAATGCAATGTAAAGTGCAATGGCACCTCCAAGAAAATAGGCAATAAGGTTTATTGCGGCTAGGATAAGCAGGGTGGTTCCTACAATTTTATACCCTTCTTTGTGAATAAGCATAGTTTTATTATGGGGTTAAATTAACATCATTACTTCTAAGTAAGCCACTACAACAGGGGTTGATAGTAGTATGGCATCAAATCTATCGAGCAACCCGCCATGACCAGGAAGGAACTTTCCCGAGTCTTTTACTCCTAGGCTGCGCTTGAACATGGACTCTACTAGGTCGCCAAAAACGCCCATGGTAGCTGTAATAAAGCCAATTACTAGCCAGTGCGAAAGGCTTATGTGCTGAATGAACATTGCTATAATCCAAGCTGCTAAGGCCGATACGGCAATGCCTCCAATAAATCCTTCCCACGACTTGTTGGGTGATATTCTGGGAAACATTTTATGCTTTCCAAGGCTCACGCCAAAAAGGTATGCTCCCGTATCGTTGCTCCAGGTTAGGGCAAAAAATGCTAATGCAATGCTGGGGTCGTACGACACGTTAAACGATGAGCTGTTAAGAACCATTAGGCTTAGCAACGAAAAGGGCAAACCAATGTAAAGTATCCCCAATAGGGTATAGGCAATGTTATGGAATGGCCTTTGGTGGTTCCGGTACAACTCAATTATAAATATACTTACAAAAAGCGGAAGAAACCCAAGAAACGTGATGGGCTCCAATCGACCCGATGCGTAAAAGTAGGTTGACGAGAAAAGAGCAGCGCTAAACATTAACCCTAAAAGTATTTGAGGCCTAATTTTAGCTTTTAGCGCAAGGTTGTAGAACTCAAAAAGGGATGCTAGCATTAGCCCCATAAATATGATGAAGAAAGGGATTTTACCTAAGTAAACCCCTCCTACAATGGCTAGAACAAAGAGCACCCCGCTTATTGCTCTTTTTACAAATGTTGTCAAATTTCAAATGTATTAATCAGTTCCTTAGCTTTTTCTGCGTTCTCCTCTAGTGCATACACTTCGGCCGATCCAAAGGTTTGGTAGGAGGAGTCCTGTTTGTTCATTACAACTGCTTCAATGCCATTCTCTTCAAGCATCTGCTTAATAATTTCCGCTTGATACGGCTTGTCTGTTGTGTAAATGCACTTCCAGTTAGCGTCAGTCATCGGTTTACGTATTATTTGGGAATAGGTTATGCTGATGTTGTGTCGTTGCCGTTCTCCTCAAATCCTTTGGTAACCACTTCGGCTCTGCTGTGCGATTTACGAGGGCCAAAAATGTTCTCAAGGTCTTCACTAAAAATCACTTCACGCTCCAGTAGCAAATCGGCTAGCTTATTAAGCCCCTCAATATTTTCATTAAGGATTTTTGTTGAGCGTTCGTAAGCCTTGCCTATTATCTCCTTCACCTCAACATCAATCGATTCGGCAGTTTTTTCGCTATAAGGCTTAGAGAATGCGTATTCCGATTGCCCCGACGAGTCGTAGAAGCTAATGTTCTTTAGCGCTGTTCCCATTCCAAAGTACGCAACCATGGCATATGCCTGCTTGGTTACCTTTTCAAGGTCGTTTAGTGCACCTGTTGATATTTTATTAAAGACAACCTCTTCCGAAGCCCTACCTCCAAGTGCAGAGCACATTTCGTCAAACATCTGCTCTGTGGTGGTAATTTGCCTTTCCTCGGGTAAGTACCATGCTGCTCCCAGTGAGCGTCCGCGAGGAATGATGCTAACCTTTAGTAATGGGTTGGCATGCTCCAGTAGCCAGCTCACGGTGGCGTGTCCTGCCTCGTGGAATGCTATTACGCGTTTTTCCTCCTTAGAGATAATCTTGTTCTTTTTCTCCATTCCACCAATAATCCTATCAATGGCATCGAGAAAATCTTGCTTTTCTACCGAATGCTTGTTCTTTCTTGCGGCAATAAGCGCAGCTTCGTTACAAACATTGGCTATATCGGCTCCAGAGAAACCAGGGCTTTGCTTTGCTAGGAACGATAAATCGAAATCCTTCTCCAGCTTAATTGGCTTAAGGTGTACTTTGAATATGTCCAAGCGCTCCTTGTAGTCGGGCAGCTCCACGTGTATTAGCCTGTCGAAACGTCCTGCGCGAAGCAGAGCGCGGTCAAGTATATCGGCACGGTTGGTTGCAGCAAGGATTATTACGCCTTGGTTAGAACCAAACCCATCCATCTCGGTAAGGAGCTGGTTAAGGGTGTTTTCTCGTTCATCGTTGGACGAGAAACCTGCGTTTTTGCCGCGTGCACGACCAATGGCATCAATCTCATCTATAAATACAATACATGGAGCCTTCTCCTTGGCCTGCTTAAACAGGTCGCGAACACGCGATGCCCCAACGCCCACAAACATCTCCACAAAATCGGAACCCGACATGCTAAAGAATGGTACGTTAGCCTCGCCAGCAACGGCTTTGGCAAGAAGGGTTTTTCCTGTACCTGGAGGGCCTACAAGTAGTGCTCCCTTGGGGATTTTGCCTCCAAGATCGGTGAACTTTTTGGGGTTCTTTAGGAACTCCACAATTTCCATTATCTCTACTTTAGCCTCTTCTAGGCCAGCAACATCGGTAAAGTCGATTTTTACGTTAGACTCTTTATCAAACAGCTGTGCTTTCGATTTGCCTACGCTAAAAATATTGCCACCAGGACCACCAGCTCCTTTGCTCATTCTGCGGTAGATGAATACCCAGAATCCTATTAGGATAAGAAGGGGTAGCACCCAGTATATAATCTCTGTAAGGTAGTTCTGGCGCTCTTCGTACTGTGGGTATATCTTTTCCGATTCGGTTTTATCAACCTGTGCTTCCTCCAGCTGTCTCTCAAAAGTTTCTATAGAGCCAATGGTGAAGTAGAAGTGCGGACCAGCCTTTGGCACAGCTCGCATTCCTGTTCCTAATCTATCGGAGTACTTCTCTAAGCTAGCTTCTTTTATAAATACCTCTACTTTTCCAAGGTTGCGAATTACAACCAATTTAGAAACATCGTCCTTAACAAGCATCTGGTTCTTAACCTCGTGCCAGTTGGTTTCCAAGGCATTTTTGCTGCTGTAAAAGAAGTTTAGAATAAAAATGGCAGCAATAATAATAATGTAAACCCAGTAAACATTAAACTTTGGAGGGGTGAATTTACTTCCACCCTCAGGCTTACCTTCTTTGTTGATGTTCTTATCTTGCTTTGCGTCTTTTGGTGTCATGTGTATCACATTTTTGTATTCTCAAAAACGCTTGGATATGCCATTTGTTCGAATTGCTGTCAAATGGTGCTCACTAAGCGTTTGTTTCTTCGTAATTCTTTATTTGAGCATCAGCCCAAAGCTCTTCGAGCCTATAAAATTCGCGCCACTCTTTTTGGAAAACGTGTACAACAATATCAACAAAGTCTAAAACAACCCAAATTGAATTATCGTGACCCGCTTTTTGCCAAACCTTTTCGTGGTGATTCTCAAGCACCTTGTCTTCTACATTATCGGCAATGGCGCTAACCTGCGTGGTAGAATTTGCGTGACATATTACAAAGTACTCACAAACGGCATTGGGCAATTTCCCTATCTCAATTGAAACAATGTTACTTCCCTTCTTGTCCTGTATGGCATCAACAATAGTTGCTAATAATTGCTCAATGCTTGTTTTTTGCTGTTTCTTAGTCATTAATCAAATTAAATTTAATTTACAAAGGTAATTAAAATTTGTCTAAGCAATGCGGCTAAATTAGGTGTTTAGTTTATTGTTGTTGCCTTTGGTTGTGTTGCTTCTTTTATGTTATAAAAAAGGTTTGCGTGTGTTTGTAATAATTGCAATTAAGCGAGAAGATTGCGGCGGCGCAACGTGTTGTTGGCTTTTTATTATTCTTTAACAAAGGTAATGTGCAATGGGGATTTTGTACTTTTGTGTAAAACTTAATTCCGATGCTAAATTTTAAGGTTGAGTGGTTAGATTCTGTGGGCTCAACAAACGATTATGCTTTTGCAAAAGGCGCACAGGGTGTGGCTGAAGGGGCTGTTTTTGCTGCCGTATCGCAAACCGAGGGTAGGGGGCAGCGTGGCAATTACTGGGAAAGTGAGCCTGGCGATAATCTAACGTTTAGCCTTGTTTTACGGCCTACTTTCTTAGCAGTGCAGAACCAATTTTTGCTCTCTATGACTGTGGCTCTTGGTGTGTGCGAGTGGCTTAAAGGCTATAGCCTGCCTGCTTGTATAAAGTGGCCAAACGATATTTACGTGGATAATTGCAAGCTTGGGGGAATTCTGATTGAGAATAGCATTAGTGGCT
>DHVO01000189.1 GCA_002412705.1 Bacteroidales bacterium UBA5206 | reverse complement strand
CTAACATTTTATTGACAGGAAAACCAAAAGGTCGTACATTTCAGCAAAACAAATCCCCCTCTGCATGAAAACCATTAGAGGTAAAATATCATTCACAATTATTGCTATTTCCATAGCAACAGCATTTTTTGTGGGTTTAATTAGTTTCATTTTTGCTAAAAAACAGTTAGAAAACGAGACAAGAGAAGTACACATCAAAGCCGTTGCCTACAATTCGGCTCTTTTTGAGAAGCAGATAGGCCAGGTAAAAGTACTTGCTAACGTTCTTGAGGCTGAATTGGATAATAGCTTTAGCAACTTTGCTAGCAGAGGGGATATTAGCAAAGAAAAAGAACTTCTGCTAAAGCAGATGGAAGCAACCGCAAAAACAGTTAGACCATTTAGCCTCTGGGTTGTTTTTAATACAAAGCACTTTCCAGGAAAGCATGTTGTGAGCATCCGCGATGTGTCGGGCAACGGGAATTACCAAGCCGAACCCGAATACGACGTTTGGGAGTACGTTGACTCTACCGCGAATATGGACTGGTGGATTAAAGCCATACAGCAAGGCGAATACTGGAGTGACCCATACTACTGGGAACCATGGGACAAAACCATTATATCCTACTCCAAGGCCATTTTCCGCGAGGGAAAGCTGATAGCCGTTGTTGGTTCCGATTTTGAGTTTGATGGGCTTGAGCAATACTTCACCACACAGGAGATAGAAAATGAGGGGTACCTTTGGCTTACCAACAAGGAGGGGTACGCAATTATCCATCCAATGCACAAGGGAAAGTACCTATCAGATTTTTTTTACAATGAAGGACTTAAAGAGCTGTACGACAACACCACCACAAAAAGTAAATTCTTTGTTTATAAACTCGATGGTGTTAAAAAGGTTGCCGCAGCACAAGAGCTTAGTAACGGATGGACCCTTGCCATATCTACTCCTTACTCCAAGATATTTATGGGTTCCTACAAGCTTATTCTATTTATTGGGCTAACGCTAGTGGTATCGTTTATACTAGCAATACTTATAGGGATAAGAGTATCGCATCAGCTAACCAGACCCATCCAAACATTTGTAGAACGGTTTGTAAAGGCTGCCGAAGGTGACCTAAGCGTTAGGGTGGAAGAGAAATCGAACGACGAGGTTTACCTCTTAGAGCATCACTTTAACCTCTTTATGAGCAAAACGGAGTCCATGGTTAAGGAGCTAGTTGAAATGCACAAGTCACTCTCCATTGAAAAGAAAAGGGCAGAAGAGTCCGACAAGCTAAAAACGGCCTTCCTTGCCAACATGAGCCACGAAATTAGAACCCCGTTAAACGCCATACTTGGTTTTACATCGCTACTAAAAAACAACAACCACCTATCGCCAGAAACACAGGATTACACCGAGCTAATTATCAGCAACGGGTACTCTTTGCTCAACTTTATTGAGAAAATTATTGAGATATCGGAGCTAGAATCCGGCGTAAAAAAGGTCTCCATAGAGAGAATTCTGGTAAGCGATATCCTCTCCAGCCTATACAAAGAGTACCAGCTAAACGTTTTTAAGCATCAAGAAAAGAACATAACTTTTGAGCTTAACATACCCGAACGAATAAAGAATCTCTATATACTTAGCGACAAGCATTACATTCAGAAAATTATATCGCACCTGCTCGATAATGCCGTTAAGTTTACCATTGAAGGTCGCATTGAGCTAGGTGCAGTGATAGACCCCAAGGACAACATCACGTTTTACGTTAAGGATACTGGCATAGGAATTAAGCCCGACGACTCTAAAACCATATTCGAATCGTTTTACAAACCCACCAACAACCAAAGCCAATACTTTAGCGGAGCGGGTCTTGGCTTAGCCATAGCCAGACGAATGGCCGAAAAACTTGATGCTATGCTCTGGTTTGAATCGGAATTTGGAAAGGGTACCACGTTTTACCTAAGCACATCAAAAGGAATAAAGGTTAAGGATGACGATGTGATTATTGAGAGCACAAACAAACCCGACCAGCAGGACTACTCCTGGGGCAAGTTTACCATAGTTGTTGCAGAGGATTTATACGCCAACTTCCTACTTATAAAATCGCTGCTAACACCAACTGGAATTAATATACTGTGGACAAAAAACGGACAGGAAACCATAGATTTGGTTAGGAATAAGCACATCGATCTAATTTTAATGGACTTACGAATGCCTCAAGTTGATGGGCTAACAGCAACAAGGCAAATACGGGAGTTTAAACCCCTTGTACCCATAATTGCCCAAACGGCATTTGCCACACCAGAGGATAAGCAGCAATGCATTGATGCTGGATGCGACGATATTGTTACAAAGCCCATTTTTAAACATGAGCTATTCATGGCACTAAAAAGATTTTTACGCTAGCAATCAAGCCTATCCGCATCAATTTGCATCAAAAGAAAAACTTCTTTTGTAGAAACCAAATTTCGTAGCTATATTCGCACACCGAAAAAAGTTCTGGTTATCAATGCCCGGATGGCGGAATCGGTAGACGCGCTGGTCTCAAACACCAGTGGTAGCAATACCGTGCCGGTTCGACCCCGGCTCCGGGTACAAACGCAAAACCCTCAATTTTATTGAGGGTTTTTTTTGTATCTTGCCGGCATGAAGAACAAAAGCGAAAACAGCCCTTACGGCGAAAAACAACCAGAGTTTGACCGCCGTTACCTTGAAATGGCCCAAATTTGGGCTAAGAACTCCTACTGCATCCGCAGACAGGTGGGTGCGCTTATTGTTAAGGATAAGATGATAATTTCCGATGGCTACAATGGCACACCATCGGGATTTGAAAATATTTGTGAAGATCCCGAAACGGGCAAAACAAAGCCCTACGTTCTCCACGCCGAAGCCAATGCCATTACTAAAGTAGCCAAATCCAACAACAGCAGCCAGGGCGCAACGCTCTACGTAACCTCTTCGCCATGTGTTGAGTGCGCCAAACTTATTGTTCAGGCTGGAATAAAACGTGTTGTTTACTGCGACGATTACCACACCATTGATGGCATTGAGCTGCTTAAGCGCGCCTCCATAGAAATTGTAAAACTCACCCTTTAACATATATCACCATGAAGTTCCAGAACACCAATAGAGAAATTATTTACCCAATAGCTTTTGCACTGGTTCTGGTTATTGGTATCCTTATTGGCTCTAAGTTTCAAAAAGCCCCAGGACGACCAAGCCTTATGGTTCAGCCAAGAACAGATAAGCTTACAAGCGTTTTACAGTACATACAGGAGGAGTATGTTGACTCGGTATCCATGCACAACCTTATTGAGCAAACCATTCCATCCATGCTTAAAAATCTGGATCCCCACTCGGTTTACATCCCCGCAAGCGATCTACAAGCGGTTAACGAGCCTCTAGAGGGCAACTTTGACGGTATTGGCGTGCAGTTTAACATGCCCAACGATACTGTAATTGTGCTAAACACCATTGTAGGAGGCCCATCGGAAAAGTTAGGCATACAAGCTGGTGATAGAATTATAACCATTAACGACTCCCTTGTTGCTGGCGTAAAGATTCCGCAGGATAGCATTGTAAGGCTTCTGAAGGGTAAAACTGGAACCAAGGTAAAGGTTGGCATTAAGCGTAACGAGGTAAACGAGCTTATCGATTTTGATATAGTTAGAGGAAAAATACCCATTTACAGCGTTGACGTTAGCTACATGGCTAGCCCAACCATTGGCTATATCAAAATATCTAAGTTTGCACGAACCACCTACCGCGAGTTTATTGATGCCATTGAGAAGTTAAAAAAAGAGGGCATGACAAAGGTAGTAATCGACCTACGGGGCAACAACGGAGGCTACCTAGATGCTGCCACTAACATTGCCAACGAATTCCTTCCCGAAGGTAAGCTTATTGTGTACACTCAGGGTAAAGCCCGACCACGCCAAAACATTTACTCCACCGCCAGCGGAAGGTGTCTCGACACAGAAGTTGCTGTTATTATTGATGAGTTCTCGGCATCGGCTAGTGAAATTTTGGCGGGAGCAATACAGGACAACGACCGCGGTGTGGTTATTGGCCGCCGCTCCTTTGGTAAGGGCTTGGTTCAGGAGCAGATACTCTTTAGCGACGGTTCGGCCATTAGGCTAACCATTGCCCGTTACTACACCCCAACAGGTCGCAGCATCCAAAAGCACTACGAGCCCGGAAGCGACGACTACTTCTACGATATTAGCAACCGTTACATGCACGGCGAGTTCCAAGAGCCAGATAGCATTCAGTTTGCCGACTCGCTTAAGTTTACCACACCTAGCGGAAGAACCGTTTATGGCGGTGGTGGCATTATGCCCGACGTGTTTGTTGGGCTCGACACAACAGGCGTAACCCCATACTTTACTAAAGTTTCCAACAGAAACCTTGTTTACCGTTTCGCCTTCCGATTTGCCGAAAAGCACAGAAAGCAGCTAAACGCCATGAAGTCCTTCACAGAGGTATTTAACTTTATTGAGAACCAGAAAGTGTTTGACGAGTTTATTGCCTTTGCGCAATCCAATGGCGTTAAGCCCAATGCAAAGGAGATAAAGGTTTCGCGCCACCTAATTGAGAACCAAATAAAAGCATACATCGCCCGCAATGCCATTGATAACGATGGGTACTACCCATACATCAAGAACATTGACACAACGCTAAAAAGAGCCATTCAGGTACTAGAGGAGAACCAAACAAGCCATATAGTAAACCCCAATCAGGGTAGTAAGCTTAGCATGAATATGCTACTTATCTCCTACATGAAAACCTCTCCCAAAAAGGAGGCTATTGCTATGGCTGCCTGATTAGGCTGCTCCAAAAAGCCCATATGCCCAGAATTGCTAAGCATCACCATGTTACATTGGTGATGCTTTTCTTTTAGCATCATGGCAGCAGAGCTGGGTATATAGCTATCCATGGCTCCAAAAATAAGCAGAGAAGGAACGCTAAGCCCTGCTAGCACATCGTTTCTGTCCTTACGGGATGCCATTCCCTTTAGCCCCGCAACAACACCCTTACTGGGTGTAGCTAGAGCTATTCGTTTGGCGTGTTCTACCTCATTGGCCATTGAAGATAGTTCCGAAGCTGCAAAGGCTGATGGAATGCTATTGGTAACTATAAGTTCCAATTTACCACGCAGTACCAGGTCAATTTCACGGAACCTATTCTTGCGTTTCTCTTCGGTGTCAGCATTTGGCGTAGAATGAAACAGGCAAATACCAGCAAGGCTATCAGAGAAAAGCTCGGCAAAGGCCAGCGCAATGTACCCACCCATAGAGTGCCCAACCATCGTAGCAGCAGTAACCCCGAGCTTATCAAGCACCAACAGCACAGCTTCGGCAGCAAGTTCCATGGTAAGCTCATCGCCAGTAAAATGGGACAAGCCATGGCCTGGAGTATCAATGCAAATCACCTTATACTTCTCGCACAGCGATATGGCAAAATCGCCCCAAATATCGCTGGACTCTAAATACCCGTGCAGCAGAACAACAGGATGCCCTGCGCCCCCTACTTTATATGCAATACTGCCATTAGGCCACTGCAAAGATTGGTTTTTAAACATGTTTTGTGAGAAAAGCTAAAATTGAACAGCCAATCAATCAAGCACATCAATCAATTAGACTAAATATAAATTACATTTTACTGCCCTACGGCATGGCGCAAGTTAAGCGCTAATGGTATTTTTGCCATAGTTAGAGTTGGTATTTTTTATCAATTTTACACTAAATTGAACAACTAAACGCATAAAACAATAAACCAAACCAATATGAGTGGACTCTTAAGCTCATCGCTTGGCCGAAAGCTCATTATGAGCGTAACAGGCCTTTTCTTAATGCTTTTCCTCACCGTTCACCTTAGCGTAAACCTACTGCTAATGTTTGGCGATGGAGAGCTGTTTAACCAGGCTGCACACTTTATGGCAACAAATCCTGCAGTTAAGATTATGGAGCCAATACTTGCCGCTGGGTTTATCTTCCATATTTTCTATGCTACCATTATCACCGTTCGAAACCAAAAGGCCAGACCCGTAAAGTATGCTGTAACCAAAGGAAACGAGCTAACCAGCTGGTCGTCTAAAAACATGTACATACTAGGCGGCATGCTTTTCATCTTTATGGCAATTCACATTGCCAACTTCTTTTGGCACATCAAGTTTGGCGAAATGCACCAGGTTACATACGACAATGGTTTAACCTATGTTGATGACACCTACTCTCTTGTGGCTGGTCTATTCATCAACTACTGGATGTACGATGTACTTTACATAATTGGAGCAATTCTACTGGGCCTACACCTTAGCCACGGATTTTGGAGCGCTTTCCAAACCATTGGATGGAACAGCAACGTGTGGATAAAAAGGCTGGAAATTGTAGCCAAAGTATTTGCCGTAGTAATGGCAGTGGGATTCTCAATTATTCCACTATTCTTTCTATTCTTTAAATAGATTATCAACAACTGGATATGAGTAAGCTAGATGCCAAAATACCTGGGGGTCCATTAGCCGACAAGTGGAAAAACCACAAGGCTTCCCTAAAGCTGGTTAACCCAGCCAACAAGAAAAAACTGGACATTATTGTAGTAGGAACAGGTTTAGCTGGAGCAGGTGCAGCATCAACACTTGGTGAGCTCGGCTACAACGTTAAAGTATTCTGCTATCAGGATAGTCCCCGTAGGGCTCACTCTGTAGCCGCACAGGGAGGTATTAATGCCGCCAAGAACTACCGCAACGATAACGACAGCGTCTACCGCCTATTCTACGATATGATTAAGGGTGGCGACTTCCGCGCACGTGAGGCCAACGTTTACCGTGCAGCAGAGGTATCCAACCTTGTTATCGACCACTACACTGCCCTTGGCGTTCCTTTTGCCCGCGATTACGGTGGAATGCTTGATAACCGCTCATTTGGAGGGGTACAGGTATCGCGTACCTTCTACGCAAAAGGACAAACTGGCCAGCAGTGTATTCTAGGTGCCTACAGCTCTCTTAACCGACAAATTGATGCGGGAACTGTTACCATGTACTCTCGCCGCGATGTGCTAGACATAGTTGTAGTGGATGGCAAGGCACGTGGTATTATTACCCGTAACCTGGTTACAGGCGAAATTGAAAGACACTCGGCTCATGCAGTGGTACTTGCAACAGGAGGATATGGTACTATCTACTACCTATCGACCCTAGCGCTAAACTCAAACGGTACTGCCGCTTGGAAAGCATACAAAAAGGGAGCATACTTTGCTAACCCCAGCTTTGTACAAATACACCCAACCTCAATACCCGTTCTAAACGATTACCAAGCCAAGCTTACGCTAATGAGCGAATCGCTTAGAAACGATGGCCGCGTATGGGTTCCTAAGCAAAAGGGCGACAAGCGCGATCCCAACACAATTCCTGATGAGGAGAGGGATTACTACCTAGAGCGCCGCTACCCAGCATTTGGTAACCTTGTGCCTCGCGACGTTGCATCGCGTGCTGCTAAGGAGCGCTGCGACGCTGGCTATGGTGTTGGCCCAACAGGACTATCGGTTTACCTAGACTTCCGCGATGCCATTAAGAAGCAAGGCGAAAAAGCAATTGAAGGGAAGTACGGTAACCTTTTCGAAATGTACGAGAAGATTACTGGCGAATCGCCATACAAAACCCCAATGCGTATTTACCCTGCAGGGCACTATACCATGGGCGGACTTTGGGTTGACTACAACCTAATGACCACCATTCCTGGTCTATTTGCCATTGGTGAGGCCAACTTCTCCGATCACGGTGCAAACCGCCTGGGAGCAAGCTCACTTATGCA
>DHVO01000166.1:1016-5354 GCA_002412705.1 Bacteroidales bacterium UBA5206 | reverse complement strand
TTTTTTAATAAAAAGCTATCCCTTTCCCTTGGAATTAGAACCGATGCTAATAGCTACTCATCATCAATGTCGAACATGTTTGAGCAGATTAGCCCTCGTTTTTCAGCAGCCTACCAGTTTATGCCCAATATGTACCTTAACTTTAACGTTGGTCGCTACTACCAGCAGCCAGCATACACCATGCTTGGCTACAAGGATGAGTTAGGCGCGCTGGTTAATAAAACCAATAAGCTTAAGTACATACAAAGCGACCATATTGTGGCGGGCATAGAGTGGCAGCCCAATGAGGCAAGTAAATTTACCATTGAGGGCTTTTACAAAATCTACAATCGGTACCCATTCTCTGTTACCGACTCCATATCGTTAGCTAGCAAGGGCGCCGACTTTGGTACTTTTGGCGACGAGGAGGTTATATCTACAGGTAAAGGAAACGCCTATGGAGCCGAGGTTTTGTATCGGAATAAGGATTTTAAAGGCGTAAACCTTATCCTATCGTACACCTTGGTTTGGAGCAATACAAAAGCGGCCGATAAAAATTTACAGCCCATATCCAAAACTATTCCCACAGCATGGGATAATAGACACATTTTAACGGTAACCGCAACCCGTAGCTTTAAACGAAACTGGGATATTGGTGCAAAGTGGCGATTTGTGGGAGGTGCCCCATACACTCCTTACGATATGGATAAATCTACTCTTATAGAGGCATTTGATGCACAGGGAAGAGCATATCTGGATTATGGAAGATACAACTCACTAAGGCTTGGCTCTTTTCATCAGTTAGACGTGAGGGTAGATAAGATGTATTATCTAAAGAACTGGACTCTTAATTTCTACATAGACATTCAGAATATTTACGGATTTAAGTCCGACGAAGCCGATAGGCTTATTCCAGTAGTTGATGAGAATGGAATCCGTGTAGTGGATCCTAACGATCCTCAGCGTTACATCCTAAAAAAGGTTGAAAACGATGGAGGAGGTACCATTCTCCCAACAATTGGAATTATTGTTGAGTTTTAGGTATAACCCCAAAATATTAGGATATGCGTAGAATATTTTTGTTTTTGGGTGTTTCCTTTTTGCTTTTTTCCTGTTCCAATGTTAGAAGTAAAAAGGAGGCTGTTATAGCAGAGTCGCTTAGCACAAATCCCCAATCCAGCGGGCTACCCGTGTCAATTGAGTTTACTTCGGGAAAATCGTTTTACCACCCACTAATAGTCTTTTGGGTTGAGGATAACGATGGCAAGTACATTAGCACTCTTTACGCCTCTAAATCAATAGCTACAGGTATATTTAGGTATGGCGTTAATAAGGACGGGAAATGGACTCCGGGCGAACGCCGTAGGCCCGCTGCATTGCCCTACTGGTCGCACAAAAGGGGCGTTAAGGCTTCCGATGGTTTGCTAATTCCCAGCGCCGATTCCCCTTTACCCGATGCCATAACAGGTGCTACTCCACAGGGAAATTTTGTGCTTTCAACCTCTGTACCTACGGGGTATGCTACCTTACGCTTTTTTATGGAGGTTAACCAAACGTGGGATTGGAACGAATACTGGCACAACAGCAAATTCCCTAACGACGAGGAGTACAAAACATCGTGCCAACCAGCAGTGGTTTACTCTGTTGAGGTTGATTTATCTAAAGGTGCTGGAATATATCAGTTTAAGCCCATTGGGCATAGCCATCCATCTGGTGTAACAGGCGAGCTATTCCCCGATTTATCGACGCTAACTACTGCGCTTGAAATTGCATCTAAAGTAACGGTAACAGTTCCTTAAATACCTATGAGTATGAAGCCTGTACCTAAACGAGTTGTTGTGGCTGGTGCCACTGGATTAATTGGACGGGAGCTCGTTGCCCTGCTCTTGCAGAATGATTATTCCGTAACCATTCTATCGCGCAGTCGCCAAAAGGTACGTGCTCTTTTTGGCGATAAGGTGGATTATCAGGGGTGGGACGGTGTTACAATAGCAGGCTTAGTGCATGCGGTAGAGGGATGCTATGCCGTAATAAACCTATCGGGAGCAAATATTAGCGAGGGGTTGTGGACCAAATCCCGTAAGGAGCGCATTCTGCAATCGCGAATTAGCTCAACCCAAGCACTGGTTAAGGCTGTGCATCATGCAAAAGTAAAACCTTCGGTTTTTATACAGGGATCGGCCATTGGGTACTATCCTCACCAAGCTGGTACCCCGCTAACAGAGCAATCCCCTATGGGCAAAGGTTTTTTGGCCGATGTTGTTGATAGCTGGGAGCGAGCTGCTAAACCAGTTGAGTCGTACGGAATTAGACTTGTATTTTTACGTACCGGAGCAGTGCTTGCCTCCAACGGCGGAATGCTAAAGGCTCTGGCCAATCCAGTTAAGTTCTTTGCTGGTGCGTGGTTTGGAAATGGAAACCAGCAAGTTTCTTGGATTCATATTGCCGACCATGTGCGCGCAGTTCTTTTTCTACTGGAGAATGGGGCTGCAAGTGGCCCGTTTAACCTAGTTGCAGAGAAATCGGTGGCGCAAAAAGCCCTAGTTAAGAGCATTGCCCAACGCTTAAAACGCCCCGCTTTTATGGGGATACCAGCATCACTAACAACGCTCATTTTAGGAGACATGGGGCGAGAGCTACTTCTATCCAATCAGAATGTAAAGCCCGAAAAACTCTTACAACAAGGCTTCAGGTTCCTTTTCCCTCAGCATCAGGATGCCATTTCTAACCTAATCTAACCAAATATTTAGTTCCATTTTGTATCAGTTTACCTGTACGCATTGTGCGATTCCGAACGCTTTTTCACGCATTGGAATCGCACTTTTATTTTAGAAACCCTTATTTATCAGTATTTAGCATAGTTTGGTGTAGTTTTTATACTATGCTTCTTGTTTGTTGTATTAATCTAGGTGCGTTAACCTTTTGTATTTAGATTGGTCTCAATGTAGGTTGTTAACCCATAAACTAAAGTGGATGGAGCCAGTTGTGTTTGATAGGATAAAGGTTTCCAGCGGAATGCCTGAGATGGCCGAATACTTTAGCCTCTATTCTGCTGCAGAATGGAACAAGGGGCATCAGCTTAGCCCAGGGGCGTTCTACCGTTCGCTGCAGGGTAGCTGGTATATGATAGGCGTTTACTTCGAGGGCCGATTGGTTGGGTTTGGGCGTATTATTTCCGATGGTATCCTTCATGCCCACATTGTAGATCTTATGGTTCATCCCGATTTTCAGGGCTGCGGCATTGGCTCTATGGTGCTGGGGTTGCTAGTTGACCAGTGTAGAAGGGTTGGAATTCCAAACATCAGGTTGTTTAGCGAGAAGGGGAAAACGGAATTTTTTGTTAAAAATGGCTTTAAGGTAAGAATGCCCGATTGCTCTGGAATGGAGTACGTTTTGGATGAGAACAACGAAAAGCCCCTCCACGATGCTCCAAATGAGTAAGCGCCATTCCGTACGGGAATGTTTAGCTGCATCATTTTAAAAATCACTTTTTTTTGATATTGATATAGGGTTAAACCCTCTTGGCGTATCATAGAACAATTAATAGGCGTAAGCCAATAATAACCCCAAAACCCCTATGAAAAAGGTTCTTTTACTAATAGTTTGCTCTTTTTTTGGGCTACAAATTGCTAAGGCCCAACTTGCTGTAGATTCTCTAAATAAGCACTACGCCATAGGAGCAAAGGCTCATGCGCAGGGGAACTACCTGCTTTTTGTGCAAAGCATGGAGCGCTGCTTGCAAATACTACCAGGAAACGCATCGTTGCTTTACAATATGGCCATGGGCTACGCTTTACTTAACGATTACACCAATACAACCACTTACTTAAACCAGCTATGCGCCGAGGGTAAGGTTATAGCCAATAGAGCGGTATCCGATAGCTTATTTGCCAATTTATGGAGCCAACCCCAATGGGCTGAGCTGCACCCCAAGCTGGAACAGCTGGTTGCCTATAAGGGTAGTAGCACCCTTGTGGCTACAATTAGTGAACCCGATTTAATTCCCGAAGGTATAGCCGTTAATCCCGAAACTGGTGATATTTACCTTAGCAGCCTATACAAGAGTAAGGTGGTTAAGGTTGATGCGGCAGGCAATGTGTCCGATTTTGTTTTAGAGCGTTCGCATGAACTAGGACCAACCATTGGCATGAAGGTGGATGTTGCTCGTAATAGGCTATGGGTTGTGTCTAGTGTGCAGGGCTTAAATAATAGGTTAGACTCAACCATGCTGGGAATGAGCGGGCTATTCGCGTTCGATTTAACCACTGCCAATCTTGTGTATAAGCATTTGCTTCCTCCTGCCGAGGGACATTTTTTAAACGATTTGGATATTGCTTCCGATGGTACAATTTACGTTTC
>DHVO01000166.1:0-964 GCA_002412705.1 Bacteroidales bacterium UBA5206 | reverse complement strand
AAGCTTTATGTAGCAGGTACAACAGTAGAGGTTATTACGCTATCCACATTGGCTGTAACACCGCTAAAAGCTCCCAGTAATGTAGTGGTATCGGGCGATGGGTTATACCTATACAATGGCACGCTAATAGCAGTACAAAATACCGATTTAAATAGAATTGCCCAGTTTACCCTTAGTAGTAGTGGTTACGAGGTTACAAGTGTTAAGGTGTTGGAGGCCAATCATCCTGAGTGGATTATTCCTACAACCGGCTCCATTTACAGTGGTAAACTTTACTACATAGCCAATAGCCAGCTAAGAGCCTTTCAGCCCAATGGTTCAGTTCTTCCGTTAGAGCAGCTAAAGCCTGTTTATGTAAGGGTAATTGCTCTAGAATAGAAACCAACGCAATGGTATGCATTTAAGTTATTGCTACATTTGCTAACCAAAAGCATGTGGCATGGATGAGCTTACAACGCTACCCAACATAGGCAAAGTAGTTGCCAATAAGCTAAAAGAAGTAGGCATTGATACGCCCCAAGCGCTGCGTAGCGCTGGGGCAATTAATGCCTTTATGCGTATTAGGGCTATAGATAGCACTGCTTGTATACATATGCTAATGGGTTTACAGGGTGCCATTGATGGCATTCGTTGGCATTCCCTACCCCCAGAGAAGAAGCAGGAGCTTAAGCACTTTTTTGCAACCCTAAAATAATCTTGTTATTACTTCGTTCCATATCAGAACAAATACAGCACCCATGGATTTAGTGAGAGTTTTAGGCCTAGTTGCCGCAGCATTTACCACGTTCTCTTTTTTCCCTCAAGCAGTAAAGGTCATCAAAACCCGCAATACAGAGGGTATATCGCTGGTTATGTACCTAATGTTTAACATTGGCATTACCCTTTGGCTTATTTACGGCATAATGCTAAACGATTTACCCATAATCCTAGCCAACGCCATAACCCTTTTCCCTGCTCTAACGGT
>DHVO01000070.1:275-5581 GCA_002412705.1 Bacteroidales bacterium UBA5206 | reverse complement strand
GCGATGGCCCAGCAAGCAGCAGCGCAATAAATTTAGGGTATCATTGAGCTACCATCTTCAAACAGAAATCTTTAATATGCATCCTCATAATGCCCTTGTAAGTTGAGATTTCTGTTATTTCGTCCATAGTAACCACATACTTTGGAAAATTATCAGGTATTTCAAGCAAGTTCCCAAATTCACGACTAATTGTCTCTTGATTTGTTAGCATATACGCCACTTGAACATAGATTTTATCACCCGATTTCTGTGCAATAAAATCAACCTCCTTTTTGCCATCTACCCCTACTGTTACGGAATACCCAGCCATTCTCAGATGCAGATAAACAATATTCTCAAGTATTTTGTGAACATCTGTGGCTTTATAGCCAACAATAGCATTTCTAATTCCAACATCCTCAAAGAAGTACTTTTCTCCTATTTCAAATATTTTCTTCCCTTCAATTCCAGTACGTTTCACTTTAAAAATTAAAAATGAAGCCTCAAGATAACCCAGATAATCAATAACCACCTGTGTTGAAATGTTTATTTTTTGAGATTTTAGGTATTCACTTATTTTCTTTGAAGAAACAATACTGCCAAGATTATCAGATAGAAACTCTACTAAATTCTCCAAAAACTTTACATTTCTAACATTAAATCGAGCAACAACATCCTTAAGAAGGATAGTACTGTAAATGCTTGTTAAATATTCATAGGCAACATGAATCTCATTGTTTAGATTAATCAGGTAAGGAAGTCCCCCAAGCATAGTATAATTCTTAAAGGAATCAATTGACTCAGGAATCCCATTAAAAGTCAAGAATTCTGCGTAGCTCAAACCAAAAACTTTTATTTGAATGTACCTCCCACTCAAAAAGGTTGCAAGTTCACTAGAGAGTAGGTTTGCATTACTACCAGTGCAGTAGATATCGTAATTTTTTCGGGTAGCTAAATCTCTAAGCGCAACTTCAAACGACTCAATATCCTGAATCTCATCAATAAATAGAGCTACTTTTCCGTTGCTATCTACGTTTTCTCTTAAGTAACCCAACAGGTCGTCAGAATTCTTAATTGATGAAAACTCGCTTTGCTCTTTATTTATATAGACTATCTGCGTATCTGTTTCTTGTGCCTTAATCAGATCTTTTAGTTGCATTAAAAGATAGCTTTTCCCCACTCTTCGTTGCCCAACCAAAACCTTTATCAATGATTTTCCAATAAAGGGTTTAATCCTTTCAATATACAAGGGTCTATTAATATAATCAATCATACTTCAATCATATTTTACATTTACTCCAAATATAGTAATTTCTTCAATCATAATTGACGCTTTTTAACTACAATCACAAAACTTCAATCAAAAATATTCTTGACACAAGAATAGCGATCTTATGCATCCTCACCAAAAACAAAACGGGGAGGCAACCGCCTCCCCGCCTGTAAGCTGTATATGGTAAAGCGCTACAGCGCTCCGTAAATAAGCCCGCTAATGGTGGCCATAACCACAACCAGCGCAACGTAGGTAATGGTTTTCTTGGTTCCCATAACGCCACGTATAACCAGCATGTTGGGCAGCGATAGCGATGGCCCAGCAAGCAGCAGCGCCAGCGCAGGCCCCTTGCCCATTCCCGATGCCATAAGCCCCTGAATAATGGGCACCTCGGTTAGCGTGGCAAAGTACATAAACGCGCCCACAATGGATGCAAAGAAGTTGGAGAACACCGAGTTGCCACCCACCAATCCCGATATCCAGCTACTGGGCACAACGCCCGGAATGTTGGTATCGCCGTGGGTAGAGCCCAACAGGAATCCCGCAACAATAACCCCAAGGGCAAGTAGCGGCATAATCTGCTTGGCAAAATCCCAGCTGGCAAGCGTCCACTCGCGGTTCTCATCGCCACCCCAAAGGGTAATAAGGCTTAGCCCCGTAATGGCCACAAGCATAGGCACCATGGGCGCAAGAATTCCGCCAATGTACACGTTGGACAGCACAGCCGATACCGCAGTAACCACCGCAGCGCCTATTACCCACCACCACTTTATGTGCAGAATGCGGATAAGCGAGTAAACCAGCCCCAGCCCAAAAATGCTGGTGATGTACCACTTGTTGCTCCAAATAAAGAACCACAGACCGCTGGTATCGTCGCTCGATGGCTTGCCCCAGTTGGCAAAAACCAGAATCAGCACCAGAATAAAGAAGTGGAACGAGGTTTGCCACATGGGGCGCGCCTCGGGCGGAAGCTGAATGTTCATCTGCTCCTCCTTCTTGGCCTTCTCCTCCTTACGGTAAATAATGGACATAATGCTACCAATAACAATGGCAAAGGTTACCGCGCCAATAATACGCGCAACACCCATCTCAAAGCCCAGAATGCGAGCCGTTAGAATAATGGCCAGAATGTTAATGGCAGGACCCGAGTATAGGAACGCCACGGCAGGCCCCAAACCCGCACCACGCTTGTGGATGCTCGAGAATAGCGGCAGAATAGTGCAGCTGCACACCGCCAGTATAGTCCCCGATACCGATGCCACGGTATAGGCCAGCCACTTCTTGGCATTGGCGCCAAAGTAGCGCAGCACCGCACCCTGGCTCACAAACACCGATATCACCCCAGCAATAAAAAACGCTGGCAGCAGGCACAGCACCACGTGCTCCTGCGCGTACCACTTGGTAAGGTCCAGCGTTGCATCCACGGCCGTTCTAAAGGCCTCGCTGCTCACCGGCATAAAAAACGCCATGGCAAAAAACGCCACAATCCAGAACAGAATCGTCAGTTCCTTTTTAGTTTCCATACTATTATCAGTTCAAAATCGGTAAAATCACTTGGGCGTTCCCCCGCACAGAACGCGGGGTCGGGTGTTCCGCTCATACCTTTTGCACCTAACGCAAAAGGGTATCCGCTTCACCCCCTAACGCAGCGCACCCAATGTCTGCTACTATAAAAAGAAGATTACGCTATAGTACACTCCCACGCCAATAAACAGCACGGCCACTACGCGACGGAACCACATCTCAAAGGTTTTAACGCGACTGTAGAATCCCCCAATGCCCGATACCGTAAAGGCCAGCAAGTAGGCTACTACAATTACAGGAAGCCCCGTACCCAGCGCAAACACAATGGGGAGATATAGCCCTGTGGCGCTGCTCACCGTCATGGGGATTAGCATACCAAAGTAAAGCACGCCGCTGTACGGACAAAAGGCTAGCGCAAAGGCTATGCCCATTAGCAGCACGCCCCAAAAGCCACCGCCCTGCGCCCGCTGCCCCAGCTTCTCGCTAAGCCCCGATACGCCCGGAATGTTTATGCGGATAAGCCCCAGCATGAACACACCAATAAGAATGAGCAGGGGGCCAATAAAGCGCTCGCCGTACTTCTGCAAAAAGCCACCCACCTGAAACTGGCTGGCTCCAAAAAAGAAGAGCAGCCCCAGCGCCGTGTATGATACCGCCCTACCAAGCGTATAAACCAAACCGCTGGTAAACACCCTGCGCTTATTGGTAATATCGCGACTAATGTAGGCAATGGCGGTAATGTTTGTAGCCAGCGGACATGGGCTAATAGCGGTTAGCAGCCCCAGCAAAAAAGCCGATATAATGGGCACGTTGGTGCTATCGAGAATACTCTGTAAAAAATCCATTCGCTATGTGCAAAAAGGTTATCGAAACAAGGAGCAAAAGCCTACTGTAGCAAGGAGCTAAGACGCTGGGTTAAGGTGCCCTCAAATGCCGCGGCATCTTTTCCCAATGGGAAGTACTCAGAGGTAACGTTGGTTGCCTCGCCATTGGCAATAATAAGCAGGCTGCTGCCCATAATTTGGTACTTCTCAACCAGCGGTGCCGATTCGCTCTTATCGGCATTCACCTCAAAGAACTTTACGTTAGCCCCATTGGCGCTAAGCTTTTCAACCGTTACGCGAGCGTTGTTCTCCACAGCAACGCAGGTTTTGCAGCGCCTATCGCCATGAAAGTACACTACGGCCACCTTAGCCGAGTCTATTCCTGCCTCAACGCTTGCTACAACCGATGATACCTCGGCCTCAACGCTCTTCTCGGCACTTTTCTCCGCACTGCTTCCGCAGCTAGCAGCAGCCATTGCCATTGCAGCGATGGCTACCATTGTAAATATTCTTTTCATAGCTTACTGATGTTTAGCAATTAGCTCCTTCAAATCCTTAGCCGAAGGAACGCGACCAGAAAGAACCACTTTGCCATCAATAACAAGACCTGGCGTGTGCATAATGCCGTAGCTCATAATCTTAACAATATCCTCTTCCTTGGTAACAACGGCATCAATGCCTAGTTCCTCAACGGATTGTCTAACGGACTGCTCAAGGGTTTTGCACTTTGCGCAACCCGTGCCTAAAACTTTAATTTCCATAATCAATCAAATATTCTGGTTAAACTTACTTCATTAGCAAAAACTGGGAAAGCAGGTGCTTAGCCTCATCCCACCCCTCGCGCCTGATACAGTACTTAATTTTGGGTGGGGTAAACTCACCCTGAATAAGTCCAGCATCCTTAAGCTCATTAAGGTGCTGCGATAGGGTGCTGCGGGCAATGGGCAAATCGTCGGCAATATCGCCGCTGTAGCAGCAAGACTGGCTTGCCAGTATCTCCATAATCTGTACGCGCACGGGGTGGCTCAAAGCCTTGGCGTACCTAGCCAGCTTAACCTGCTCCTCGGTGTACTTCTCGTTACTCATTGGCATAAATTTATTTCGCAATATTACGAAATGTTTTCATTTCGCAAAAACACGAAATGAAAATATTGACAACCCGCCTTTAAAACATGAACCATTTCCCCCTTTGACGGTTTACCTGAGGTAAATAAGATAACACAATGAAAAGCTGGAACGATTTTAACTACCGTAAACTACCCGTACTATCTAACATTCAGGTTGCATCGGGCTCATATATCCTAACATTTAAAAGGGAATTCGATTTTATAGCCGGTCAGGTTATTGGCATTGGCGTTAGCGAAAAAATACCACCCCGCCTCTACAGCATAGCCAGCGGCGAAAAGGAAGATCACATTGAGATTCTCTACACCGAAAAACCCGATGGAACGCTTACCCCCATGCTCTCGCTGCTAAAATCGGGCGATACCATTTTGGTAACCGACCCCTTTGGCTCATTCACCAACAGCGACCAATCGCCCATTTGGATTGCCGTGGGCACGGGCATAGCGCCGTTTATGTCGCGACTACTATCGGGCAAGGGCGAAGGGGCTACCCTTATACACGGAGTTAGAACTCCCGACTTTTTCTACTACCAGAACCTACTTAAGGAGCGGCTGGGCGATAACTACATTCAGTGCTGCTCA
>DHVO01000070.1:0-239 GCA_002412705.1 Bacteroidales bacterium UBA5206 | reverse complement strand
CTTGGTGTTCCCTTTGCCAACGTTAATGCGGAAATTTATTTTTAAAGAGGTGACGGGTTACGAGTGACGGTTACAAATACTATAGAGCGCTGTAACTAGAAACTAAGAGAGGTGACGGGTTACGGGTTACAGAAGATTAAGAGCATCGTAGCTAGTAACCCGCAACCGCCAACTGGGAACTTCCTCTTTTTTCCTACCTTTGCAGCGTAAAAACCAGACAAAACACCTATTAGGTAATA
>DHVO01000028.1:8502-10696 GCA_002412705.1 Bacteroidales bacterium UBA5206 | reverse complement strand
GCAGAAGCATCTTCAATGTTAAATGTCAAAGGGTAAAGGTGTGCTTGTATATTCTCCCTTATGCATGCGTTTTTAAGCTCTTTAAGCTTTGCTTCATCCCTCGATATGGCAACAATATTGTTATCGCCAAGCGACGCAAATCTTTTTGCTGTTTCAAATCCAATCCCTCTCGATGCGCCAGTTATAACTATGTTCATCCTGTTATGGTTATATTTGTTGTTTTTTTAGAAATGAATAGCAAATTTAGCTTAATTGCGGCTAATTATTCTATTTGGTACATTCTTTTGCGCGTTGCACAAACCATTGTTTTTGCTGTTTGTTATGCATTTAGAGGAATGATTTTTGAAGAACACATACTCATTTAAAATATGGTAACCATGAAGCGGATTGGTTTTATTGCATTAGGAATATCGTTTTTTTTATGGGCCAATACGGTTACGGCACAGGCTCAATACTCAAAAAATAGCTACTCATCATTTAGAGATCGCTTATTTCTTGGGGGCGGCATCGGCATGACCTTTGGTGATATTACCCGTATAGATATTGCCCCTGTAGCAGGAATGTGGATTGTTCCGCAGTGGTCTATAGGAGTGGGGGGGCGCTACACCTTTTATAAGCCTAGGTACATAGGGAGTTCCTCTTCGGTTTCGGGAACGCATATTTGGGGTGTTTCGGGCTTTACGCAAATATTGCCCTTTCCCGATATTGGCACCCTTCTAAACAAGGAGATTGGCGGTGGTCCAATTTTGCATGGCGAATACGAAGGGCTTTACTACGATACAAAGCTTATGGATCCCTTGGCGCCTAGCACAGGGAAACAATGGGTGGACATTCTTTTTGTTGGGGGCGGATGGCGACAGCAGGTAGGGGAGCGTGCTGCCATTAACATACTTTTGCTATGGAACTTATCGGGGCAGGACTTTACTCCCTATACTTCAAATCCAATACTTCGATTTACCATAACCTTTTAGCTAGTGGAAAAGAAAAAAGGCTTCGTTGTGCGAAGCCTTTTCCCGAACGTTATAGAATAAAAAATTGGTTATTCTAAAACGGTAACATTTGTAGCTTGTGGGCCACGCTTGCCTTCAGTGATTTCAAACTCTACAGCTTGACCTTCGTCAAGACGCTTGAAACCTTCTTTAGCAATGCCAGTGTAGTGTACAAACACGTCGTTGCCCTCGTCAGTTTGAATAAAGCCGTAACCCTTGGCTGCATCAAACCATTTTACTTTTCCTTTCATGACTTAATGGTAAAAAAGTGATTAAAAAAACAATAAATGAATATGCAACAAAGGTCAACATTCCCCGCATATTTCCAAACCTTTAACCATTTTTTTTTGCTTTTTGTTCATTTTTTTTGATTTTAATTCGTTATTAACTGATTATTAGTGACATATGTAGTTGTTCCCTTTTTGAACAATTGGTAAGCATTTGTGTTTATTGAATTTTGAATGTTTTGTTTTGGTTCTAACCCCAAGTTTCAATGGGGCTTTTCAAGTTTTATTTTGATATGCCAAAATAAACCCGTTTCTTTACAGACTGAAATGCAAGCGTTTCGGCTAATTTTTAAATACCTCTATACATGATTGTAGCAAAAGACAAAGTTGTTTCTTTAAGCTATCAGCTTAAAGTTAATGGTGAGATGATAGATGAGGCTAACGCCCAAAATCCTCTCGTTTTTTTATTCGGACACGGACAGCTTATTCCTCGTTTTGAGCAAAATATTGACGGCTTAAAAATAGGTGACAAATTTGAGTTCTCTATCTCAGCAGCTGAAGGTTACGGCGAAGTTAACGATATGGCCATTGTGGAGCTTCCAAAGGATGTGTTCATGATGGATGGCGAACTTCCTGATGATCTTCTTGAGGTTGGACGCAGACTACCTATGCGCGACAGTGAAGGCAACACCCTTGATGGTCTTATTGTTGAAATTAACGACGATGCAGTGGTTATGGACTTTAACCATCCTCTTGCTGGTGAAGATCTACACTTTATTGGTAGCGTAGAGGCTGTTCGCGAAGCTTCTGAAGAGGAGCTTTCTCATGGACATGTTCATGGTCAAGACCACGGACATCAGCATGAGCACGATCACGACCACGATCACGAAGGTGGTTGCTGCGGTTGCGGTGGTCACTAGGAACCGTTATCCTTAACATACTAACCCCAAGTAGCAATACTTGGGGTTTTTTATTGCC
>DHVO01000028.1:0-8383 GCA_002412705.1 Bacteroidales bacterium UBA5206 | reverse complement strand
TGGGCGTGGCAATTGGTATTGTTGCTGTTTCTACTGGAACAAGTTGGTTTGTTGCTGATTACGTTAAACCTTTTGGCATAATCTTTTTAAACCTCCTCAAATTGGTAGCCATGCCGCTAATTTTTGCCTCTCTGGTTACGGGTGTTGCTGGTTTATCGGATGTTACTAAGCTATCGAGAATTGGATTTAAAACGGTTTCCTACTATTTAGTCACTACAGTGCTAGCCATTAGCATTGGGTTAATACTTGTGAATACAATTCGTCCGGGTAAATTTTTCCCTCAGGAGAAGAGGGTAGAGCTGCTTTCCAAATATGCACAGGATATAGAAACTAGAAAGATTCAAGCGCAGAGCTTGGATTCCGATTCCCCCTTACAGTTTTTGGTTGATATAGTGCCAGAAAATATTGTTAAGGCTGCATCGGATAACACAAATATGCTCCAGGTAATCTTTTTCGCTGTACTCTTTGGTATTTCCATTGTGCTGGTAAAGAACCCTAAGGTTGATGTGGTAAAGGACTTTGTATCTGGTTTTAATGAGGTTATACTTAAGGTTATTGACCTTATTATGATGTTTGCTCCCATTGGTGTGCTGGCGCTTTTGGCTGGGCTAATATGCGATTTTTCTGGCGATAACGTTTCCGACTCGCTACAGCTTTTTGCTACTCTTGGTCTATACGCGTTAGTTGTTATTGCTGGACTATTGTTTGTTGCATTGGTTATTTATCCCTTCTTTTTGCGCTTCTATGCCGGTATTCACTTTAAGGATTTTTATAGAACCATGTTCCCAGTGCAGCTTGTGGCGTTTTCTACCAGTTCAAGTGCAGCAACGCTTCCTGTAAATATGGAGCAGGTTGAAAAGGGATTAGGCGTTTCGAATGAGATTACCAGCTTTGTTCTGCCAATTGGCGTTACCATAAATATGGATGGAACAAGCCTATACCAGGCAATTGCTGCTGTATTTATTGCTCAGGTTTTTGGCATTGATTTAACCTTTACCCAGCAGCTAACAATTATTCTTACTGCAACCCTTGCGTCTATAGGCTCTGCAGGAGTTCCTGGTGCTGGTATTGTTATGCTTATTATTGTGCTAAACTCGGTGGGATTACCCGTTGAAGGACTAGCCCTTATTCTGGCCATTGATAGACCCTTAGATATGCTACGAACTGTGCTAAACGTTACTGGCGACGCCCTAATTGCCACCGTGGTGGCCAAAAGCGAACGAGCTCACGATTATACTCCGGGGATGATTGATGAGGCAGTGTAAGTAGGCACATGTAGCGAAATAAAGTTGATAGTATATATACAAGCAAGCTGGCATTGTAATGTTTGAATCACCATACGTTAAAATAGACGAACATGGTATAGACTTGATTAAAGACTATCGAGTAAAAGAGCACATTGATTACAGTGAGATTAAGTTTATTGCCATTAGAAAGGGGCATGGGGTTTCTAGTTGGGTTTTGTCGTTATGTATTTCTCTTTTGCTAACAGGAATTGGGTTGGTTTGGGGCGTTAAATCTGCAATTATATCGGATTTACATGTTATCACAAGTCGTCATGGTAAGGGGGGTGTATTATTTCATTTAATTGCTCCTTGGATGCTTTTCCTTGGAGGTTCTTTTTGGATATATTTATCTCTAAGTCGTTGTGCTGTGATTATTATAAAAACTCAGAATGCGAGCTATAGAATCCCTTTAAAGGATTTTGAAAAAAGCGGAAACCTATCCGATATAGCCGATTTTCTTAGTGAGAGAACTATGCTAATTAACGACTACCGTATCAACGAAAAGTGATTGTCCAATCAATAATTCTATTGTATCTTCTATTATTGTGGTTCTACCACAAATATAATGGGTTAATGAAGTTTGTAATTCACTCGTTTTAAGCCCCGTTAGGGGCAATCTGTCGGTAGAGTAGGGCGTTCAATGGTGTGTTTTTCGCCCCGTAAGGGGTGTTCGAATTAAAGAGGCTCAAAGGCTCACCCCTACGGGGTGTAATTCTTATTCCGTTTGTGCTACCTACCGATGTTGCGTGCCTACGGCACGAAGATCGCAGGCATGATAGAGGGTCTAGACTATTTGAAAATATTAAAAGTGCAATCCTGTTTTTTACGGTGATTTACATCTTTGCTCATTAAAAATCAGTAGAGCTATTTTTGCTATGCGTAGAGTCTTTGTTTGCTCTTGAGTTTATTAAAATGCAAATCTAAATAAGTTCTAACGAATTTGGTTATAGGCTAATGCCATTTGCTTTTCTCATTCTAATTCACTCATTCCGTGGCTGTCTTATTGTCAGTTTTGGGTGGTGAAATTGCCTTTGTGGCAGGGCTTATTTGGATCGACCCTCATTTTATTGTATATTTGCGGTAATTAATGTTTCTGTCGGCCTTTCTGCACGGTTTGTCTTCAGTACAATCCAACGACGGAATTTTCTATTAACCTAAATATTATCGTATGTTGACTATTGAACAGATCAACTCCGCTACTGATTTCAAAAATTTATCCCGTGAGGATTTAATTGAATTCCTATTTAAGCATCTCGACCGATTTGGCGACTCAAAGGAAGCAATTGGAAAATCTATTGACTATGCATTTTCAGGCCAAGAGGGTAAAGGTGGTTTCATTTTAACTGGATACCTTAACAACCAACTGGTTGGAGTTGTAATAATGAACAGAACGGGTATGGATGGTTATATCCCCGAAAATATTTTGGTTTACATTGCTGTTGATGCAGCTAAGCGAGGAAATGGCATAGGGAAGCAGCTTATGGAGGCTGCCATTGACCGCTCTCAGGGCGATATTGCCCTTCACGTAGAATACGATAATCCTGCAAAACGCCTTTACGAACGCATCGGTTTTGGTTCTAAGTACGCCGAGATGCGTTTCTATAAAAAGTAGGAGGGTGGTTTATGGCTGAACTACTCATTAAATCCGACAAAATTATTCAGAACATAGAGAAGCTCAATGTTTTTCTGGAGAAGAACAACATGGAGTGGACTCTGGTGGCCAAAATTCTTTCTGGTCATACCGACTTTTTAAATAAGCTGCTTTTTCATCCTGCGGTAAAGCGTTTGCATAGCGTCGCCGATTCTAGGTTATCTGGTTTAAAGCGTGTTAAGGAGATAAACCCCGAAATAGTTACAATGTATGTTAAACCTCCTGCCATTGATTCCATTAAAACGCTGGTAACCTATGCTGATATCTCCCTAAACTCATCGTTTAGAACCATAGAGGCTATTAATGCTGAGGCTAAACGCCAAGGGAAAGTCCATAGAATTATTATAATGATTGAGCTGGGTGAACTTCGTGAAGGTATTTTGCGCGATAAAGTACTAGACTTTTACAAGCGGGTTTTTGAACTTGACTCAATCAAAATAGAGGGCATTGGGACTAACTTGGGGTGTATGTATGGCATACAACCAACATATGATAAGCTGCTACAGCTATCGTTGTACAAGCAGCTTATTGAGGCCAAGTTTAATACGGTTATGCCCATTATATCGGGTGGCAGCTCAATAACTCTGCCTTTGGTGGGTAAGCCCGCTATGCCCAAAACAATTAACCACTTACGCATTGGTGAATCTGCATTTATTGGTACAACTCCCTTCGATGGTAAAAAGTTTAGGGATTTATCGGTGGATACCTTCGAGTATAAGAGTAATATCATAGAGCTTGAGGTGAAGGAAACAATCCCCGATGGAATTATAACCGATGGAAATATTGGCCATACTGCCGATGACATTGAGCTGGATTACGATAAGAGCTATCGTGCCATTCTGGATTTTGGCCTGCTCGACGTTGATGTTCATGAGCTAACGCCTAAGGATGGCAATATTCGTTTTGCGGGAACAACCTCCGATATGACAGTTTATGATTTGGGTCCTGTACAAAATAATTTGAAGTGCAAGTACAAAGTTGGCGATAAAATTCGTTTTTTTCCCAGCTACATGGCCATAGCAAGGTTAATGAACTCCAAGTATATAGACAAGAAGTTTATATAGTTCTACGCTTAATACCAAAGCCCTAAGAGTATATGTCTTAGGGCTTTTTTTGTGCTTGTAAGCAAGGAGTGGGCTTCCGCTTTAAACTCATTACGTTAGTATGGTTTGCTCCATTATTTTGCTAACTTTGCGCCCCGAAAATTGTAGCATAATGAGTTTAGAAAAAGAGATAAAGCGCAGGCGTACATTTGCCATTGTAAGTCACCCCGATGCTGGTAAAACAACCCTCACCGAAAAGTTACTTCTATTTGGTGGTGCCATTCACGTTGCGGGTGCTGTAAAGAGCAACAAGATTAAGAAAGGGGCAACATCAGACTTTATGGAGATTGAGCGCCAAAGGGGTATCTCTGTTGCTACATCGGTAATGGGCTTTGAGTATAGAGATGTTAAAATTAACATTCTTGATACTCCTGGTCACGAGGATTTTGCCGAGGACACCTTTAGAACTCTTACCGCGGTTGATAGCGTAATTATTGTTATTGACCATGCAAAAGGGGTGGAAAGCCAAACGCGCAAGCTTATGAACGTTTGCCGCATGCGCAAAACCCCAGTAATTGTTTTTGTTAATAAGCTGGACCGCACAGGTAAAGATCCCTTCGACATTTTGGACGAGATTGAGAGTGAACTGCAAATTAAGGTTCGCCCGCTAAGCTGGCCCATTAGCCAAGGGCCTACCTTTAAGGGGGTATATAATATGTACGAAAAGAAGCTAAACCTATTCTTTTCCGACGATAAGCAAACCGTAAGCGATGATGTTGTTGAGATTACTGATGTTAGCTCACCTGAACTGGATAAGTACATTTCGCCATATACCGATCACTTCCGCGAGGATTTGCACCTAATTGATGAGGTTTATCCTCCCTTTGAACTAGATACCTACCTAAGTGCAGAGGTTGCACCCGTTTTCTTTGGGAGCGCGCTTAATAACTTTGGAGTACAAGAGCTGCTTAACTGCTTTATAAACATTGCTCCGCATCCACGCAAATCAACTGCCGCTAGCCGTGTGGTTGATCCCTTTGAGAGTAAGCTTACTGGCTTTGTTTTCAAAATACACGCTAACATGGATCCAAACCATAGGGATAGGTTGGCGTTTCTAAAAATTTGCTCGGGTACCTTTGAGCGGAATAAGCCCTATACGCACGTTAGATTAGGTAAACAGATTAAGTTTTCGAGCCCCAACGCATTCATGGCCGATAAAAAATCTATTGTGGATTTTGCGTATCCAGGCGATATTATTGGTTTGCACGATACGGGTAACTTTAAAATTGGAGATACTCTAACCGAGGGTGAAAACCTTATGTTTAAGGGAATTCCTAGCTTTTCTCCAGAGATGTTCCGCTACATAGAGAATGCGGATCCTATGAAGTTTAAGCAGCTATCAAAGGGTATAGATCAACTTATGGACGAAGGTGTTGCGCAGCTTTTTACCCAAAAGAGCAATGGACGCAAAATTATTGGAACAGTGGGGGCTCTCCAGTTTGAGGTAATACAGTACCGCCTTGAGCATGAGTACAGCGCACTTTGTCGTTACGAGCCAATAAACCTATACAAAGCTTGCTGGATTGAGAGTACTAATAAGGAGCAGCTTGACGATTTCCGCAAACGTAAGTACAACAACCTTGCTGTTGACAAGCATGGCCGAGAAGTTTTTCTTGCCGACTCTCCTTACTCCTTACAAATGGCACAAGATAAGTTTACTGATATTAAGTTTCATTTTACATCTGAGTTTTAGTCTATTACTTCAGATACAAATAAAGGTCGCTTTATCAAAAGCGGCCTTTTTTGTTGCGCCGTTTTTTAGCATCTATATACGTATGTAACCTTTTGCATGGTGATACGTTTGTGTAATTGGGACAAATAATCTTCTTCTTATCGTTTAACTGCTATCCTTTGGAAATAGGGGTAGTGGTTTTTTATTTCTGTATTCGAAGCAATATTCAGAACATCAGTATGTTGGGTTTGTGTTTTTCGTAAAAAAGTGGCATAAACCATTAAACCAAAAACAATCCTAGTACTCAAAAATACGAACCTAAACAAAACCATAAATGAGTCGCATTATTTATATCTGTGCAGCGTTAATCTGTTTTTCTGTATTAGATGCAAATTCGAAGGGAAATAAGCGTTTACCTGCCGAACGGAAACAGCTTGAAGCCCTTAGAGTTGATGGAGGCATTAAGATTGATGGGGAGCTCTCCGAACCAGAGTGGGCTAAGGCCCAGGAAACTACTGGTTTTACACAGTACGAACCCTACAGCGGTGTTGCAGCAAGTGAGAAAAGTACAGTTAAAGTTCTTTACGATGATAATGCTCTATACATAGGCGCTTTTTTGCAGGACTCTAACCCTGATGGTATTTATAGGGAACTTGGTTTACGCGATCAGAGCGATAATCTTAAGTCCGATGCTTTTTCTGTGCTTGTAAGCCCTTATGATGATGGCATTAACTACCAAGAGTTTCTTGTATCGGCTTCGGGCGTTCAAACCGATTTTAAGTATGTGGGAAACTCAAAGGATAGAAACTGGAATGCGGTTTGGTTAAGCCAAACAAGAATTGCAGATGATGGTTGGTATGTGGAGATAAAAATTCCTTTTTCAGCGCTTCGTTTCACAAAGAATGGCAGTAATAGCTGGGGCATTAACTTTATACGTCTCATAAAAAGACATAACGAGCGTAGCAGTTGGAATCCAATAGATAGAACAAACTCCTCTGTATTGGTTAGCCAATCGGGAGAGCTCTCTGGACTAAAGGGGATTAATCCTCCGGTAAGGTTATCGTTTAGTCCCTACCTTTCGGCTTATGCAGATAAGTATGCTGGTGCAGATGGGTTTGAGTATAAAGTGAATGGAGGTATGGATGTTAAGCTTGGGCTAAATGAGAGCTTTACGCTCGATATGACACTTATACCAGATTTTGGTCAGGTAAAATCTGATGATAGGGTGCTTAATCTTTCTCCCTTTGAGGTTTATTACGATGAGCAGCGCGACTTTTTTACCGAAGGAACAGAACTGTTTAATAAGGGTAATATTTTCTATTCGCGTCGTATTGGCTCTAGACCTGCTAATTATGGTGCCGCAAGGGAGTCTCTTGCAAGTAATGAAATAATTTATGAGAGTCCCCTTGAAACTAAGATGCTTAATGCAACTAAAATATCGGGAAGAACTTCCACGGGAACAGGGTTGGGGCTATTTAATGCCATAACCGATGCTGCTTATGCTCGTATTGTTGACACTATCTCTGGCGAAAAGAGAAAGTACAGAACACAAGCGTTTACAAACTACAACATGTTTGTTGTGGATCAAACTCTTCCGTACAACTCCTACGTTAGCTTGGCAAACACAAATGTACTTAGGCCAGGCGACGATTATACTGCAAACGTTACTGCAACAGAGGTGCTACTACGTAATCCATCTAATAGATATGCGTTTAAAGGTATTGGTGCCTTAAGCCAGCACTTTGCCGATGAAGATGTTTCTGGCTACAAGTACCGCTTGGAGCTACATAAAACAGCTGGAAGCTGGGTGGGCAATCTTTGGCACAATGTGGAGAGCGATACGTATAATCCCAACGATATGGGATACTTGCAAAACAATAATGAGTTCTCATATGGGGGAGAGATCACCTATAGG
The DNA here is from genome assembly GCA_002412705.1 of Bacteroidales bacterium UBA5206. Lineage (GTDB taxonomy): Bacteria > Bacteroidota > Bacteroidia > Bacteroidales > Tenuifilaceae > UBA5206. The sequence continues at coordinate 756 of DHVO01000028.1, read as the reverse complement.
AAACTGGAACCTTTTAGTAAATTCCTCGACTTATATACATCGGTAGGCTTTTACCAATCAAAGCTTTTTGAGCCTAGAGTATTTACTAGCAACGAGGTATATATTGGAGCGCATTCAACAATTGCCAAGTACTACCTAACAGTTGGTGTCGACGTGTCCACAAACCTTAAGGATAGGGTTGACTACTTTGAACCCCGGAGGACTGGTTATAAACTTATTATTCCCAAGCATACCTTAATGAGCTTTTGGACCTCTAGCGACTATAGAAAGCCTCTTGCCCTAGATACACGAATGGGCTACTGGTATGGCGAGAGGATGGGGCAAGATGGCTATTGGGTAAGTCTTTCGCCACGCATGCGCTTTAACAACCATATAATGGTAGTTTACACCGTTAGGCAGGATTACGAAGCAAACGACTTGGGATATGCCGATAGTGACAACCTAAACGTGTTTATTGGTTCCCGTAATATAAGTACCCTTACAAACACTGTTGATGGGCGCTTTAGCCTAAATGCAAATTCGGTGTTTAGCCTTAGGGTAAGACACTATTGGCGTTGGGTTGACTATAAGGATTTTAGCATTTTACTTAGCGATGGAAACCTTACGCCAACAGCACCAATGGATGATAAAGATAAGAACTACAATATTTTCAATCTAGACCTAACCTACCAGTGGAACTTTGCTCCAGGGAGTGTACTTAGTGTGGTTTGGAAGAATGCCATTGAAACTAGCGAATCGCAAATTAACACCCAGTTT
>DHVO01000185.1 GCA_002412705.1 Bacteroidales bacterium UBA5206 | reverse complement strand
GGAAAAGTGGTGTTGCCAACTATAAGTTTATGGACGGTACAGGAAAATGGCACGAGGTAAATAATGCACCCGTTAAGTTTGCTACTGCCGATACAATTGTAGGATAAGTATTCCTTCTTATTATTAAAACTATAGTATCATGAGTTTTTCCAACGAGATCCTGTTAGAGAGTCAATCCCCAAACCGTATGCGTGTTAATGGGGAGTTGGGTTGGTTTATTCAGGAAATTAATGCGCTGGCGGGTTACGTGTGGCGCTGCATATCCGATAATTCTGGCGTTTACGAGCTTGTTGAGGAGGTTACGTTGCAGCCATCGGTTGGTACCGATAGTGCGTTGGGACGGCAAATTTGGATTTTTAGCGCACTTAAAGCAGGGGAGGGGCAGGTACGGTTTGAACTCTATCCGCCTGGTGCAAGCACAGCCATAAAGCAGCTAACTGTAGATATTATAGCGGGTTAACTTTTGGGGTTAAAGCAGGGGACAAATTGTAAAAGTTGTCCCCTGTTTTTTTTATTTAGAACATAGGATCCCAAGGTGGGAGCATTGTTGGCTTTTGTTCAAGTACTTTTAGTACATCGGCTGGTAGGAATTGCTTTTGCAATACAAAGCGGAACATGTACTCATCAAACCACTCATCGGTGAAGGTTAGGTAGCCATTATGACCGCTGCTGCTTCCCCAGCTGTTCTCAAACTGCCACTTTACGGGCTTCTCATTCTCATCAACATCAACAGCAATAAGGGCCATGCCATGCGACGATCCGCTCTCGCGGGTTAGTATCCTCGCCTTTTTATCCATGCCAAAGGGCATTCCGTAAAGCGATTGGTAGTCGTAGTTATCCATAGAGAGAAGGCCTTCCTTGTTATTTAGCTGCTGGCCAACATCGCACGATGCGTAAAGCGCCTCATTGGCCTTGATTGAGGCCATGCAAATTTGCTTAATTACATCGTTAGGAAGGTTAATGTACTTCCAGTTTACGCCCTCTTGGGTGTTCCTGTAGTTCTCTATTTCAAAGTACTGATAGTACGGACGGCTAGGGTCGTTCATAATCATCACGTACTCAGCATAGCTTACTTCGGGAAGCATCTCTTGAGCAAATTGCTGTGGGGTATAGCGCTTAAGGGGGCTAATGGTTCCGTCTTTGGCCTCGTAACGCCAAGTAAACTCAACAGGAGGCTCTCCTAGGTGTAGGCAAAGTATTCTGTAGATATCGGCAAGCATGGTTAGCTTTTGCTGCTCAACAGCCTTACGGTTAAGCTTTTTGCCGCCTAGCTGCTCCCTAAGTGTATAGCCATGCTCCCTAAGCTTTAGCTTAACAATGCTGGTAAGCTGCCCTGTGCTTGTGCTGCTATTGGTCTCTGGCATTACGTTTTTGGGTACAAGACCATATTTCTGAACAAGGTTAACGTACGAGTTCCAAACGCCGCCATCATCAACTGGCGATTTAAAGTAGAACTCAACGTAGCGGTTATCCCAAGGCTTATCGGCAGTTGCAATAACATTTTCAAGGAACAGGTTGGATTTTTCTAGTATGTCCCAAAAGTACAGGTAGCTTTGCGAGAACTCAAACGACGATACGTTTAGCTTATCCATAACCTTTGGCCTAAGGGTGTTTAGACTGGTAAACATCCAGCAGCGGCCAGAGCTTTGTTGATCCGTAATACCGCTTACCGTAACTCTGTACTTAAATAGATGGTCTGTTTTACCAATGTTTTCATGGTTTAGCGCTAGGCTCTTAACGCTATTGTTGGTAAGGGCATTGGTTATGGCTCGGGTTGCTGCGTCGGTTTTGTTATAACCATCCCGAAGATTCTTTATCTCCTCGTTACCTAAGGTTCCCTGCTGTGCAAACGCAAGTCCTGCCACAAGGGGAATGCTTACCAGTGTTAGAAGTAATTTTTTCATTCTAATTACATTTACTATTGATGAACAGAATACTAGGAATAGTTCCTTTGTATTAGCTATATGTTGGCTTTGATGCTATACAATACCACTAGTTTAATAAAATAAAACCACAAATACGAAAAAGGGGCCATTGATGGCCCCCGTCTCAATGTGTTAGAACTCTATTTTGTAGCTTATTACTGGTAGCACAACTGTTGATTTTGATTTCTCCATCTGCTTAGTCTTGATATTATAGCTATAGCCATCGTTCATGGGAGTTCCCAGTGCATTCTTTATCTGAAGTGCCCAAACTCCAGAGTATTTGCTCTTGTTGGCACGGTAGGTTATGGTTATATCTACGTTATATGTAGTTGCTTCCTGCTCCTCAAAGGCTTTTTGCTCATTAAGTATAACCCGTTTGGCAAGTAGCGATTTCTCTGTATCTATAGGGCTGGTTCGTTCACCACCAGTAATGCATCCTCTAAGGTTAACACCCAGCATCCGTTGTTTGCTAAGGAAGAACTCCTTACCCAGGAGGATGTTTACGGCAAAGCCCTTGTCGTATCGGGTGTTGCGCCATACCTTATCGTCGGCCATGTACTTTGAGTCAAATACCGATGCCGTTACCAAATAGTAGTAGTTATTGTTTAGGAATCGTTCTAGGGTTATATCTACACCAAGATTTTTCCCTTTGCTGTTATTCTCTAGCGCATTCATAAAGGACCAGTCCTGCTTGAAGTTGATTAAAGAGTAGGAGCTATCTGCAATTCCTGGTGCATCATATAGATATTGGAAGTAGGGCTCAACCTTAAGGCGTAGGTTGCTGTTTATTAGCCAATCGTACGCAAGTATTATGTGATGAGCCTTTGATAGCTTAAGGTTTTTATTGGGGTAAAATGATTCCCCATTAACCTCTTTCTTTACAAAGTATATTTTTAGCTCCTCGGCCTGACTATGCTTGCCGTACCCAATGGAGAAAGCGTGCTTTGGTGAGAACTCCCACTTTAGGCTAGCACGTGGATCAATGCTAAAATCCTTATTCAGATTAAAGTAGTTGGCGTTTACCCCAACATTTGCAGTTAGCTGAGGTGTGATGCTATATCGCGATTGGATGTACACCTCCGAGTATTGGCTTTCTCCCTTTTGCTTTACGAAGTTGCCAAATGTTTCGGGGATATCATCAACAGTGCTACTTAAATCGATATCATAAAACATGCTGCTGCTGTAATAGCCTACGCGTAAAGTATGCTTTGCGTTAAACTTGTGGTTCACAAAGGTGTTAAGGTTTACTCGGCTCATCATATCGCTAAAATCCCAGTTGGGGCGTAGGATCATATCGTCGTTGAGCCTGCGAGAATCCATTTTGTTTAGCGATCCTGTTAGGGCAACGGAGGTGTTGATATAGGTCTTTTTCCCCGTAATTATTTTATGGGTAACGCCTACAGCACCCATGTATAGGTTCCACTCGCTTTTTATTCTATCCCAATCTGTCTCCCATTTTGATGAGTCTAACCCTTCTGGCTCCTTATTCACATCGTAAGCGCCAATTCCCCAAACGGAGAATACGCCTGCTTTTTTGGTTGGAAATGTTAGCTTGAATGATAGGTCCTGATACTGAGGAATCTGTTCAGATGGTATTAGCCCCAAGTGGCTCATGAGGCTAAGGGTTGAGTACCTGTAGTTAAAAAGGTAGCTGGATTTTCCTCCCTTTACAAAGTATCCCTCCGAGGCAAAATCGAGTCCCATTAGTCCAAGTTGAATAGTGCTTTCGCGCTTCTCATTATTCCCATTGCGGAGCTTCATGTCAAAAACACCGGCAAGCGCATTGCCGTATTCTGCCGGAAATGCTCCTGTAAAGAAATCGGAGTTGGCCAGAAGCTGGCTGCTGAAAATGGTAACAACACCACCGCCTGCAACATTACCGCCCGCAAAGTGATTGGGATTGGGAATCTCTACACCCTCAAGTCGCCACGATACCCCTTTGGGAGAGTTTCCCCTAATTATAATGGCATTATCCTGAATATTGCCAACGGTAACCCCTGCAAAAGCAGAAGCCATTCTGGCAGGATCGTCTAGCCCTCCGGCGTATCGCCTAGTCTCCTCCACAGTAAATGATTTGGCGCTGATAGATGCCATCGGATTTAGCGGCTTATCCTTGCGGCTATTGGCTTTTACCACAACCTCGGCAATATTGGTAAGGCTTTGTTTTAGCCCAATGGATAGCACAACCTCTTTGCTTGAGGTAACAAGTACCTCTGGAATAACTACCTTATCGTACCCCACGTAGCCAATCTGAATGTTGTATCTACCCAAAGGGGCATTCTCTATGCGGAAATTTCCTTCTAAATCGGTGCTGGTGCCAAGGGTGGGATCGGTACCAAGAATTACTATTGTTGCTCCAGGCAGGGTTAGCTGTGTTTCAATATCAACAACAGTTCCTTTTATTACTTGAGTTAGTTGCTGTGCGTTTGCGCTGGTAAATAGCGCACAAAGTGAGACAAGAATTAAGTGTTTCAGATGAGTTCTCATTGGTTTCATGTTAGCTGTTTATACCAAGGACAACTATCTTTTGTAATACCCCTAACTCAGATGTCAATTTTTAGAAAAATCTTACCCCAACCCTTGCTCCTAGCCACGTTTTAATGTTAATCCCCGTACCTAAATCCTTATTGGTTAGGCTATAGGGTGCTATTTTTGAAAATGTATTTGTGTAGTATTTTGAGTCGGTTTCGGTTACTTGTATATTAAAGTTAAGACCAAGAACAATTGCTGTTTTGCGGGCTATTTTTTTGCTAACGCTAAAGTTAAACTTGTAAATATTGTTATGGTTAAGCGTATAGTTGCCCTTAAAAAGGTGCAGGGAGGTTAAATCGATGTTGTAAACCACCTTTTCCTCATTTCCAAAGCAGGAGCCAAAGCCAAAGCCAGCATTCCAAAGCGGGTTGTTAATATCATTTGGATCAATCCCTGTGGAAATAACTGTATGAAAGGGTTTAACACCAGTTCTAAACGCTGCGTTAAGGTAAAATGTTTCATCGGCAAAAACCTCCAACTTGTGATACCCTTTTCTTACAATGCTTATTAGCCCGAAGGGGATTCCCTCACAGGTATCGGCAAAATTTACAAGGCCAATTTGATAACCTTTAAGGTGCTTGGTTCTGTTTATTAAGGATAGCTGTACTCCTTTTAGGCTGTCGGTGCTATTTATAATTCCTGCCACTTGTACGCCATTCATTGCAATTGACTGATTGGCAATACCTGCTAGCTGCAAGCCCTCTGTCTTATGGCTAAAATTCACAATACCTGCAATCTGGTAGCCATCTAATGATTGTGCTATGTTGATTTTTCCAGCCAGCTGAACTCCCGTAAATTTTCCAGCCACAAAGTTCCCAATACCTCCCATCTGGAAGAAGGTGGCATCGTGAGTTACCACGTTAACTAGTCCTGATGATTGAATCCCTTGTAGGTTTTTTGTGCAATTGACCATTCCTGCAGCCTGCAAGCCGTACGATGTACCTCCAACAAAATTGGCGATGCCCGCAAATTGGTAGTAACTGGCATCGTACCTAACAATATTGGCAATACCGCCAACCTCTAGCTTCTTTACACTTTGAACGTAACCAATAGTGGCGTTTACAGAGTAGTCGGTTGAGGTACTACCCGATAGCAGCTTATTGGTGCTTACGTAGGGAACAAGCGAGAACTGAAACTTGTTAAACAGCGTGTCGGAGATGTTTCTTGCATTAACTAGGAACTTGTTGTTTAGAATCCAGTTAGGGATTGGTTCGAATCCTCTATAAAGGGTGTTATTATGTGTTGTTTGCGATTCGTTATTGCTGTTGAGTTCAAGGTTTACATAGCTACTTACAGCAGGGTTGGATGTTAATAGTGTATCGGAGTACCCAATTTTACTAACAGTAAGGGGAGCAATTGTATCGGTTGCGGGGATTGCAATTTTGAAGTAACCAAAGTCATCGGATATTGCAGCAACTTTTTGCTCTTTGCTATATACCGATGCTTGGGTAATCTTTTTACCTGTTTGTGAATCGTATAAATATCCTTCAACCACTACCTTTTGTGCAGCTTTTTGTTGTGATGATGCATCTATCTTCTTTAGAATAATATACTTGCCTTTAACATTGTAGGTAACCTCATCGCCCAATAGGATATTTATAATGTGCCTTACCGATTTTGACTTCTCGGTTAAGCTTACTCTTTTGGATGAGTTAATGGCCTCCGGGCTATATGAGAATACCGCCCCTGATTGTGCAGATACCTCGTTGAGGATGAACGGAATTGTTTCATTGGTTACAGAAATGGTTACCTCTTTTTCAAGTAACGGAGTTGATTTGTGCTGCGCAAAACCAAGGCCAACGCCAATCCACAGAATAATTACAACGGCAACTACTTTTTGATACCTATTCATTTATCCTATTCCTTAAAGCAGGCCTCACCTGTTATAATGTATAATTGGTCTTGTTTTTCGATCTTTAGCAAGAGTGTTTCCGATATTATATCAAGAATAACATCGATCTCCTCATTTGTAAATGCCACAGATATTGTACAATCCTTTAGTTCGGGATTTTTAAATACAATACTCACATTGTAAGCCTTGCTTAGCTGCTGTGCTATTTCTGCTAATCGGGTATTTTGGAAAACGAATACCCTGTTAACATACGATGTAATATTAGGATCTAAGCATACTGTTTTGGCAAACAACCCTGTTGTTTTATTGTAAATGCCAATCTCTCCTTGGTAAAGGCTTATCCCTTTACTATCGGAGGTAAAGAACAAAACCTCTCCCGATTTTACGTAAACCTCCACGAGTGAATCTTGCGATTGGGCTTTAATATTGAACGATGTACCAATATCCTTAATAAGTGTCCCCTCTGCTTCAACAATAAAGGGGCTGTTATCCAAGTGCTTTACATCGAAAAAGGCTTCCCCTTCAAGGTTAACCCTGCGTTCCTTTTTACCGTAATCCTTGGCATAGGTAACTTTGCTATGGCTGTTTAGTACAACCTGACTACTATCCGCAAAATATTTGGTTTCTTGCGTATTGCTACTTGCAATGGAAAACGTTTGTTCCGTGTTGGTTACAAAGAAGTTGAACTGGTGAAGTAAAGCAAACGAGGCTCCCACGAGAATGGCTATAGATGCAGCAACTTTAATCCATAGAGGGATTATTGAGCTGTGCTTTACCTCCGTTTTTAAGGTTCGGTTCTTCATTTGAGCATTAACATGGCTCCACGCTTTATCTACATCAACATCAAAAAGCACGTTGGCGTTTACTGCGCTCTGGTTTACAAATTGGATATCGCCAAAGTACTTTTGGTTTGCCTCCGACTCATTTAGCCAAAGCTCAAGCTCACGCCTCTCCTCAGGAGATGCCTCTCCCGAGATGTAACGTGTAATTAAGCGGTCAATATGTTCGTTCTGCTCTGTCAATGGTTTAGCTTTTCATCAGTAACATTAGAATAAGAATGGGTAAGTACTCCTTTAAATCCTCTCTGAGCACTTTTAACGCCTTTATCATGTGGTTCTCAACCGTCTTAACCGAAAGCCCCATCTGTTGGGCTATCTCGGCGTAAGTTAGGTTCTCAAACCTACTTAGCTTAAAAACAGCCCTGCATTGTTGGGGCAATGATTCTATGGATTGGTTAATAACCCCATTTAGTTCCCTGTTTACTAAATCGTGCGATGCATCGTTAAAAAGCGGTTCTCCTTGATGCTTAGCTGCTTCGCTATACTGTTTTCTAACTTTATTGTGCTTTATCTTGTTAAGGCTGCTATTGTAAATTGCGCTATACAGATACGATTTGAGAGAAGTATGAACGTTCAGCGTTTGGTGTTTTTCCCAAATTGCCAGAAACGCGTTTTGCACAATTTCCTCAGATTCATCTATATCCCAAAGTATTGTATTGGCATAGTTACACAATCGCTTGTAGTAAGTTCTGAAAATTGTTTCAAAAACTTGCTCGTTGCCATTGCGTAGCTGTTCAATAATATATTTATCCGATGCCTCCAAGTGCTTGAGTTATGGCTGCAAATATAGTTATATGCCATTTCCCACAAGGCTCTTTCCCTCATATATTAGTAGGACAATTGAGTAGGTTGTTACCCCTATAGTTGTATAACCTTTTTTAATTAGGGATTGAACTGAACTTGAATAGGAGTTGGTCATCTTTTCTAAAACCGTTAGATAACAATATACTGAAATGTTGATTTACAACAATGTTAATTATGGTAGGAAAATATGGTTGAATTTGTAAAAAGAGTTATAAATTCATACGATTTTTGAATTAACCTAAACTAAACCCTATGAAAAAAAAACTAATTGTATTATCATTCATTACAGCTTTTTCCTTTGCGTTTTATGCTTGTGATGAAGACACACCAATGCCAGAACCAGAGGTACCTGTTGTTGACGATTATACTCCTGTACATGTTAAGAAAGTCTTAATTGAAGATTACACTGCAACATGGTGTGGGTACTGTCCTCGTGTTGCATCTGCAATAGAGCAAGTACTCCAACAGAGTAATAATGTAGTGGCTGTTGCTGTTCACAGCGATGAGGATATGGGATATCCCTATGTTTCTAATATGGCTACAACGTATTCTATACCCGGATTTCCTACTGGCTATATCGATCGATCGTTTGAATGGCCATATCCAGAGTCCATATCAGGGCTTAATGCTGCGATAAACAAAAAAGCTCCATTGGGAATTAAAATAGAAACCTCTATAGCTGATGGAAATGCTAACATTAAGGTGAGTATTCAGTATGCTACCACTATTACGTCTATTACAAGATTAGTTGTTTGCTTGTTAGAGGATAAAGTTATTGCTAATCAGGTAAATTACTATAATGATGGACGCGGAAATCCTATTGTCGATTACGAACACAATCATGTGCTTAGAGTTGCTGCTACAGATATATTTGGCGATAATATTCCAGCATCAATTACTGTAAAGGATAATATTTCTACTCATCAGTTTTCAATTCCTGTTTCTTCATATAATGCAGAAAACTGCAGTGTTGTAGCATTTGCTACAAAGGGTATATCAAATGTGCTAAATGTGCAATCTGTAAAGTTGGGCGAGACAAAAGATTTTGATTACATCGAACAAGAAAAATAGCCATTCTAAAATGGCTGTCCATTATAAAAAAACCAAGGTATATTATACCTTGGTTTTTTATTGGTGTGTCTATGGCAAGTATTAGGTTTTATCTATGATAAAAACCAATAATCTCGTGCTAATCTAGAACGACGATATTACCGATAGGCTAAAACCAGAATATGCAGGAACGTATCGGCACATTCCGCCAACGCATTGAAGTCCCTCCTTGTTTCGCCCAAATGATGCGGAAATTTTTGTTGTAGAGTAAGTGTAACTTACACCAGTATTGTAGTAATGAACCTTATTCTCGCGATGCTGAACTAAATCAGAAGTAAAGATAGACCACTTGGGAGCAAAGCTAAGTTCTGCTAGCAGCTGTGTCCAGTCATCCTCTCCTTTAACACCCCACAGTTCGCTAATTTCTGTTCTTAGTGATATGGTTGGGCTAAACTTGTACAAAACATCGGCTACTGCAATATGGCTTTTTACCATACCTTTTCCATCGCCAGTTATTACCCCCTTATTGTACTGCTGATTTATATATGAAATAGAAAAGCGAATTTTGCTGTTTAGCTTCTTCTCTATTTCAATGTTGAGATCCTGAAAAAGAAGGGTATCGCCAATTCCAAACGTTTTGTAGGTTCCGTTGCTGTTACGTGCGAGGTTATAGTACACCGATGCGTTAGCAGATACCTTTAGTCCCGTTGCTCCTCCAATGGCACTGCCTTTTTTAAAGGAGTAGAATAGATCCAATTGACCGCCAATTTCAGATGCTGCCTGAGTAGAGTAGGGGTGTAAGCTGGCTAGCTGGTACTTGTGTTGTCGTGTTAAAGCGGGTAGGAAGTTTAGCGTATTGGCACTTCCTCTTTCGTCCCTATCCGAACGAAAATCAATATTTTCTAGCCGCCTTAAGTTTAGTCCTAATCCTAACCCGTTTAGAGTTAACGATTGCTGAATCAGTATTGCTTTTCCCTTATTATAGTTGTACTTATTTATAAATTCGGGATCAGCCTTCTTATAAACGTATTCCCCATAAATTGAGTATGCCGCATAATCTATTTGTGCTCTCCCAGCAAAAGCATCAATTGAAGTTGGATAATCGGCAATGGGGCCTGTGTAATCCTGATACTTTCTAACCCAGCTACCTCCTAGGCTTATATTTACAGGACTTTCGGGTAAAAGTAGCTGAGATATTGAGAACTCTGCATCGGCTCCTCTTATATTGGATTTGCCAACCGTTAGGTCCTTACGTTGCTTACCCCAAAGTGCTTTTATCTGAAGGTACTCTGTTGGTTTTACTTTTATTGACACTCCGTCAAGGGAGTTATTTACGCCTAGCGATCGTTCTTCATAGGCTCTGAATATCAATCCGCTACCAAATTGTTCGTAGAAGTTACCTACAGTAAAACTTAAGAAATCGCTGTTGTAACTAGCGTAGCGATGAACTACTTCATTCCCCTCTAGTGAGGTTGAATACCCAACTAATGGTGGGAGGTAGGCTTCGTATTGCAATCCAGCAGAGAATGCACCATATCTATAGTCTAGTTTTAGGTAGTTGTTCGAGCCAATCTTATCCTTTGGTGCTATGGCATTTATTGTAGAATCATTTCTGTAGTAGATGGTATTTGATTCTAGGCTTCCGCTTAGGGTTCCAAAATCTTTTTCTTGGGCACTAACGCTACAAGCTGAAAATACTATGGCAAGAGCGGTTATATGGTTTCTTAACTTCATAATAATATCAAGGCTACTTTTTTACTGCTTTTTTTACCTCGTTAAATAGGGTTACTTCGCTACCCTGAGTATAGCTAACATGACTGTATACAATTTTCCCAGTTTTATCAACCACAACCGTATGAGGTATAATGGTTACGTTAAGCGCCCTTTTTAGGTCTTGGTTTGTGTCTAGGTAAAAGCTAAAAGGCCATCCTTTGCCTGCTACAAGTGATTTTACTCTGGAGCTGCTACGGGAATCGTCAACAGATATTGCAATAAAATTGAAGTTTGCCTCCTCTTTCCACTCGTCGTATACATTTGATATAGCCTCAAGTTCCTGTAAGCAGGGTTTGCAAGAAGTTGACCAGAAGTTAATTACTGTAACCTCTCCGGGTTTTACCAGTTCCGATGACGTAACGCTTTTCCCATCTAGCGATTTAATGCTTACACTTGGAATGTCTCCACGTTGAGCAAATGTTACTGCTGTAATGCACAGGAATAGAAATACAATGCTTTTTTTCATTACTAAAAGGTTTAGGTTGGGTGAAATTGTTAACGAGTTAGTTAACAGGTTTTACGCACGAATTTAGTTGTTTTGGTGAAAGTTTCTTTGTCAATATGTTTTGATTTGAACTACATGGCTAGTAAAATGCTCCTTTGTGCTAATAATGAGCCTACTAGCTGTTTAGCATTTTATGCCTTTTTGTTATGTTTGGTTAAACCGTTAAGGTGTTGGTTTGTAAGTGCTAGTATTTTTATGTTGCCGTTACCCTAAACTTTTTAATGCATTTAAAGTCAACTCCTATACATTGCTGTTTTATTTTTGAGCATACAATAACAACGTAAATAATGATTGAACCGATATTCTATACAGTCGTAATAGTTACCACAATTGGTTTACTGGCTTTTGTTGGGGCTGTTTCATCTGCAATATCAGCATACGAGAGGGAGTTTAAAGCAGCGTATAGATTGCTGATTATCTCGATAGCGCTAGTGGTTTGTGCATATTTTCTGGGATTCAGTAGTTACTGGTTAAAGCCAGTTGTTGCGTACATCAATATCGTACTACTAATTATTGCTGGCTATCTTTTCCTAAAAAGGCCAATAGTGTTGCAACGTGATGCCATGTGTACGCCCAAAAGAACGGTTGATGAGCATAACGTTATTTTTGCCAGAATGCGCCTTAAGCCCGATACTTCCGATTGGGATAGCTACTATAACTCCCACCCATTTGAGTTTGAGCAGGACTCGTTATCCAGAAAGTTGCCCGGCCTATTATCGCCTAAAAGCATCTACTATAATCCCTTTACCTATCAGGCAGCCGATACCAACTTTGCCCTTATAGATTACCTTCACAGCGCTATTCCGCACCCCACATCAGCGAAGCAGCAGGAAATTGCGCCTAGCCAGCTATCTTCCCTTGTAAAGGAGTGGGCATTAAGATTAGGTGCGCACAGCATTGGGATAACAGAGCTTAAGGATTACCATGCCTATACAGTCCGTGGTAGGGGAAAGGATAAGGGGAAGCCCGTTGAGCTAAAGCACAAGTTTGCCATAGCCTTTACAGTTGAAATGGATATCGATAATGTGCAGGCAGCCCCAGCATCATCTATCGTGATGGAATCATCGCAGCAATACCTAAACTCTGCCGTAATTGCCATTCAATTAGCCAATTTGCTAAAGGGATTTGGGTTTGATTCTAGGGCTCATATTGATGGTGATTACGAGTTGATATGCCCCTTAGTTGCCGCCGATGCTGGCTTGGGCGAGATTGGCCGGATGGGATTGCTAATGACACCAACGCTTGGCCCACGTGTTAGGATTGCTGTGGTTACCACCAGCGCTCCACTAACCGTTGATACAGCAAAAGCGGGCAATATGATGGTGGAATTCTGCCGATTTTGTAAGAAATGTGCTGATTGCTGCCCTAGCCAGTCAATCCCAAAGGGAGAGATGCAGGAGGTTGATGGCGTTTTGCGCTGGCAAATAGATTCCAACCTGTGCTTTAGGTACTGGTGCACCGCTGGCACCGATTGTGGCCGATGCATGGCCGTTTGCCCTTTCAGTCATCCCGATAATGTGCTGCATGGCGCTGTAAGGCACCTAATAGTTAGGTCTAGGCTGTTTGCGCGGTTTGCCTATTTAGCCGATGACTTTTTGTACGGGCGAAAACCAAAGCCAAAACCACTACCCAAGTGGATGAGCGTATAGCGCAGCAGCCATACTTACCCATTGTATGTAATTGATTATAATAAGTAAGGCGACGGAACTACCGTCGCCTTACTAGTATTGTGTTCTTAGCTTATCTACAGGGAAAGGGCTAAGCCTTAATTGCCCAACGGAGCTTTGCCGAGCGCGCGCGCGGGTTGGTGTTGCACTCCTGCGCCGATGGCCTAACTGGCCCCGATGCTACCTCGCTGTAAACGCCCTCGCGGAATAGCTGCTGGAACGATTTTTTCACCCTTCTATCCTCGCCCGAGTGGAACGATAGTATGGCAACCCTTCCTCCCGAGGCAAGGGCATCGGGAAGCTTCTCAAGGAACGTATCAAGCACCTCAAACTCATCGTTAACCTCAATGCGTAGGGCTTGAAAAACTCGTTGGCACGATTTTTTTACCTCATCCCTGCGCTGCTGCTTGGGTATAAACTGCAGAGCCTCCTCTACAAGTTCCTTTAGCTGCGTGGTGGTTTCAATGCTAATGCCGCCCATCACCCTAGTGCTAATTGTTTCGGCAATGGGTTGGGCGTATGGCTCGTCGGAGTTTAGTATTAGAATTGTTTCCAGCGTTTTTTGCGATATGGTGCTAAGCAGCTCCGATGCAGGAATTCCACTCTTAGGGTTTAGCCTAAGGTCCAGCGGGCCTTCCACCTTAAAGGAGAAGCCCCTATGGGGATTATCAATCTGCATGGACGATACCCCCAAGTCGGCAAGTACAAAGTCCAGCGGCCCCGATTCTGCCACAATAGCATCAATATGAGAAAAGTTCATCTTCCTAACAAAGAGCGTATCCTCCCCAAATCCCAGCGAGCGGAGTCGCTGTTCCGTTTTGGGCAGCTCAAAGGGGTCAACATCAGTAGCAAAAAGCCGTCCGTTGGGCTGTAGCCGCTTAAGAATTTCGAGGCTATGACCGCCGTAACCCAGCGTGGCATCCATACCCGTTTGCCCAGGGCTAATGCAAAGGAACTCCATTATCTCGTCAACGCAGATGGAGCGGTGCATGCCCGCAGGCGTTTTGCCCTGTTCCTTAATCTTTTCCACATCGGCAGCGTACTGTTCGGGGTTTAGCTCCTTGTACTTCTCGTGGTACGCTTTGGGGTGTGTGCCTTTGTAGCGTTTCCGCCTAACGTGCTTGGGTTGCTCCTGATTTTCCATGAATGGGTATTATTTGCTATACGGCTGCAAAAGTAATATTTTAGGCTTATCCCAGC
>DHVO01000040.1 GCA_002412705.1 Bacteroidales bacterium UBA5206 | reverse complement strand
TCCAATTTAAAGATGGAAAGGCAGGTTTAGCCGTCGGGCTGCTCTCCTTGGTAGAAACGCTTTAAGACACAAGATTTTTGGGTATATAAGCGGGGACTTTGCGGTTTCCGCTTTTTTTATTTTCGGCAGCTCATTATAAGGCATCCCATTACTCTAAATATGTGCATGTAGCAACACTCATCCATTAGGAATAGAAATTCAAGCAAAGCAAATACTTTGTGGCCTATATAGAAGGGTCATAGTATGGGAAAAAGCAACTCAAAATCAGGTAATACTGAGAACAAGAAGAGTTTATCACTCCCACAAACAGAGATTTAACCTCACCAAACTAAACAGCCCAGCTAAAGAGATTCTTCAGCTGGGCTTTTGGTTGTCCTGCTAGGGGTCGAACCTAGACTCTTCTGATCCAGAGTCAGACGTGTTGCCAATTACACTACAGGACAGTTTTCCTTAGAAACATGGTACAAATTAATGCAACGTGAATAAAAAAACCAAGCATTACCGCCCATTATTTGCAAAGGCTTCGCTATTTTTTTCGTTTAGCTACTTGACCTTCCACGATTTCCAGGTATCGCCTAGCGATGGGTTTACGCTAACCTGTGGATTCTGAACCTTACCATCGAGACCTGCCTCCTTACTAACATTTTTAGACACATAGCTACTTAGCTCGTCTAACGTAACGCTGCCCTGCGACTCTTTTAGCTTTTTGAGTAGGAAGTAGGTAAAATATCCATGGCGCTTTGGCCTATACACTGCAGAGCTCTCGGTTCCTGTACTAGATGCAAACACCACCATATTGGCAGGAATAGGAGACTCCTTAGGCTTAACCTTTACGCCTTTTACAGCCACTAAACTTTGGGTACGGGCACCACCGCTAAAGCAAGCATCTAGAAAAACAGAAATGCGCTTTACAGGATGTTCGGAAAGACGCTTGTAAACATCGTTAAGCTTAAGACCATACTCCAAGTTCATTCCATTTACATCAACAGGAACGATATAGGCCTCTTGCGTTTGCTCATGGGGCAATCCGTGACCCGAGTAGTAGAATATGAGTTCGGCACTAGAGCCCTCAATAGAGGCTAGGTTGTTTAGCCAAGCAATACCCTGTGATATTTCGGCTGCAGTGGCATTTAGCATCACCTTAATTTGCCGTTTGGGTACACCCAGAACCTTTTCGCAATATAGGGCAAACATATTGGCATCGTTAACCGCAAAGTCAACATTCTGCTCCTTTGACAATCCCATTTGGCGTGAGCTGTAATCCTCATTACCAATAATTAGAGCGTAAACGTTGCTGCGGGTTTCCGATGTGGTGGGAATATTTGTATCTACATCAACAACAAAATCGGGGATATCCTCTATAACCACTTTGCCTGGGTTTACCTGTTCGGCTACTGCAATATTCCGAATAAAACCAGTCTCCTCAAGTTTAGTATTAATGGCAAAGGTTTTAGGTGTTGCAAAACCAAATCGGCCAACACGCTCATTGGCTTTAATGCTAAACTTGAGCTCAGGGTCGGAGAACTCGCTATTCACAAAGTAGCGATAGGTTACCGTCTCGTACTTTCCAGAAGCAATGGTACTATATACAGGATGTTCCCTTACCAGCTGCTGCCCCTTTACAACGCCTAAGAACATTACACCTTTCTGGTTATTCTCCACCAAAACGGAAACATTCTCGGCATCGCCCTGTCCCACATTCTGCACAGCAAACTGCAAATCGACCATCTCGTTAAGGTCTATCTGGTTATTGGGACTAGCGCTCTGATTCTCAATTACAGCGTATTTAGCCAGCAGCAATTCGGGTTTACGGAATTCGCGAGTTGGCACACTAAGCTGCTTACCCTGTATTTTAACCTTAAAGTTAGGCTCAACTACTTCTAAGCGGATAAGTGCCATAGACGATGGCAATTCTAGTGAAGCCTTAAGATTTACGGTTATGGTTTGGATTCCGCCATTTGCAGCAATGGTTGGAAAAACATTCTTTGTTCCAAAGGAAATTTGAGGCAAATTGGCTTCTAAGTTCAAGTACACATCCTTAGCATCGCCAGGGCCAATGTTCTTAAGAGTCACCTTAAGCTGAGCGGTTTCCTCTGCATCAATGGTATTCTCGGAAAAGGTGATGTCTTCTATTGACAGAATGGGAGGTAAACCAACTGGTTCTGCCTTTGTTGTAACCTGCGCTACAGGATTAGCTGAAGGAGCAGAACCTCCAGTCATAGCTATACCATAAAAGCTAAACGGATTCTCTCCTTCGGGCTCCACTAAATTAAACTCGTTGGTTGCATTATCAATACGTTGAAAGTACAAAGTATAATCCTTTGATGCCTTGGTAAAGGATGTTTCACAAAATGGTATACCCGTTGCCCACAAAAGATTGTACTTTGTTTGTGTTTTTGTATCCTGTAAATAGGTTTTAGTATTTATACAAGAGTTACCCGTACCGGTGTAGGAAAGGTTTACAATGGTATAACTAGGAGTAACAGTTACTGAATTAATTTTATTTAGGGCGTGAGGAGTTTTAATAACAGGATAATCAACCTTACGCTCTGTTACACCTGCATATAGGGTTTGATAATCGAAGCTGCTACCAATGTGAGTAATGTAACTCCCATCGTCCCAAAGTTCCTTAATCTCCTTATCGGGGTAGTTGTAGCGGGTTCTCCAAGCCTGATGAGTGTGCTTTGTGCCTTTGGTCATTACTAAGGCCCAAACATCATTGCCATACTCTACAGATGTAATGTAGTATCCTTTATCCCAGTAGTCCTTAATCTCGGTATCGGGGAAAGAACTTTTTGTTGTCCAATACTGCTCGGAGTAGCCTACACCAGTTGACATCACCAAAGCCCAAAGTCCATTTCCGTAGGTTAGGTTGGTAATGTAGTACCCCTTATCCTTTAACTCCTTAATCTCGGCCTCGGGGAAATAGGTTCGCGTACGCCAAGCCTGTAGGGCAATGTTAGATCCTTTACTCATAACAACCACCCACCGCTTATTGCCATAGGTTGTATGGGTGATGGAATAGCCCTCGTCCCACCCTTTTTTTATGTCGTCGGCAGGAAATGTTTCACCTGTGAACCACCGTTGCTGAGTATATCCTGTACCCTTACTAACGACTAAGGCCCAGCGCATTTCGGCATAGGTAAGGCTGGTAATTTGATACCCCTCGGCCCAAAGGTCTTTAATTTCCTGTTCAGGGAAGTATGTTCTAGTACGCCAAGCTTGCTGCGTATAACCAGTACCCTTTGACATAACAAGAGCCCACAGCCTGTTTTGTGCAGAAACCTCAGAGAGCATTGCACTGGCTATAAGCACAAAAATTATAAGTATTCGTTTCATAACTTTCCCTTTTAGCTAACTAACGTTAAAGGTCGGAAAAAGCTCAATCATTTTTATAACGTTCTATGGTAAAAAAGCATCTATTCATAAAAAAAAGGGCACCAAAAGGCGCCCTTTATATTTATAGCTACAAAAGTAATTACTTAGCAGCAATTTTTGCCCAAGTATCCTTTAGCGTAACAGTTCTGTTAAATACAAGTTTCTCTGGAGTAGAGTCACTATCAACACAGAAGTAGCCCATACGCTCAAATTGGAATTTATCTAAGACATCTGCTTTAGCAAGTTCTGGTTCCACATACGCAGTAATAACCTTAAGCGATTCAGGATTTATTGCAGTCTTCCAGTCCTCACCTTCAGGTACATCGTTAGGGTCGGGGTTCATAAAGAGCCTATCGAACAAGCGCACCTCTGCAGGCACAGCGTGTTGCGCCGACACCCAGTGAATTGTTCCCTGAACTTTACGGCCATCGGGGGATTGTCCGCCTTTTGATGCGGGATCGTAGGTACAGCGCAGCTCAATAATGTTTCCGTCGCTATCCTTAACTACCTCGTTGCACTTAACAAAATAGGCATAGCGAAGTCGCACCTCATTACCTGGAGCGAGACGGAAGAATTTTTTGGGAGGATTTTCCATAAAATCTTCTTGCTCTATGAACAGCTCACGGCCAAATGGCACGCTGCGTTTTCCTGCTCCTTCGTCCTCTGGGTTATTAACGGCCTCTAATAGCTCGGTTTGCCCTTCGGGATAATTTGTTATTACCACTTTAAGAGGATTAAGTACAGCCATACGACGCTCGGCGCGCTTATTCAAATCCTCTCTAATGCAAAACTCAAGCAACGAAAGGTCTATAACGTTATCGCGTTTTGCCACTCCCACTCTATCGGCAAAAACCCGAATTGCCTCTGGGGTATAACCCCTTCGGCGCAAGCCACAGATGGTTGGCATCCGAGGATCGTCCCAAGCCATAACAATCTTTTCCTTAACCAGTTCCAACAGCTTGCGCTTACTCATAACCGTATAGGTAAGGTTAAGACGAGCAAACTCATACTGTTTTGAGGGGAAAATATCAAGCTTCTCTATAAACCAGTCGTAAAGAGGACGATGCACATCAAACTCAAGCGTACAAATGGAATGGGTAATACCCTCAATGGAATCGCTTTGTCCGTGAGCATAATCGTACATTGGGTAAATGCACCACTTGTCGCCAGTACGATGATGATGAGCATGAATAATACGGTACAGGATTGGATCGCGCATTAGCATATTAGGGTGACCCATATCTATTTTAGCGCGAAGAACTTTGGAGCCATCGGGGAACTCACCTGCACGCATACGTGCAAATATGTCGATATTCTCCTCAACAGAACGGTCTCTCCAGGGACTAGGCTTGCCAGGCTGGGTAACAGTACCCCTAGTTAATCGAATTTGCTCTTGAGTTTGATCATCAACATAAGCCAAACCACTTTTAATAAGATCAACAGCCCACTGGTATAGCTGTTCAAAGTAATCGGACGCATAAAACTCATTTGCCCAGTTAAATCCTAACCAGCGTACATCCTCCTTAATAGAATCAACGTACTCTACATCCTCTTTAACAGGATTTGTATCATCGAAACGGAGGTTAGTTTGCCCGCCGTACCTTTGGGCTAGTCCAAAGTTTAAGCAAATAGATTTTGCATGACCTATGTGAAGGTATCCGTTTGGCTCTGGAGGAAAACGGGTAAGCACTCGCCCTCCATGTTTACCTGATTTAATATCGCCTTCAATAATCTCCTCAAGAAAATTCTTGGGTTTTTCGCTTTCGCCATTAATGTCGATCCGTTCTTCTGCCATAAACAGATAATTTTATGAGTGCCCATATTAGAACCGACAAATTTAAACCTTTTCGAAAGAAATACACCCTTCGCATGGAGTAATTTAATGATTTGCAGTAAGGTTTTACTACTTTCAATATGAAAGGGAACTACGCTACTCAAAACCAAAGGAATGGAAGAGTTTGTTACCTTTGCAGAAACATTACTACCAATGGCTACAATTGAGATAAAGAACATGGAGTTTAGGGCATTCCATGGGTGCTACAAAGAAGAAGGCATTATTGGGAATAACTTTTCCGTTGACCTAACCCTCTGCGCAAATACCGAAGCGGCTGAGCTTAGCGACAACCTAGCGGATACGGTTAACTACCAAATAGCCTATAATATTGTTAGCAGAGAGATGGGGGTTACATCGCAGCTAATTGAGCATGTGGCATCGCGAATAGTTACCGCTGTACTAGAGGACCTCCCCACTGTGGATGAGGTTACTGTGCGTGTAGTGAAACGGAATCCCCCCATGGGAGGACGGATAGAGAGCGTTAGCGTAGCACTGAGCAAAAAAAGAGCCTTTACGAATCGTTGAACAAATAGCTTACAATAAAATAAAAGAAGCAAACCTACTGACAATCTGAGCCAAGCATTACAAAACCGCACATAAATACGGCATAAATGGCACTGCGGGTTTGCAGGAATAAAATTTTTAATATCTTTGCAGTCCGAACGCTACAGGGTACCGTGGCCGAGTGGCTAGGCAGCGGTCTGCAAAACCGCGTACAGCGGTTCGAATCCGCTCGGTACCTCAACAAAAAAGCCCCTTAAAGGGGCTTTTTTTATTTTGCTCTGTTATGTAATCCGCACTCCTTACTTTCGGGATTCTCCCACCACCATCTACCAGCTCGTACATCCTCGCCAGGCATAACGGCGCGGGTACATGGCTGACAACCAATGCTTGGAAACCCTTTGTCGTGCAAAACATTATATGGTACACCATTGGTTTTAATGTAATCCCAAACCTGCTGCTCGGTCCACTCAATTAGCGGATTAAGCTTAATAAGCCCATTGGCCTCATCCCACTCAACTAGCTGATTAGAATGACGTGTAACCGATTGGTCTCTACGTAGCCCACATATCCATACATCTAAATCGGCAAAGGCGCGCTTAAGCGGTTCTATTTTACGAATGTGACAGCACTCCTTTCTATTCTCAACACTCTCATAAAAAAGGTTTATTCCCTTTTTATTAACCATCGCCTCTACCCTGCTTGGGTTTGGGAAGTAAACGGCCAACTTAATCTTATACCGTAGGCTAGTTTTCTCTATCAAGTCGTAGGTTTCATAAAACAAACGACCTGTATCAAGTGTAAAAATCTTAACATCCTTATCAATCCTAGCCACCATATCGGTTAGCACCTGATCTTCAGCGCCAAGACTGGAAGAAAGAGCTATTTTACCCTTATAGTTCTCAACAAACCACTTTATCACTTCCTCTGGGCTACACCCCTCAAATCTTTCGTTTAAGGAGCGAATAAGATCTTCGTTCTTCATCATAGAAATATTATAGCGTTAACAAATAACCACAGCAGAAATAGATCATAAAAACCTTGGCAATATACAAAATCTAATATTTGGAAAGGGATTGATGAGCGCCAACAAACATAAGTCGCCAATAACCAGCTATATCACAACCATATAAACAATTTAAACGATAGTTTATCAAAGAATAAACTTTTTCTGTTAAAAAAAACAGAAGGGAACTGTAGAATAACTTAACTTTATTTAAAAGGACACTACACCCTTTTTTATCAGATAGTTACAACCACTACAAAACTCACAAAAGAGGAGAAGGAGAGGAAAGACCTCAAGTAGATTCTTGGAGATCGATAAAATTGAAGTATAACCAGTAAATGAATTTAGCATGAAACAGCTATACGCTCTTTTAATAATGCTGAGTACAACCACACTTTATGGTCAGGTAAAGCAAATGGATGTAATAGCCACAGCAGGAGGGTTTGCCGTTAACGAATCGGCAGGCATTACCTTGAGCTGGACGTTAGGAGAACCCGTAATTGCTACACTCAGCAACAGTGAGCAGAGCCTATTGCTTACACAAGGATTCCAACAAGGCTCTTTACTTGGAACGGGAATAGACATACCCGTTAGCAGTACTCAACAAGTTTTTATATATCCTAACCCTGCCAGTAGTAGAGTAACAATTGCACTAAAAAATCTAACAACCAGTAGCCTTGAGATAACTGTTTATAGCCTAACTGGTGCTATTGTTCTCTACCATAAACAAGCAGAGCCCATTTCATCTCAACTCACAGAAATCCCTTTGCTAATTAGCCACTACAAACCAGGCCTCTACCTAATAAGGGTTACAGCCAACGGGTTGGTTCTCGCCACATTAAAACTGGTTAAGGAGTAGCAGAAGCGATTCCAGTAAACACATTCCTGAGAATAACAACAACTAATTATAATGATATGAAAGCACGAAGAATAGTGATAGCAACTGCAGCCGCTGCTTTTACAATGTTGTTTAATAGCGTAGAGGCACAACCACCTCAAGCATTTTCGTACCAAGCAATAGTTAGAAATGTCTCTGGGGAACCCATTGTAAACAAGAGTGTATCATTCAAAATAAGCCTAACGGGAGAAAACGACACCCCAATTCATTACGAGGAGTCACACACGGTTCAAACCAATCTGTTTGGACTTGCAGTGCTTAGCATAGGCGAAGGCTCAACCCTTTCGGGTACATTTGACTCAACACCTTGGGCTGATGGTAACATATGGATAAAAGTAGCAATTGATACCGAAGGGGGAACTGCCTACACCGACATGGGTGCAACAAAGCTCCTCGCAGTACCCTATGCTCTGTACACACTAAACGGCATACCTGGACCACAAGGCATTGGTATTGAATCTATAACAAGCGACGAGCAGGGGGTGCTAACCTTTATTTTAACTGATGGTTCGAGCTACTCTACAAGCAGCCTTACTGGGCCTACAGGCCCACAGGGACCCATTGGCCCCAACGGAGTAGAAGGGAGAGGAATTACCTCTATTAACCACAACATAGATGGAACACTTACCCTTGTACTAACCGATGGGAGCTCATACACCACAGGAATAATTACTGGAGCTATTGGTCCCAAAGGGGAAACAGGTAGCCCCGGCAACGATGGTAATGGCATATCCTCCATTGCCGATAATGGCGATGGAACATTTACATATTACTACACAAACGGCACATCGTTTACAACACCAGACTTAACAGGTGCAACTGGTGAAACAGGAAACGGCATTAGCTCTGTAACCGATAATGGGAATGGCACACTAACATTTAATTTCACCAATGGGGATACGTTTACTACCATAAACCTAACAGGCCCCATTGGGCCACAAGGTCCTGTAGGTGAAACTGGATCAATTGGGCCACAAGGAGAAATTGGACCAATGGGGCCGCAGGGGCCAGAAGGGCCACAAGGACCTCCAGGCACAGGACTAACTAACAGAGGCACATGGGTGAGCGGCACAACATATAACCCAAGCGATTATGTTTTTGCCGAAAGCACAACCGATCCATTGCTTAACTCAATGTGGATAGTGGAATCGGCCGTTAGCTTTACATCTAACATCAACCCCAAAGACGACCTAAGCAACTGGGTGGAATTTTACGCCCCAGAAGGGCCAAAAGGCGATACAGGAACTGGCATTACCTCTACTGTTGATAATGGCAATGGAACCTTTACCTTTTTCTACTCCGATGGTTCATCCTTTACAACAAGTAACCTAACTGGACCAGCAGGAACAATAGTTGAAGGTACACTAGGCCAAACACTCAGAAACAACGGCACAACATGGGAAGCAAACGATTTGCTATTTAATACAGGCACATATATTGGAGTAAACACCACCACGCCCGGCTACACGCTAGACGTAAACGGGAGCGCAAGGCTTAGAAGTTTCCTTTACGATTACAACGGACAACCGGGTACAACGGGGCAAGTGCTTACACGAACCACAAATGGTGTAATTTGGCAAACATCGCAGGGAAACATAAGGGGTTCTGGTTCCGCAGGGAAAATAGCCCTTTGGACAGGCACATCAACGCTAACCGATTTACCATACCTATCCTTCACCTCAAACTTCTCGGTTACAAGCAACCCAAAGGCAACTGACGATGAACCAATTTTTGAGGTACGAAATAAAGCAGGACTAGTTGTTTTTGGTGTTTACCAAGGAGGTGTTAGAATTTACGTTGACGACACACAGACCATAAAGGGAGCCAAAGGAGGATTTGCTGTTGGTGGACTAACCAATCAAACCAAAGCGCTTGAAGAGGTAGAGTACCTTAGAATAACACCCGACAGTTCGAGGATTTGGATTAGGCAAGGCGTTGCAAAAGGAGCCAAAGGGGGATTTGCTGTTGGCGGTATAACAAATCAAACTAAGGCAATTTCAACACAAGACTTAATGTTTGTTGCACCGGATAGTGCTAGAATTTACGTAAATGAATCCACTACAAAAGGGGCAAAAGGAGGATTTGCTGTTGGCGGATTAACTAATCAAACCAAAGCACCCACAAACTCCTTCTTCCAGTTAACAAAGCTGAACTACTTTATAGGATACGAGGCTGGTAGAAGCATCACTACTGGTATTTACAACTCATTTATTGGACATCAGGCCGGACTTGGAACACAAACTGGTAACGAAAACATCTTTATTGGATTCCAATCGGGACATTCAAACGTTGGAGGAAACTGGAATACGTTCCTTGGTTATCAGGCAGGATACACAAATACTGGCAGCGACAATACGTTTATTGGCTACAAAGCAGGTAGAGCACACCAATCAAAGGGCGGTAATGTTTACATCGGAAGTAAGGCTGGAGAATTCTCTACCAATGGGGAACAAAACGTTTTTATAGGAGAATCTTCGGGCTCATACACCACTACGGGAAACAAAAACGTGTTTGTTGGATTCTCTTCGGGCTTTTCGAATACCAGTGGTAGAAGCAACGTATTTGTGGGTGATAGAAGCGGACAGAACACCACTACTGGTGTATCCAACATTTTTATTGGCGAAAGTGCTGGGTTGAGCAACACAACTGGAGGGAGTAATATTTTTATAGGAAGAACGGCTGGATATACAGGGCTAGCTTTAGCAAACAACATTTTTATTGGCGATAGCGCTGGATATTTCTCCAACAATCAGTTTGCAACAAAGAACGTCTTTATTGGATACGCCGCAGGTAAAAACACCCAGAGCTACAACAATGTGTTTATTGGCAACCAAGCGGGACACAAAAACCAATCTGGACAAAACAACATTGCTATAGGCGATAAGGCTGGATTTAAAAACACCACCAGCCAGAACATTTTTATTGGTACATCTGCCGGGGAGAACAATACCGATGGATATTTTAATATCATGATTGGCAGATGGACAGGTAAGAATAACACAACCGGAGCACAACAAATCCTAATAGGAGGAGGCGCAGGAGGTTCTCTTACAACAGGTGGAGAGAATGTAATTATTGGGAACAATGCTGGTGCCATAAACACAACTGGAATGGGCAATGTTTACATAGGTACAAGTGCTGGATGGAGCAATACCGGTTCGAAAAATGTCATTATTGGATACAAAATGGGTTATGGCACATTCCAAAATGAATCCAACAAGCTAATAATTGGAACCGATGTTAATGCCAGTGCACCTCTAATTTATGGCGATTTTAGTGCAAAAACCATTGGGTTCAATGGCAACGCAACAGCAACGGACGCACGAACTACTAATGACACCCCAGGGGTTACTGGAATACACAATGTATCTGCAAACTATGGCGTTGGTGTTAAAGGTATTGGTGGATGGAAGGGCGTAGAAGGTATTGCCAACGTATCGGGAACTGGAATTAGGTATGGGGTTTTTGGCAGCGCATCGGGAGGTACAACCAACTATGCAGGCTACTTTGCTGGAAACGTTGCCGTAACAGGTACTTTTACTAATACATCGGATAGGAATCTGAAGAAAAATATAACCCCATTTGGCAATGCGCTACTCATGGTAACAAAAATGCAAGGCGTTACCTACGAATGGAAATCGGACGGTGAGCTAACCGACATTAAAAAGAACAGAAGCAAGGCAAAGGCTGAGAACGAGTTCACCTTCAACTTCCCAAAGGGTAAGCAATTTGGACTAATTGCACAAGATCTTGAGAAGATAACCCCAGAGCTGGTTCAAACGGATGAGGATGGGATTAAGTCGGTTGACTATGTTAAACTAATACCAATACTTATTGAGGCAATTAAAGAGCAGCAAGCCCAAATAGACAAGCTGAACGAAAGTTTAAAGAATAGCACTGCGATTACAAAAGAGAACGATGAGCTTAAAGAGCGATTAAGAAAAATTGAGGAAGCAATTGAGGCTCTTAATAAATAGAAGTTACAAAGATGCCCTAAGGAGGAACAGAACCCTTAGGGCATTTTTATATCACAACAAACAGTATATACAATGAGAAAGTATTTACTACTCACAGTAGCAATTCTGGCCACACTACAAGTTGTAGCACAACCAACGGGCTTTAACTACCAAGCTGCACTTAGAACAAGTAATGGAGAACCAATTCCAAGCAAACAAATAGCAGTAAGAATTAGCCTTCAAGACGAACTCCAAACCCCACACTATACCGAACAGCACAACATAACCACCAACGCCTTCGGGGTTTTTAGCATAGTAATTGGTGAGGGCACACCTATTAATGGTTCTTATGAATCCATTCCATGGCAAACTGCCAATATTTACATGCAAACAGAAGTAGATATTGAGAATAATGGAACCTTTATCACATTAGGGCAAGCCACAAAACTACAAACGGTACCATATGCAATATTTGCACAAAACTCGGCACAAGGCCCTCCAGGTAACGGAATTGAGAGTATCACTATCAATGAGCAGGGCGTGCTAACATTCTTGCTCACAAATGGAGACACATACACCAGCCCCAGCCTAATTGGGCCCCAAGGCAACCAAGGGCCCGCGGGGCCACAAGGTCTTCAAGGCATACAAGGGCCACAAGGGCCTGCTGGCACAGGGCTAAACTTAAAAGGAGAATGGACGTCTGGTGAAAATTACACATCGGGCGACTATGTTTTTGCGCCCTCAACATCAACCCCAACAATAAACTCCATGTGGATTTGCCAATCGAGTAGTGCGTTTACCTCTACTGTTCAACCCAATGCTGACCTCACAAACTGGGTAGAGTTCTCGGCTCCAAAAGGAGAAACAGGAGAACCCGGCCCTCAAGGGGAGACTGGGCCTCAAGGGCCTGCTGGAATTGGGCTTACCCCCAAAGGCTCTTGGGTATCGGGTACAAACTACCTAGCTGGCGATTACGTTTTTGCATCATCGGTAACAAACCCCGCCATAAACTCCATGTGGATTTGTGAGAATAGCAATGGATTTATCTCTACTATAGAACCAAAGGATGACCAAGCAAACTGGGTGGAATTTTCTGCACCAAAAGGAGAAGATGGAATAGGCATTACCTCAACTGTTGATAATGGCAATGGGACTTTAACCTTTACTTACAGCGATGGTTCTACCTTTACTACCAGCGATTTAACGGGTCCTGTTACAAACGGAACCCTAGGCCAAACTCTACGCCACAACGGAACCACTTGGGTAGCAACCAGTAATATATATAACCCTGGAGATAAGGTTGAAGTTGTATCGGATCCAAACCTTGTTGAAGAGATACCCATTTTTGCTGTTAAGAACAAACTGGGACAAACCGTATTTGCTGTTTACCAAAGTGGTGTTAGGGTTTATGTTGAAGATGCTGCAATAAAGGGCGCCAAAGGCGGATTTGCCATTGGGGGTATCACAAATCAGACTAAACAGGAAGTTGAATATTTTAGAATAACGCCCGATAGCGCCAGAATCTACATAAACCAAACACCCACAGGTATAAAAGGAGCAAAGGGCGGCTTTGCCATAGGCGGTATTACAAATCAAACAAAGGGGGCAACATCGCAGAATCTGTTTTTTATAGCACCCGATAGCGCCCGCATTTACATAAAGGATGAGGTTGGTGTTAAGGGTGCTAAGGGCGGATTTGCCATTGGCGGCATAACAAACCAAACCAAGGCCACAACAAACAACTACCTATACGTACACAGAGACAGCACAAGGGTTTATATTAATGATGCTCCAACCAAAGGGGCAAAAGGCGGTTTTGCCATTGGCGGTATAACCAACCAAACCAAGGGTGGTACCGCTTCGTTTTTTGATGTGGCTACAAGCGCTACAGGAACAGTAACTCCCAGCCAGAAAAGGGTTTTATGGTATCCCATCAAAAATGCATTCCTTGCAGGGCGCGTTCTTATTGAGAGTCCCGACAGCGTTGGGGAGAACTCCTTTGCCACAGGGTATGAATCAAAATCGAAGGGGATATACTCACAGGCAATGGGCTACATGTCTATAGCGCGGGGAAGTTACTCAACGGCCATTGGAAAAAGTGCCATTGCGCAAAGCGATAACAGCTTTGCCTTTGGGTACGAAGCCATTGCAAGCGGAAATGGAGCTTTTGCCTTGGGTAACAAGAGTAGAGCAACAGGACTAGGCAGCTTTGCCCTTGGCTTTGAGGGAACCGATTCGCTGAATCTACTTACAGGGTCAACTATTGCCTCTGGCGACTACAGCATTGCCTTTGGAATGGGAGCTAAAGCCCTTAAAAAAGGAGCGCTAGCAATAGGAACAAAGGCCGAGGCAAACTATGAGTACTCCCAATCGTTTGGGTATAGTACCAAAGCCGACAATTGGTACGCAACAGCTGTTGGGTACAAGAGTAAAGCAACAGGGCTGTACTCCTCGGCCTTTGGGTTCAAATCAGTCGCCTCGGGCGAAGCATCTGTTGCTCTAGGTATGGGTAATGCGGCAGGAATGTTATCCATGGCCATTGGCGACTCCTACGCAGGCGGAATAAAATCGTTCTCCATGGGATCTGCCTCCATAGCAACGGGACACGCATCGGTAGCTATGGGCTTTGAGAACTCCGCAGTAGGAGAGGCATCTGTGGCCTTAGGATTTGGAACATTTGCCAACGGCAACAACTCACTAGCATCAGGTATGGGAACAATAGCAAACTCAGAAAACTCAACCGCTTTAGGCTTTTGGAACATAGGATTAGTTGCAGGAGCAAGTTATCCTATTACAGACCTAAACTACAACTCCATTCTAGAGATAGGAAATGGAACATCATCAACAAATACAAATGCCCTAACGGTATTCAGAAATGGCAGAGCAATAGTAGGCAGTCATAACTCACAGTACATTCAAGACTACATTGCCATAGAGGATGAGCCTAAGCATACGCTTGTTGTGCTTGGCAGGCAAAGCGGTACTGCACCAGATTTATGGGGGCTATACGTTAAAGGGAACTCTCACTTTGATGGTTCTATACACCCATTATCCAGCACATCAGATATTGGAAGCACAAACGGATATTGGCGTGGCATATATGCGAATTACTTCTACGGAGATGGTGGTGCTACTCGGTTCGGGTCAACCATATTACCAACCACAAGTGGAACAAGAAACCTAGGATCTACAACCTATAGGTGGAACTATTTGTACGCAAATAGCCTAAACATTAACAGCACATCGTACTTCAACAGCTCAATTGGTGTTGGAGCAACAAACACCGATATCAGCATCCCCATAAAGCTATCGTCAAGTTCAACCAGCCGTACAGCCCTAACGCTAGAGAATCCCTCCTCGTCCAATGTTTACGTACTACAAACCGTAGGCTCTGCCATACCTACAAGGGCTGGCAACTTTGAAATATGGAACACAGGGCTTAGCGTTGCATCGTTCACCATTACAAGCAATGGTCGGGTTGGAATTGGCACCTCAACGGCTCCCGACGATAAGTTTGTTGTAGTAAACGGATCGGCAACAGGAAGGTATACCACCTCTGGATGGACACACTCCTCCGATATAAGGCTTAAACAAAACATCGAAAAACTTGGGAATGTGTTGCCCAGCATTAAACAGCTACAAGGCGTAACCTTTAACTTTAAGAACGATCCACAAAACATCTCTCAAATTGGGTTTATTGCTCAGGATGTAGAAAAGCTATTTCCACAACTAGTAACAACAGACTCTAATGGTTTTAAAAGCATTGCATACGGACAGGTCTCTGCCGTTCTGGTTGAAGCCATAAAGGAGCAGCAAAACATTATTGAAACGCAACAAGAAGAGATTGATGCGCTAAAGCAACGGGTATCGGAGCTAGAAAAGCTAAAAGCTGAAATTGATCAGATAAAAAGTCTAATCACCAAATAGCAAGGCTAGCAATAAAAAAGGAGGCAAACAAAAGGCCTCCTTTCTTAGTTTTAAGGCAAAGTTAATCCCCATAGCTCCATTACGTTTGATTTTCAGCTGCTTTTTAGTAATTTTAGTTGCATCACAAAACTGCTAATCATGAAAAGAGTTGGCCTTCTGATACTATTTCTATTCTCTTTACTCATCTCATCGGCTCAAATTAACAGGTATGGGCACCCTTTTCTTAAGAACATTGCGCCAACCGAGTATGATGCCGAAGATCAAAACTGGGCTATAGTTCAAGACAACAGAGGGTTTCTTTACGTTGGGAACAACTCAAAAGGAGTGCTTGAGTACGATGGCACTACATGGCGTAATATCCCCATCCCCAACAACCCCATTGTTAGGTCTCTTGCTGTTGATGGCAACGGTACCGTTTACGTAGGGGCAGTGAGGGAATTTGGTTGTCTTACACCAGATTCCGTTGGTACACTAAAATACCAATCCCTAAACACCATTACCAACGACACCATACAGTTTAGTGATATCTTTAAAACGTATTGTCACAATGGTAAGGTTTACTTTTGCTCTCGCCAATACGTTTTTGTTTACGATGGAAATAACGTAGTCCCAATCTACCTTGGCAAACAGGAAATCTACTCCAGCCTTTTTACCTTCCTAGTTAACAACAACTTTTACATTGGTTCTTTCCAAAAAGGATTGAGGCAGCTAAATAGTAACAACACAATTACGGAAGCACCAAACGGTTCCTATTTTGCAAAAAAGGACATCTATGGCATTGAACTCCTAGGCAACAACAACACGCTAGTTATCACCAACAAGGGATTTTATAAGTACAACACAATATCAGGAAGTGTTACCGAAGTAAAGGGCTCAAATGGTTTTATCAGCAAGTACCTATCCAGTGGGTTACCCTACAGCACCGTAAAACTGGCCAACGGCCATATTGCGTTATCAACAATCCTATCAGAAAAACATTCACTCGTAATAATAGACACTACCGGTGCTCCTCAGGAAATAGTTTACCCAGCCATGGGGCTACGCGATAACTTTGTAATATCAAGCTACCAAACCAAGGAAGGAAACCTTTGGCTTGCTTTAAACTCTGGCATTGCAAGGGTAGAAACAGCAAGCCCCATAAGGCGATTTAGCGCCGAATCGGGGCTCGACGGGTTAATCCTCGACATAATTGAGCACAACAATTCCCTATACGTTGGCACAATGAATGGCGTTTACATTCTGAGATTCGACTCAGAAGGATTTCCTATGTTTCACCCCATAAGCGGAATAAACAAGCCCACATTTGCACTAATTGAGTTCACCGATCCCACATCGCACAAAAAAATTCTCCTAGCAGGAACACAAGGTGATATTTTTGAGATTCAAACCGACAATGCCATATCCATAAGCAAACCATTCGCTGCAGAAATAACCCACGTTGTTTACAGACTTTACCAATCGAAACAAGATCCGTCTCTTTTGTACATTGGCATGGCTTCGGGACTGGCAGCGCTAAGAAGAACCGCAACAGGATGGAACAACTTAGGATACATAAAGAGGGATAGGATTAGGGATGAGATTAGAAGCATTGGAGAAGATAGCAAAGGAAACCTATGGCTTGGCACATTTATAAAGGGGCTAATTCAAATCCCTACACAGCAAGGGAAAGATACCATTATTGAGTATGGACTACAAAACGGGCTCCCCACCCTAAAGGAAATTGATGTTGTAAGGGTTAACAACCAGCTACTTTTTGCCACATCCAGTGGTCTGTACCAATTTAACCAGAGCAGCAACTCTTTTGAGCGAAGCATCTTTTTGGGAAGCGCAGGTACCAATAGGCAAAAAGGCATTTACCGCATGACAAGGCACAAAGCAGGCTTTGCCCTTGCTTGCTACAATCAGGAAAAAGGTGCGTACTGGGTAGAGCTGGCCAAACCCGATAGCCTAGGCTATAAAACCTATAGCGCACCCTTTAATCGGTTACCCAAGCAATGGGCCGATGCCATTTACACCGATTCAAAAGGAACGCTTTGGATTGGAATATCGGGCGAACTTTTCAGCTATAGAGCCGATGTTTATAGGGACTACAACACCTCGTTTAGCTCACATATTAGGCGCGTTATATCCAGAGATTCCCTTCTTTTTAATGGGGCGCATAAGGCTTCAACACAAAACAAAGCAGCTGTCTCACAGAATCAGGATAAAGAGCAAGTTGTAGCTCTCCCATACAGGAACAACAGTGTAATTATTAGCTACAGCGCAACTTTTTTCGAGAAAGAGGAGAGCATAGAGTACTCATCTA
Source organism: Bacteroidales bacterium UBA5206 (assembly GCA_002412705.1). Taxonomy (GTDB): domain Bacteria; phylum Bacteroidota; class Bacteroidia; order Bacteroidales; family Tenuifilaceae; genus UBA5206. The sequence goes on along the minus strand of DHVO01000040.1, from coordinate 18,343 downwards.
TTCTAGAAGGCTCCGAAGATGAGTGGTCCAAATGGAGCACCAAAACCGAGGCAACCCACAACAACTTGCGTGAGGGGCGTTACACGTTCAAGGTTAAAGCACGAAACATTTATGGCGTTGAGAGCCCTGTTGCAGAGTACGCATTTATTATTAAACCACCTTACTACAGAACCCTACTTGCCTACCTTATATACACCATTCTATTTGTTGCTCTAATCTGGCTGGTAGTAAAGCTAAATACCCGAAGGCTAATTGCAGAAAAAGATAGGCTTGAGCAAATTGTAAAGGAGCGAACCGCCGAAATTATTGAGCAAAAAGAAGAAATTGAAGCGCAACGCGACGAAATAGAGCACCAAAAAGAGGAGATAACCAGTAGCATTCATTACGCCAGCAGAATTCAAAGCGCAGTGTTAACACCACAAGAGATAGTCGACAAGATTTTCCCCAACCACTTTCTCCTCTACCTCCCTAGAGATATTGTTAGTGGCGATTTTTACTGGATTACTCAAGTTGGCAACCATAAAATATGCGCGGTAGCCGATTGTACAGGACACGGTGTTCCAGGTGGTTTTATGAGCATGTTGGGCATGACTTTCCTAAACGAGCTAATAAACAAGGGGCATGAGCTGCATCCAGCGGAAATACTATACCAGCTTAGAGCAAATGTTATTAGCAGCTTGCACCAAACAGGCAAATCGGGCGAGAACAAAGATGGAATGGATATAGCCCTTTACATAATTAACACCGAAACCAACATCCTTGAATTTGCTGGCGCCAACAACCCACTTATCCTAATTAGAAACAACGAGGTTATGCATATAAAGGGCGATAAAATGCCCATAGGCATTCACATTAAGGGAGAAGAGCCATTTACCAATATCACCATAGAGTTACAACCCAACGATAGGCTTTACACCTTTTCCGATGGGTACGTTGACCAATTTGGAGGATCGAGCAACCGTAAGTTCATGATAAAAAACCTTAAGGAGCTACTTTTGCAAATCCACCAGAAACCCATGATTGAGCAGAAAGAAATACTACTAAACAACCTTATTGAGTGGCAGGGCGATGGCAGTAGAATAGACGACATTATTGTAATGGGGGTACAAATTTAGCCCACAGCAATACTGTTTATATATGCTGATGGTGTAAACGTTGCATTGAATCTAGTTTTTCCTATTTTTGTAACGAACAAACCCAAGCACAGCAGTGGACGTCAAAAAAATAATTAGAGAACTCTTAGTCTCAAACAATTACGTAAGCCTTCCAACTATTGGAAGCTTTGTACAGCGTTATGAGCCAGCACGGCTTAAACCCGACGGAAAAACCTTTACTGCGCCTAAACAGGTTATTATTTTTGACACCTCTCGCACATTCAACGATGAGGCCATAGAGCTATACCTGTGCGAAAAGCTGGGGATTAGTGCTAACAAAGCAAAAGAGCTGCTCAACAACTTTATTGAGTCAACAAAAGAGGAGCTTAGCAACTCACAAGAAGTTCTTTTCGAAAATGTGGGCAGCCTAAAAAAGGACAGTGAGGGCACAATAGTGTTTAGTCCAGTTCCTGACGAAGAGCTTTCTGCCTCTACCTTTGGCTTAGCCGACATCGAAGCCACTCCAACAAAGAATATCCCCACCATACCCAAAAGAACAGAGGTTATTGCAGCTCAACCAGCCAAAAAAATTTCAAAGAAAAAGGTTGTATTTGGGATTGTTGGATTTGTTGCAATACTTGCCATACTATGTTTAGTGTTTATTCCAGAGCTGCACTTCTGGAACAACACATCAAAGCCATCCCCAATGGCTAGTAACAAAGCAGTACTTGATACAACAAAAAGCATAGAGCCATCCATTGACTCTACCCAAACGGATACAGCAATACTCGATCCTATGGAGAAGAGCATCGATAGCCAAACACAAAAAAAACAGGCACTGTTCTACGAAGAGCCAAAACCGCAGGACAACAAAGCTTACTATGTAATAGCCGGAAGTTTTATAAGCCTAGACAACGCAAAAAACCTACAGGCTATACTCCTACAAAAAGGGTTTAAAACTGAGGTTATTGAGAGCGATGGCAAGTATCGCGTATCAATGGCAAAATTCAACAGCAAAGAGAGAGCCACCGATGAACTAATTAGGCTACACCAGCTTAACCCAAAAGACTCCTACTGGATTTTGGGTCAATAGAAAAAAGGAGCTTTTCGCTCCTTTTTTGTTATCGAAAAACAAGCAACCCTACCATTCCTATTGCAAATAGCTATCTTTGTGGCGCAAAAGAATAATACAATGAGCAACCGAAAAGTACGCGTACGCTTTGCGCCAAGTCCAACTGGCCCTTTGCACATGGGCGGTGTAAGAACTGCACTATTTAACTACTTCTTTGCACGTAAGCACGGAGGCGATTTTATTCTACGAATAGAGGATACCGACTCCCAACGCTTTGTTCCAGGAGCAGAGGAATACATTAACGAAGCACTAAACTGGTGCGGGATTAGAATAGACGAGGGAGTAGTTGAGGGTGGCCCCCACGCCCCTTACCGCCAGAGCGAGCGCAAAGCCATGTACCTACAGTATGCCGAAAAGCTAGTTGCCGAAGGAAATGCTTACTACGCCTTTGATAGCGCAGAAAGCCTTGAGATGCTTCGCAATGACGCAGAAGCGAACGGTGGCGCATTTACATACAACTACACCATTCGCAATAATATGCAAACCTCGCTTGCCCTTTCTGCCGATGAGGTAAAGCAACGCATTGCCAATGGCGAACAGTGGGTTATCCGATTTAAGATGCCAGAAAACGAGGAGGTAGTAATGAACGACCTTATTCGTGGCGAGGTAACGGTTAACACCAGCACACTTGACGATAAGGTTCTATTTAAGAGCGCCGATATGCTCCCAACTTACCACCTTGCCAACGTTACCGACGATTACATGATGGAAATTTCGCATGTAATTCGTGGCGAGGAGTGGCTACCATCACTTCCACTTCACGTGCTACTTTACCGTGCGCTTGGCTGGGAAAAGGTAATGCCACAGTTTGCTCACCTTCCGTTACTACTTAAGCCAACAGGTAATGGCAAGCTTAGCAAGCGCGATGGCGATAAAATGGGATTTCCTGTATTCCCACTACTGTGGAAGGCACCAACAGGAGAGGTATCCAGAGGCTACCGCGAGGACGGCTACTATCCTGAGGCCTTTGTAAATCTCCTTGCACTTCTTGGCTGGAATCCAGGAACCGACCAAGAGCTACTATCGATGGACGAGCTTATTGAGCAGTTCTCCTTGGAGCGCGTAAACAAATCGGGAGCCCGATTCGACCCAGAGAAGGCAAAGTGGTTCAACCACCAGTACCTAATTCGCAAAAGCGACGCAGAAGTTGCTACTCAGTTTAGCAGCATACTAAGCGATAAGGGCATTGCTGCCCCTACCAATAAAGTTGAGCGTATTGTTAGCCTTGTTAAGGAGCGCGCCAACTTTATTCATGAGATTTGGGAACAAGCTAACTTCTTCTTCGAATCGCCAAGCAGCTACGATGAGGCCACCGCCAAAAAATTCTGGAAAGAGGACACATCGGCAGTACTTACCGAGGTTGTATCGCTGTTCCAAGGCATCACCCCATTTATTGCCACCAATATCGAACCTAAGCTTAAAGACTTCATTAACGAAAAGGGTTACGGCATGGGCAAGGTGATGAACTCATTGAGGCTTAGCCTTGTTGGCGCATCAAAAGGCCCTGGCGTTGCCGAAATTTGTGAAATATTGGAAAAAGACGAAACCATTGCACGAATTGAGAAAGCAAAGCAGATATTAGGATAATAAACCCTACCAGAATAAGAAAGGCAGCCCTTTACGAGCTGCCTTTTCTGTTACCCAAAACCGGGCTATTGCTGTTCGTACTTCTCAATAAAATCAATCATTCCCTTTACATGAGCCCAACGTTGCTCATCCATTTTTGGACCCATAACCTCTATTACACGAGCAGAGATTACAGACCCAATTTGGCCACACTTCTCAAGATCCAAACCCTTAGTTAGACCATATAGAAATCCTGCGGCATAAGAGTCGCCAGCACCAGTTGTGTCAATGCTTTTTGCAGGAACTGCAGTAATATCGTAAACCTGAGCCCCCTGTTTTACTATTGAGCCTTTCTCGCCCAACTTTACAACAGCAATATCAACGTACTTCGATAGCTCTACCAACGACTCAAATGGTGTTCGGCCAGAATAGGCCTTGGCCTCTTCCTCGTTGGCAAAAATAATATCTACGTACTTCTCAATCATCGACTGGAGAAATTCCCTGTTTGCCTCAACCACATTATAGCTCGCAAGATCCAACGACACCTTAAGTCCATTGGCTTTAGCCAGCTCCATCGCTCTCTCTACAAGTTTATGGTTCTGAACCAAATAACCCTCAATGTGTAAGTAGCTGTAACCTTTAAACATGTCGTCGGTAAGCTCTTCGGCAGTCATCTCAATTGCAGAACCCAAATAGGTTGCAAACGTACGCTCAGAATCGGGAGTTACAAAGGCCAGAGCCCTACCCGAAGGGGCATTTCCGCGAAGTAAGCAAGGAGTTATTCCAATTTTTTCTAAATCGGAGCGGAAAAAGGCTCCCATATCGTCATCGCCCACCTTACCAATAAAAGCGGTTTGCACCCCAAGGTTAGCAAGTCCATTAATTGTATTAGCGGCACTTCCACCCGATGCCAAAACCTGAGAGAAGCCTTTGGTTTCATCAAGTGCACGGTACATTGATTGCTCATTAACCAGCTGCATGCTACCCTTTGGCAAATTAAGCGTTGCCAAGGTCTTCTCATCACTCAAACTGGTCATTATATCGACCAAAGCATTACCTATTCCAAGAATTTTCATGTCTAAAATGGGATTGAATCGTAAACCACAAAAATAACCTTTAATTTCTATTGTTCTGAATTGCATCAACTTCTTTTCCCTACAAAGAAAAATCAAACAAATTTTTTGTCATTTTTTTGTCGCTTTGGAAAAAGGCTATATATTTGCACTCGCAATTGAGAAACGCAGCAATTGCTAAACAAATAAATTCCTCATTAGCTCAGTTGGTTAGAGCACCTGACTGTTAATCAGGGGGTCCTAGGTTCAAGTCCTAGATGAGGAGCCCACCTACTCAAGGTAACAAAACGTACTGTAAATTCCTCATTAGCTCAGTTGGTTAGAGCACCTGACTGTTAATCAGGGGGTCCTAGGTTCAAGTCCTAGATGAGGAGCAAAGCCCAATCAACCCGATTGGGCTTTTTTATTTTATATTGGCCACAAACAAAAAGGTTGGCTCGCACAAGCAAACCAACCCTACCAAATGGAATAAAGAGCTAACCAACTACGTTCTGTGGCTCTCCACTTAGCCAGCCCCTAATATTCTGTAGCACTATACCAGAGCGCAAGGCAATGGCCTCGTGAGTAGCAAAACCTATGTGAGGTAAAAGCAATGTATTGGGAGCAAAAAGTAAGGGATGGTCAGCATCCAAAGGGGGTTCTTTCTCGTAGATATCTACTGCTGCACCTGCAATTATCCCTTCGTGAAGCGCATCGGCAAGCGCATTGGTGTTTACCACTAAAGCACGGGCAGTATTAATTAGAATAGCCGAAGGCTTCATCTTTGCCAGCTCCAGCGCGCCAATTAACCCTTTAGTTTGTGGAGTAAGCGGCAAGTGGAGCGAAAGGATATCTGCCTGCGATATCACATCATCAAAGGAAACAAACTCAACCCCATTAATAGCCTTTACAGTTCTAGACCAAGCAATAACCCTGCACCCAAAGGCTTTGGCCAATAAGGCTACACGCTCACCAATAAGTCCCATACCAACAATTCCAAAGGTTTTCCCCTGCAACTCAAGACCTAAAAAACCATTTCTACCACCAAGACTTCGGGTAACAGCATCGGCGGGAGTAACTTTACGCAAAAGATCTAACGCCATGGCAATGGTTAGCTCGGCAACAGCCTGTGTGCTATAGCCTGCCGCATTAGAAATTAGGACACCACGCTGGGCACAGGCGGACTGAGCAACATGATCGGTACCCGTAAAGGCCACAACAATATGCTTAAGGTTTTGCGCACCCCTAATCACCTGCTCCGAAACGGGATAGTTGCTAACAACCAGCACATCGGCAGTAAGGGCGCGATCCAACAGCTCATCCTGACTAGAAGGAACAGTATCAAAAAAAGTAACCGCGTTATTTTGAAGCTGCATCTCGGCAGCAAAATCTGATTTGTCCTTATCAGTTAATCCAATGGGCTCGGCAAAAACAAAATTCATTTTTTTAGACTTTAGATGTTAGATTTTAGACGATAGACGTTAGACAATTTGCTTTAAGGGTGATTCTTAGCATAGAATCGCCAAGGGAGGTTAGACCAATACTCTCCGGCATAACCTACACCTATACGGGGAGCAGTTTTTATGATTGGAATGATATTGTCACTCGGCTCTACCCACAAACGGGACGATGTTGTTAAATCCTCACCATAAAAAGATTTATCCAGCTGCAACAAACGCCCCACTCTGCCTGGCCCATAACAGCCCACAACGCCCCTTACAAGGGCTGCCTGCGGCTCACCCTCGGTACCCGTTACAAAGTTCAGCATCCAGTACATTCCGTATATAAGGTACACGTACACGTGCGCACCGCCGTGGAACATAATCTCGGTACGTGGTGTTCGTCCTTTGCTAGCGTGGCAAGCTAAGTCTGCCGTTCCTTGGTATGCCTCAACCTCGGTTATTGTAAACCGCTCAACACGTCCACCACCAAAGCTACGCACGATATTCTTGCCAATTAAATCGGGGCAAACCTCAAGCACATCTCTACAAAAGAAATCTTTGCCCAAACGGTCACTCATCTCCAAAAGTTGAATTAAAGCCAGAGAATAGTAATAGCGATATAAAAATTGCAACAAAGCTAACCCCAGTATGCGTTTCCAGCGTATCCTCGTTAAGCATTGATAGACCTACAATCAGCATAAATGCAATAAATAGCCTATTACGCCATAAGCCCAGCAATAGTGGAGGTATTATAAATCCTACCACAAAGAGCACAAAGCCAAAAAAGCCAGTGGTTAGCCAAACAAACAGGTACTGGTTGTGAGACAAGAAACGGGCATTGGGGTTTACTCCGGGTTCGTTATTAGTATAGTAATGATGGAAAGCCTCACCAAAATCGCCTGTCCCTGTACCAAACCAAAAGTTATTGGCAATTATGGCCAACGATGCTTTAGCAAAGACATATCGCTGAACCAAAGGACTTCCCTTTACTGCCCCAACATTTAGGTACTGTTCAACCTCCCACAACATTTGGTAAACACGCGGGTAAATCCCAAACCGATGCTCCCGAAAAATGATGCTAGTAGCACCCGACTCCACCATGCGCACATCAACGGAATCTAACCTAGATACACCAACCGAATCCTTTCTTAACCCCTTGGAGGTAAGGTATCGTATTAAAGTTAACCTAAGGGGTTGCCCCAAATTATCGGTTCCTCCGTATGGCTTTTGGCTAACCCGGCTCCACCCCTCCTCCAGCTCAGTATAACAGATGTTAATCCATACAGGGTAACCGTTTTCATACTGTAAGTTTGCAGTATCGTGAGTGTAACGATTCCCGTTAATGGTTTGTGTAGGCAGCTTATCCTTATCGATATAATACTTGGTAAAGTACCTATCGACCATATGTGTAGCATAGGAGAAAAGGAAAAGCACAAAGAATACTATGCCCACAATGGCCGAGAATCGCCACAAGGATTCCTTTATGCGCAACGATATTAGAGTAAGAAACACTAACAAAAGCACGCCTGCAATAACAATCCCTGTTAGTGATTGCAGCACAACCAAAAAGAGTAATAACCAAACAATTAGAATTACATACAGCACCTTGCCCTTAGAGCTTGCGCCAATGGCTACAAGCCTATGTGTGCCAAAACTCCAGATTAGCAAAACAAGGCTTAGCACAACCATTAACGACAACCTTATATGAGATATAAAGGGAGAGACCGACCTAAAATCGTGGTTAACATCAATGTAATTTTGCACAAATAACACCGTGCTAACCACAGATGCGGCAGCAACCGCACCAATAAACGACGAGAACAACCACTTAAACTCAACACGACTCAACCTATCGCTAGAAGCAATAACCACAGGAGCAAGCAAAAGTGGTAATTTTAGCCGCAGCTGAGAAAGGGCATACAATTTATTGTCGGAGTAAAACGAGCCAACAACCACAGCCAGATATAATAGTAAAAACAGATAAAGCGGAAGATTTCCCTTAAGCCTATTCATCTTAACATTCCAAGAACCGCTAAGCGCCCAGTTTACCGCAAGGGTAATAAGCCCAACGCTAAGTAGAAATACCGAAAAGGGGAGAGCAACAAGCGACAACATCAACCCCCCAATATAAATATACCTATGCCAAAAGGGCTTAAGCAAACCATCCATATCCTTCAGAATTTAGTACCAAAAATAGTTTAAATCGTGAGACGAGAAACGTTAAGTGTGAAACGATTTGGCAGATGCCTTAATCTTGAATGCTAGGCGTTGGCGGTTAGTGTTTAGTCGTTTGGCGCTCAGGGTTCAGGTAGCATTCTTATAATATCTTCCTCATATTCTTAGCATTCCAACACCCTCCAATGCTCCCAGCCACTCCCGATATATCACATCGCCTCACGTCTCAAAACTAAAATCAAGCATCTTAATTGTAATCAACCGTATTGTTAATTAAATAAATAGTTGTAATTTTGCAACCCGCATTTTATTGCATTTAAGGATCACAGTAAAGTAACAGGTATTAACTAAAAAAGAGGAGTTTACACAGTGGACACACTTAGTTACAAAACGGTATCGGTAAACAGTGCAACCGCTACCAAAGAGTGGGTTGTTGTGGATGCCACCAACGAAGTATTGGGGCGCCTCTCTAGCAAAGTTGCGAAACTTTTGAGAGGGAAATACAAAGCCAACTACACTCCACATGTTGACTGCGGTGATAATGTAATTATCATCAACGCAGAAAAAGTACGCCTTACCGGTTCAAAACTAACCGACAAGGTTTACGTTCGTTACACCGGCTACCCAGGAGGACAAAGATTTGCCACTCCTAAAGAGCTTCTAAAGCGTCGCCCAAATGCCGTAATTGAACATGCCGTGAAGGGAATGCTTCCAAAGAGTCGTCTTGGAAGAGCCATTTTTGGTAACCTTCATGTTTATGCTGGCCCAGAGCATCCACACGAGGCTCAACAGCCAAAGGAAATCAACCTTAATTCAATTAAATAATGAGTATGCAGGTATATAACGCTGTTGGAAGAAGAAAATCTGCGGTAGCAAGGGTTTACCTTCAAGACGGGAAAGGCAACGTTACCATCAATGGTCGCGACCTAAAAGAGTACTTCCCATCGGAGCTACTACAGTACGTAGTTAACCAACCACTAGAAACCCTAAATGTAGTAGGAAACTATGACATTAAGGTTACTCTTGATGGTGGTGGAATTACTGGTCAAGCAGAAGCAGTGCGCCTAGGTATTGCACGCGCATTAGTTGAGCTTAACCCAGAGAACAAGCCAGCGCTAAGGACAGCCGGTTTCATGACTCGCGACCCACGTGAAGTGGAACGTAAGAAACCTGGTCAACCAAAAGCAAGGAAGAGATTCCAGTTCTCTAAACGTTAGTATTTTGACATTAATTAGGCAGGCAGTTTAGCTAAAATTACTTAGACTCTGAAAAGGACTACTGAGTAATTGCCTAAATTCTAAACAAACAAAAACATTTACAATGCCTAGAACAAATTTCAACGAACTGCTAGACGCAGGCGTTCATTTTGGTCACCTTAAACGTAAGTGGAACCCCAAAATGGCTCCATATATTTTCATGGAGCGCAACGGCATCCACATCATCGACCTACAGAAGACCATCGTTAAGGTTGACGAATCTGCTGCTGCCTTAAAGCAAATAGCTAAATCAGGACGTAAAGTTCTGTTTGTAGCCACAAAGAAACAAGCAAAAGAGATTGTTGCAGAGCGCGTAAAACAGGTTAACATGCCTTATGTTACCGAGCGCTGGCCAGGTGGTATGCTTACCAACTTCCCAACAATCCGTAAAGCTGTTAAGAAGATGACCTCTATCGATAAGATGTTTAGCGATGGAACCTTCGACAGCCTATCAAAACGCGAAAAGCTTCAAATTAGCCGTCAACGTGCTAAGCTAGAGAAGAACTTAGGCTCAATTGCTGACCTAAACCGTCTTCCTGCTGCTCTTTTCGTTGTTGACGTTCAAAAAGAGTACATCGCCATTAAAGAAGCCAAAAGGCTTAACATTCCGGTATTCGCAATGGTTGATACCTGCTGTGATCCCAGTCTAGTTGATTTTGTGATACCTGCAAATGACGATGCATCGAAGTCTATTTCTCTTATTATCGACCTAATGGCCAAAGCTATTCAAGAAGGCCTTGAGGAGCGTAAAGTAGAGAAAGAAAAAGAGCCTCAAAAGGAGAAGAAAGAGGATGCTGGTAAAACCAGAGCTCGCAAACCTAAAAAAGCCCTAACTAAAGCTGACCTTGACGAAGAAGAAGTTGAAGAGGAAGTTGAAGTTGAGGAAGAGGCTGGTGACGACGAAAACTAGTTTTTGAACAAAAAAATTCTCAATACTATGTCTGAAATTAAAGCTGCTGACGTAGCCAAACTAAGAAAAATGACAGGCGCAGGCATGATGGACTGCAAAAACGCGCTTGTTGAAGCTAACGGTGACTACGAAAAAGCAATTGAGCTTATCCGCGAACGCGGTAAAGCGATCGCTAACAAACGCGCCGACCGCGAAGCGGGTGAAGGTGTTGTTGTTGCGAAAATCAACGATGCTGGAAACTTTGGCGTTATGGTTGTTCTAAACTGCGAAACCGATTTCGTAGCGAAGAACCAAGACTTTGTTGGCCTTGCTGAAAAGATTGCTGACGTTGCTCTTGCAAACAATCCTGCTGACCTTGATGCACTTAAAGCACTTCCTCTTGACGGACGTACTGTTGCTGACCTTGTTGCAGAACAATCTGGCGTAACTGGTGAGAAATTTGACCTTTCTTACTATGAGAAAGCAGAAGCTGCTAAGGTTGTATCGTACATCCACATGGGAAGCAAGCTTGGTACCCTAATTGGCGTTAACAAAGCTGATGTTGCAGAACAAACCGTTCGTGACATTGCCATGCAAGCTGCTGCTATGAACCCTGTTGCAATTGACAAGGACGATGTTCCTGAGAAAATTCGCAAGCAAGAGTTCGAAATTGGCCGCGAGCAAGCTCGTAACGAGGGCAAACCAGAAAACATGCTTGATAAAATTGCAGAAGGTAAGCTTAACAAGTTCTACAAGGAGAGCACTCTTCTTAACCAAGACTTTGTTAAGGACAACAAGATCACCATTCGTCAGTACCTACAACAAACTGACAAAGATCTAACTGTTGTAGCATACAAAAGAGTATCGCTTACTCTGTAATTGTATAATATTCATAAAAAAAGCCTCGACACAATCGAGGCTTTTTTTATGCGCTTACTTATCTTTACAACAGAATAAACCATTCCCCAAACAGGGAATGCCGAACAAAACAATACCATGGGAAAATACAATAGAGTTCTACTCAAGCTTAGCGGTGAAGCGCTAATGGGAAACGACAGTTACGGCATTAACCCCGAAACACTTAGCTCTTACGCAAAACAGGTTAAGGAGGTAGCCGAAATGGGCGTTGAAGTTGGAATAGTTATTGGCGGTGGCAACATATTCAGAGGACTTAGTGGCCTTTCAAAGGGCGTTGACAGGGTTAAGGGCGACCAAATGGGAATGCTTGCAACAGTAATCAACAGCCTTGGGCTACAATCGGCTATTGAAAGCTTAGGCGGCAAGGCCAAGGTTTTTACCGCAACCAAAATGGAACCCGTTGGCGAACTCTACACCAAAGCAAAAGTACTAGAAGCCTTTAAGCAAGGGTTTGTAGCCATTATTGCAGGAGGTACAGGAAATCCATTCTTTACTACCGACACTGCCTCAGCACTTCGCGGCGTAGAGATTGAGGCGCAAGCACTCCTAAAAGGTACTAGAGTTGATGGTGTTTACACTGCCGATCCAGAGAAAGATCCATCGGCTGTTAAGTACGACGAAATAACCTTTAGCGAGGCCTACGAGAAGAAGCTTAAGGTTATGGACCTTACCGCGTTCACTATGTGCAGCGAGAATAATCTACCCATTGTAGTTTTTGATATGAATACCCAAGGAAACCTAAAAAAGTTGCTTTTAGGCGAAAAAATTGGAACTTTGGTTAGAAATTAGATAATTTAGTCTCCGAAAAAATAAAGCACCAGACCATGAAAGAAGAATTAGACTTTTGCATTGAAGAGGCAAGTGACCGAATGCAAAAAGCCGTAGATCACCTAGAAAATGAGCTCCGCGTACTTCGCGCAGGAAAGGCGAATCCCGCCATGCTCTCTGGGGTAATGGTTGACTACTATGGCACATTGACTCCCCTATCGCAGGTGGCCAATGTTGGAAGCTCTGATGCTAGAACCATAACGGTTCAGCCTTGGGAAAAGAAACTAATTGACCCAATAGAAAGGGCCATTATGGCCGCTAACCTTGGCTTTAACCCTCAAAATAACGGGGAGGTAATTCGTATCTCCGTTCCTCCGCTAACCGAGGAGAGGCGTAAAGACCTAGTTAAGCAGGTTAAGCAGGAAGGTGAGCATGCCCGCGTAAGCATTAGAAATGCCCGCCGCGATGCCAATGAGGAGATTAAAAAGTTACAAAAGAATGGACTTGCCGAGGATATGGCGAAGGATGGCGAAGCAAACGTCCAAAAAATAACCGATTCTTTTAACAAAAAGGTAGACGAGCTGCTCGACAGAAAAGAGAAGGAGATTCTCACAGTATAATAAAAAGGGGCTTTTGCCCCTTTTTTGTTTTCTACACCAACTTAAGATTCAAGACCATTGCCAATAGCGCAAAGCGTTGCGTGTAATCGCCTGGAATAATAAGGTGATGATTCCCTAACGGATTCTCAACAAAATACCTTTGGGCTTCGGGTGTTAAATGAACCTCTAGCTGCGTTCTGCAAGCCATTTTACTCTTAGGATGCCCAGAAACCTTGGCTAGTGTTACAAACATCTTGTTCAGCGTGCTATCAAACCTAAAAACGGTAACTTTTTCGCCTTTTAGCTCGCCGCCCAGTGCAAGTCCCTTATTTGTTTCGAAGTGGGTATCGAGATGAAACTTTTTATACAAATTGGCTGGAGCTGTACAGTGCGCAAAAAGGGCTTTATCGCCATTAACGTGGGCAATATTGGCCATCCAGGGTATAACACCACAAACCTCTTTTGATATCATCATGCCTATTGCGCTGCACATATCGCCCTCGCAACCAGCAGGAATCCCATCCATGCTGAGCTTGGCTAAAGCCAGGCATGCCGTTAGGTTGCAGGAGTTAACCAACGAGAAGCACTCTACCGATAGGGCCGAGAGTTTTTCTACCTTTACGGCCTGAGTTAGGGCTTCGTATAAACGTCCCGACTGGAGGAGCTCCTCCTTATGCTCCTCGGAAGAGAAGAAGGATACAAAATCGCCGCCAACAGCCGATACCTCAGGAAGAGGAACCGATGCCCATGGAATCTCAACTGTCTCCACCCCAAAGCGACTCTGCAGTATAAATGGGCTAACCAGCGATGCAACCAGCCAATCGGATGGTGTTCCAACCATGCCCAATCGCTGCCCCTGCAGTCGCTTTAGACCATTCTTAATCATATGGAAATCGCGCACAAGGTCAACCGACTTAGGATCGTCTATGTCGCGAAGGGTAGATGTTATGTGGTTTTGAGCCATCCAAGCCTTTACCTCCGAAGCTGCCGCCCAGGAATTCTCGTCGCGGGAGGCAAACATGGGATAATACCTATATTCCTGTAAAAGGTTGATGGCAGCACGCTCGGAGCCACCAGTTAAAAACACAAGTATATCGGGCTTATTATCAACAAATTCAACCTTTTCCTGCTCAAACAGCTTAAGCAAACGCTTCTTTCCACGATTAAATACAGCCTGATCGGCATTGGCAAACGCAAGCAACTTAACTCTAAGCTTATCCATTAATTGTTGGGTTAATGATTAATACGCATAATGTACTCCTTTACAAGAGTAGAATGTGCCTACAAGTATAGGCTAAGGGGCTAACTAGTTCGCAACCTCAACCATATCAAAAGCAATGTCAAGGTAACGATAAACATCCAACGGATGTCCATTTTGCTTTTCGTTGCTACGGAAATGGCCTAGTCTTACCACAACCATCCGCTTAGAAGGAATGGCAAAAATGTACTGGCCAAGAATTCCACGGGCATAGTGGATATCCATATCGCGATAGCGAATATACCACCACTGGTAACCGTAGCGGGTATTCTTTACTCCACCAAGTTCAGGATCAACCAGCGTGGTATCTGGGAATATGGCGCTTTGCAAGTAATCGGAGGAGATAACCTGTTGTCCATTTATTATGCCATTATTTAGAACCAGCTGTCCAATACGGGCAAAGTCGCGTGCATTGGAATTAAAGCAGCAGAAAGCCTTCTCGTTCCCATCCTCTTTATCGAGGCTCCAGTATGCAGGGTGCTCTGCCCCTAGGGGTTTCCAAAGCTTCTCCGCAGCGTATTGCGACACCGATTTCCCGGTTACCCTACTAATGATAAGGGAAAGCAGCTGCGTATCGCCACTCCTGTATTCAAATTGGACTCCTGGCTCCGATACCCGATGCTGATTAAGCACTAGGGCTGCAATATCGTTACCATAAAAACCCTTTGTGGTCATGGAGAACAGGCTAGAGTATGCCTCGTCCCAGCTTAAACCACTACTCATTGTTAGCAGGTGCTTAATGGTAATAGAACTTAAGGTAGGGGTATCGAATTCTGGTAAAAAATGGGCAATGGGTTGATCCACGCTATAAATATAGCCATCGTCGATAGCGCAACCTATTAGCAATCCAACTATGCTTTTTGCCATGGAGAATGAGTTGCTGGCCGAGTCTGGACCATACCCATCAAAGTAGGCCTCAAAAAGCAGCGATGAGTCAACTGTAACAAGGTAAGCCGTGGTTTTATAAAGCGTGAGTACGGAATCGGCTTGTCTATTAAGCACCACGCTCCCATAGCTAGGAGAAAAACGCCAGGGACTTACATCGCCAGAATCAACGGTTCTGTTGTGGAAAAGGCGCATATCGTCGATATTAGGCTTCTGATATATGAGTGCCTTTACAATGTACCAGTTCTGGGGTAGTGATAGGAAAATGGCTAGGGCAAGCGCCAATATTCCTGAAACCAACAGGATTTTTTTCTTTGCCATGATAACTCCTTTTAACATTTTGTTAAAACTGGGTGTAATTTAGGAAGAAAGACGATAGGCAGCGCGACAAACAGAGGGAAAATTGGAATACAAACACATGATGCTTTTAAAAATCAAATGATAAACACTGGACAGAGTCTAATTTACACTCTCTTCAACTCTTAGTTTTGTTTTATAGTACCAGCCATTTTTACATTCTTTCAATTAACTCCCTCTTTAACCAATCGAACGCTTCGCTTTGGTTGTATTTAATTTCAGGTCTTAGCAAAGCTTCCATATCGCCTAGAAACTCTGCGCTAACCTCTTTCTCTTCCACATTAAGCAGAAACTCTTTTTTACTTGCAGGTTTTTTCCCTGTTGCAAATGAAGTATATTCCTTAAAACAAGCTATAATCTGCTCATAGTCCAAATCCTTGTTTTGCCGCGTATAATATAAATCAAATAGATCCCTTCCTTTGCTTCTTTGATACAAAGCCCTAAGTTTTGTTCCTAAAAGTTCATTTATATTGTATGTTGTTATATTTGCCTTACCAGAAAACCAATCGCTTTCAACTTCAAAGGGAAAATCAACCCAGTTGAGCACATTAAAGTGCTCCTTACAATTAATCTCGAGTTTCAATCGCATTCGTATCTCTTCATATTCTGAAGTAAAACGGTACAAAGCTTTGGCTCCATGCCCACGAACCTGTGTTGTTCTTTTCTCCTCAAAAAAGGTAATGACTTCATTTAACCTTTCCATTATAGGTTTTATTGGGCCTTCTTCAATTTGCACCAAATCAATATCCTCAGAATACCGAGGTGCAGGATTATGATAAAGTTTATGCAATGCGGTTCCTCCCCTAAATGCAAGTTTCCCGCGCAAAAAGTCATCTGAGAATATTTCCACCAAGGCACGAGAAATAATCAAATCCTGCTCAACCTGTGAAAAGTCATTCCATGGTGCGTGATCCTACCACTTTGCTATATATGGTTTTGGAATCATGAATCGCTTTCTAGTTTTACATTAGGAACAACCTTCCACTTATTATCAACAGCACCTGGCTTTTCTTCTGACTTTGGGCTTAACAAAACAGGGAAAAACTTTTTCGCCTCTAGTTCTGAATAAATCATCTCTTGAAACACTTCTCCAACCCCAAACTGTTCAAGTAAAAATCCAAATCGTTGAAGAGTACTTCTATTGGGATACCAAGTTAATAGTTCCTGCATATCGGATTCGGTCAGTTCCTCTGCAAGTTCCTCTATTACTGCTGATATTCTGTTTACCCCACCCAATTTTGTTTGGTAGTGAATTAAATCAGCAATTGTCAACGCAGGGCTGGAGATTTTAAAAATGCCAGCATCTGATTTTTTAATGCGGATACTTTTATCTGACCAATTGCTGGTTGTAAAAAATCGAATGTCAATTGTTTTTTTTGATATATCGTTAAGTTTTGGTTTCTCTGTTATTATGTAATCTCGCTGAACCTGCTGATGACTCGCACCATAAAGTTTTGCTGCTGAAAACAAACCTACGTAGTAATTTCTATTAAGAGACCTAAATAACTTATCACAATAGAGTTGAATTGGCAGTTTCTTTACAGAAGAATACCTTGGTGTTATAATTAAATAAAATCCCTTACGGAGATTCAATACTTCACCTTTCTCAGACAATCTTAAGAGTTCAAACTTTAAAGAATTACTGCTGCCACCAGTTTCGGCAGCAATCTCATCTAATGAAAAAGAGTAGCTTTCAATTGATAGCAGATATTTTATATATTCCTTCGCATTCATGCTTAGTAATTATTCAATAAAAGTATCGAATTGATCTACTATTCTCAAATTATTTCTAAATTTTCTTTATACTCTATAGTATAACATCTCTTAACATTATTCCCTTTTATTCCAGGAAGAGGGTAAGTTCTTAATTTTAGAACATGCTGAATCCCCTTAAATAAACTTTCACTAAAGCCTCACATCTAATGAAACCCGAAACGGATTCTGCCATTGGGGCAGTCGGCACAAATGGGTATTTGCTGCTTATTACTAAGCAGTCGTAGGCGAAACCTATTGTACTCCTCACCAAACCAAATGGACCTAAAAGACTCGGCATCGGCTCCTCCAAGGGACACAGAAGCATCCTTATCCCAGCAGCAGGGAGCAACGGTGCCATTGTAGGCAATTACACTACTAAACCAAGGCTTTGAGCAGCTTACCGAAGGGTTTCCCTTTAGAAGAACATCGCCATGTGGAGATACGTAGTATCGGGAGTACTTAGTATCCAAAGGTATTAGCGCTTTTTCCTGATTAGGATATGTGAACTGAGCAGTTTTAAACGTTGCCACATTTGCACCGTATTGCTTAGCAAGCTGCTTAGCATCAGGAATCTGATGCAGGTTATAGCTAAACACCAGCATCTGCATTTCTATAATAGGGTAGCTAGCGTTCTGTTGCTTCTTGGCACGGGCAACTAGTTGTATTGCATCAAGCGCTCTATCTAGTGCGCCCCCTACCCTATAGCGACTGTAAACCTCTTGTGTGGTTCCATCAACCGATACAATAATTTTACCCAGCTGCGCACGAACCAAACCTTGCGCAATATCAGCTGTTACTAGTTGCCCGTTAGTTGAAACAACAGTGAAGATTCGCTTTGCCGAGAGCGCCTCTACCATGGAAGCTAGATTTGCATTTAGAGTTGGTTCTCCTTGGAAAAAAAGTTGTACATGTAAGGTATAAGTCCACACATCGTTAACCAGCCGCTCAAACAGCACCATGGACATTAGCCCTTTGGAGCGGGTAAGGGAATTTGCCCCACGGGGACAATCGGGACAATGAAGGTTGCAAGAGGAAGCGCTCTCAAAAGTTAATGCCACGGGCAGGCCAAACACGTAGCTCCTTTTGGTGAGCCTAGAGAGCCAGTAGCCAATCCAACACCTTATTACATTACAAGCTCGCTTAAGAGTCAACCCCTTTAGCAGAGCCAGTATCTCTAGTAATTTGACTTTTAGCAAG